>DYGL01000002.1 GCA_020724725.1 Candidatus Microgenomatus sp. | reverse complement strand
TACTGATAAGCCTCAATGTGTTCTGGAGTGATAAAAGGCAAAATGTCTGTGCCAAACTGATCTTTGGCAAATTGGGGAATGCCTCCAGCTGGGGGCAAACCTTTGATGTTTTTAAAAGCCTCGCCATCACAAAAAGATTTGGTTTCTATGCCCTCTGGGTTGCCACTACAGCGACCAAGAAACATATCTTCAATTCGATGACAGGAGAGAATGTATTCATAGGTGTCGTGGAAGGTTGTGCGGAGTGTTTGTTGAATTTTGCGCACCATAAAGCCCAAACCAAAATCTGGAATGAGCATTTCATCTCTAGTTTCACTAAAACCAACCCCAAAAGTGTAATGAGAACAAACCATGTGAATTTCTTTTACACCGTTGACAATTTTGACCTCAGGGACACATTCATTAAGCGGGTTGATAGAGTCAACTGCTGAAAAACCCAGATTGGCGTCTTTGACCGTGTAGTATTTAGGAATCACTCCTTTTTTGTTTTCCATGTCTTCAATGACATTGTTACGAACAAGATCAAAAAATTGATCTTCGTCCCAGAAGATTGCCAAAGCTTTATTGACATCTTTAATGGTTTCGCCAATCGGTAAGACCAAGTAGGCATTGACTATCATGTAAGACTCTAGATCTGGAGGATCCTCATCAATCATTAATTTCCATTCAAAAGGATTAGTATCGCTAGAAGCTAAATGATTGGCAACTTGAGTGTTGGCTGGACTTTTATAAAGATTGTCTTTTAAGTCTTTGGAGGCTGGAGTAAAAAGATCGCCAGCTCTTTCCCAGTTCAGATCTTCTTGATTAAAAATCAGTTCAACACCACTGGCCTCAGCTTGTTTTTCTACTTTGGTGAAACCACCAATGTCTAGAGGCTCGCCGTTTTCATCGACAGTTTTTTGGATAATGCGAAGAGTTTGGTTCTTACATTTAAGAGACATGCCATTAATCATGTCTTCAATAACGTTATTGAGTGCGTTTTCTGGCTTTCTTCTGCATTGTGGATAAAAGGATGGACAGTTCATGACTTTCTCACCGTCCAAGAGGAGGGGAGCGGCTTTGGCGGCTTCATAAATAAACTCTCTTTTTTTGGTTTGGTCTAGCTTGTCTTTTTCATTTTGTTCATAAGTTTGTAAAGCCATCTTGGTCAACTCTAAAGTATCAATGTTGCCAGCAATTCTAGATTTGTTGGTGCCAAAATCTGGAATTTTGAAAGCGATAAAAATAGGAGCATGAGCCCAAGAGTCGATTTGAGCAGGTGGGTCATTTTGTAGCCAATAAAATTTATTGTCTGGATATTCCTCTTTACCTTTATTTTGTTGAGGAGACAAGACCAAAAAGGCCAAGCGATAAAGGCTATCCAAATCAATAGAAATGGCCTTGACAGCCTCTCTTAGTTTGGCGATTTTAACTGGCTCAACTGGGGGAGGATCATAATCCGTGGAGGCAGTGGTGGCATCACCACCAGTAATGTCAAAACAAACTTGTTCATATAACTCTTTACCATGAAGATCAGGGCGAATTTCTGCAAACCAACCGCGCAAAGCGTTCATATAAAAAGCAACTTTTTCAATGCTTTCTCCAGGTTCTAGACTGCTGGCATTTTCTCCAGCAACTGCGGGGCGACTATTGCCTTCTTCGTCGACCACAATTTGAAAAGAGTATTCTTTATTGAGCGTGCATTCTTCACCTTCCAGCTCATCACAAATTTGTGCTGAAGCCAAGATGTTTTGAGTTTTGGCTAAACACTGCTGATAATCTGAAAGCATGCGCTTGCTCACACCAGAAGAATTGAGCTTGTAAGTATCTTCTTCGGTTTGTTGACCAGCACCAAACATACCTTCAAGTGAGCTGTTTTTGACGATGTCGTATCTGGATTGGAGGCCGCGCATCATCGGAATACGAGCTTTGGAGTAATCCACGACGTAATTGTCGACGCCGCCAAATTCAGTAGGGTTGAGGCCGTTATAAAAACTTTCTTCAGGGGGAACATCTTGACTAAAAAACTTGCCAATGTCGCCAAACAAATCTTTATCCAACCACCATTCAACACCACCGCAATGAGCTTCGTAGCCTTGGTCGCGAATCATGGTGTAGAGTAAATCTTCATAGTTTAGACCATCGTCTTTATTGGGCACGAACATGGGCATCAAGGTGTGGTAGATGGCCATGTCTCGCTCTTCGGCTGGTTTTTGAGCACGAGCAGGAACGCCTAAGGCTAAAAAGACAAAAGAGAACAAAAACAAAGATAGTGTTTTCTTGATAAAACTCTGTAACACAGCCTCATTATACTAAGAATGCTGATTCTAAGAAAGGATACTAATGCCAAAAATTAGCTCTAGAAGTTGAGCAATCCAGTAGGCAGCAAAAAGAATGATAAAACCTAGGATGGCGCTGGTAATTTTTTGTTTGCCTTCTTCCATGCCTTTGGAGCTGGCTGCGCCAGTAAGCATCTGGAAGCCTCCTAGAACCAAAACTACAAAAAGAATAATCCCAGCAATAGGGAAGACAAAACTGCCCAAGGCACGACTAATAATTTTACCAGGAGTACTTAGGTCAAGACTGCTACCACCAATGGCGAGAGGATTAAGCCCACTGAGTGTTTCTCCGCTTACTTCAGTATCGCTGATCGCCACATCAGTTGAGTTGCATTTGCCATTAATCACCCAGCCACAACAAATACTGCCATCTTCCATGCCAGCTTCGCCACCGCCACCACCACAAATACAACTTTTAGCACCACTTGGATAGCTTTGGCCACAAATAGCCACATCATCGGCCTGTTCTTCTGGATTGGCACTTAGACATTGGTCGTCTTTGACGAAGCCACAACAAGTGGCTCTATTCCAAAACCAACCTTCAAAGTATCCTTCCCAGCCACCGCCTTCACAATTACAAGTTGCTCCCGTGGGGACACTAGCGTCAGAGCTACTTTCCCCACAAGTATAGACGAGGGGATCACTGTTAGCTTTACAGTCGCCGTTAACATTGAAACCACAACAATAGGTGGCAACACTAGGTACAAAAGGACTACTACTTACTGCTGCATATTCCAAAAAAGCAGCTTGGTTTCCAGAACTAGCGCATTGGCAAAGTCCGGCTGTAGAGTCACCATCCATCACTGGAAAAGTTTGGCCACAAGAGTAGGCTTGAGCTTGAGTGGTGAAATTAAGGCTGAGGATGATTTGGACGATAATGGCAAAAAATATTTTTTTCATTTTTATTCTCCAAAACCTGGAATATGTAAAATCGAGACGCCAATAAATTGCAAAATTGTGACCGAGAAAATGACAAAGAGTAGTCCAATAATAGCCGAAGTGATGATTTCTCTAGCCTCTTTGGTTTTATTGGGATCTCCTTGAGAGACAGAGAGCATAAATGAGCCTACCATGATCATCACTAGTACCACACCGCCACCAATTGCTAGGCCAATAGTAATGATAGTTTTGATAATGCTTTCTGGTTGACTTGGAATACAGCCTACGGCAGTCCAAACACCATTGTTGGTGAAACAAGTCATACAGGCATCGTATTGATCAGTGCCTTTTTTAATTTGCGAACAAAGTTCATAAAGAGAACTTTGCAAAACTCCTAGGTCTGAATCACATTCATCTTCACCGCAGGCGGCTTGTACTTCTGGAGCATAAGGAGTTTCATAGGTTTGAGCTTCAACCTCTGTGCCGTCATTAAATGTTCCACTTGGCAAAGTAACACGCAGAGAATATCGACAGTTGGTTTTAATCTTGTCTCCTGGAACTACACTCTCCCAAGTGCCACCTTTAGAGTAGCCAACTAGTTTGTAGTCAGGACAACCCATGCCTTCACCAATTAAGTCAACTTGAGTATAAACATCATCTGGAACAATTCTGCCATTGTTATAAGCAATGCCAGTTAGTCTGATATTGACATCGGTGCCGGCTACTGTGCAGCCTGTAAAAAAACCACAGCTTTGGGAGCCACCACTGCCATCATCTCGATCTTGCCAGATTTCTTTACCCGGCACGTTGGGAGTGGGGTCAGCAGCATAACTAAACTCTGAATGAGAAAAAAAGGCAACAAAAGAGAAAAGCACCGCCAGAGCTAATTTTCTCATTTTATCCATGAGTATATTAAACCATTAAAGAGCTTCAAAACCAAGCTTTTATTTAGTATGATGAAGCTATGTCCTTTTCCCGTCGTTTTAACTTTGTTTGTTTGCTGTTGTTGGGGATTGGAATTGTGTTTTTAAACCTCCCTTTTTTTGTGAAAGCTGTAGATTGTGACTCTGAAGAATCTTGCGCAATAGAAATAGAAAAACTTAAAAAAGATCTTGAGGCTTCAACAAATGCAACAACTCCACTTGAGAAACAAGTCGAAAATTTTGAAGCACGTATTGACTCGGCAAGACTTGGCATTGCTAAGGCAAAAAAGCAAGCTGAAGATTTGGCTTCTGATATTAAAAAAAGAGAGGCTGATTTAGTCCACCACTATAAAATTTTTTCCAACCGTGTTGCTGAGTCTTACAAAAGAGCGCGCACATCAAACCAATTGAGTTTTTTATTATCCAGTCAAAACGCTTCTCAATTAACCAAAGAATTGGCTTACCAAGAATCAGCCAAGGCTCAAGATGATCGTTTAATTAGATCAATATCTGAGGAAATTAGCAAATTAAATGAAGATAAAAAGAAGCTAGAACATGATCAAGAACGCCTAGCTAGTCTTTCTAAACAATTAGATGAGCAGGCAGATTTTTTGAAAGGTGAAATTTCCAAAGCAAAAAATTATCAAAAAGATCTTAGTGGAAAAATTGCTGAGTTAAGTGCTAAGCAGCAATCAATTTTAGCCGGAAAATCTGCAACTTTTCAAACATCTGTTGGTGATGTTCCGATGGCTGATGATCCGGCCAGTCGTCCAAATTATGATCCTGGTTTTTCTCCAGCTTTTGCTGTTTTTAGTTTTGGTGCTCCACACTTTAAAGGCTTGAGTCAGTATGGTGCTTACGGAAGAGCTAAGAGTGGTCAGTCTGCAGAAGAAATACTCAAAGCTTATTATGGAGGAGTTGAGATAAAAAAAGACTATCCTAACGAAACAATTGTTTTGGGTCGATATGAAAATGGAAAGTTGATTTGTGATCAGGGGTCAGTTGATTTGGAAACCTATGCCAAGAGAATATATGAGGTTCCTAATGGTTGGGGTGATAATGGAGGCATGGAGGCACTTAAAGCTCAAGCTGTAGCAGCTAAAAGTTATGCTTTAGCAACTGTTAAAAATAGAGGTTGTATTTGCATGACTGAAGATTGTCAGGTCTACAAACCATCTAATAAAGGTGGTAATTGGGAAACAGCTGTCAACGCTGTTTCTGGCTGGGTGATGACTGCTAACGGCAATCCTTTGTGGGCTCAATACGCGGCTTCCTCTGGAGGATATCAGGAATCATATTCATCAAGCTATAATTCTGGGTATCAAACTCCATCTTTTTGGGATGCACAAGGTGGAAGAAGTGGTTGGACATCACAAGCATATGAAAACATTGCTGGTTCTTATTGGTTCTACAAGGCTTGGTATAAAACAAGATCTGGAGATAGTTGTGGTCGGAATCATCCATGGCTTACTAGTGAAGAAATGGCTGACATACTTAATGCTTGGGTAGTTATGTATAAGGGTGGAGGAGATAGTGGTCGTGTTACGCCAGAGTCTTCATGTTTTGATGGAAACCCATATAGTAAAAATGAATTGGCAAATATTGGAGGATACACTAGCGTTACTGGGGTGAATGTTAGTTACTCAGATGGTGGGGTGACTGCAGAAGTGACTTTTCAGACCAACAAGGGAGAGCTGAAAATTAAAGGAAGTGAATTTTATAAGGTTTTTAATTTGCGTGCTCCAGCCAGAATATCTGTTAAGTCTGGCCTTTTCAACATCGAAAAAAAGTAGCCTAAAAACAAAAAAATCACCCTTTGTGAGTGATTTTTTAATTCGGGTATTCCCCAATTTTGTCCACGAAACTATGGTTTAGTATACAAAAATAATTGAATTTTTCAAGCTCAAAAGATCTTTTAATTTTATTTTTAAAGAGTTGTGGACCGGAGGGGGAATTCACCCTTCGGGTATTATCCACGAGCTTCGCTCTTGGAGGCAGAACCCCACTTTTAATTGTTTTTCGTGGACAAAATTGCGCACCAGCGCTCCGGCCCATAACTTATATTTTGCCAGAGCAATATTGCAAAAAGTGCAATTCATTTGATTTTGAAAATGTAGAAGATTGTTACCTAAATACCCCTCAAATACTTAGCTGCCCAAGGTCGATAGCTGCTGTGGTAGTAATCTTCACGAATGACTTGACCATCGCGGTCGCGAATGACATTGGTAAATTCAGCTTTAATGCCACTAGCTGACCAGTCAATTTGTTCCAGCTTGCCACTTGGAAGCTCTGGAGTATCAATGTAAACAGTGGGTAGAGGAGGAGAAGCGCCCCATTTTTTGTAGTTCACAATTTCGTTGGAACGACCATCACTGGTGCCGTAAAGTTTGCAAGACATGTAAAGATTTTTATTATCACTTTGACAACTGATCAAAATATGGCCAGGAGTGTCATTGATGAAGCGTAAATCAACCTCACCAGCGTAGACAGTAGCATCAAAACCAGGTTCGTTGCCAATCTCGTAATAAGAGACACGGTAGGCATGAGGCAAGCGCTTGCTAATTTTGACTCCAGCATCAAGCAGGGAACGGAAAAGCGTACTACTAACTTGGCAAACCCCGCCACCTGGAGATAATTTAGTTTGACCAGCTTCGATGATGTAGGCATTGCGATAGCCAGATCGATCCGACACGTCACCGAGAGCTTTGTTGAAGGAAAACTCTGCGTTTGGCTTGACGATGTGATTGGTGATGCGACTGGTGGCCAAATCCACATTAAAAATACGGTTGGGGATGGAGTGGTCATACCAGCTTTCGCCAAAACCAATCACTTCTTTAATCCCCAAATCATTGCTTTCTTCTAAAGTCAGGTCAGCTTTAACTTTGGCCATGGGCAAGTCAAATGAGCTTTCAATTTTTTGGTTTTCATCGGCTCGATTCTCAACTTGTTGTAAGAAATTTTCAATAATTTCTTGGCTTGCTAGCGCATCAACTTCCAAGCCATCTTGATCAGGTTTAAATTCTTCAACGACTAAGGTTTCAGGATTATATTTAAAAACAGCATCGCTACTAGGACGATCAACTTGAGTTTTTAATGTTTGAATAAATTCATTGATTTTTTCTTGATTTAGACCTTCTGGAATTTTTAGCAAATCAATTAGCTCTTGTCCCTTTAGGGTGGTTTTGCGGTAATCGTAATGAAATTCAAAGCTTTGTCCGATAAATTTTTCAAGCCTTTTTTGACTTACTTCTATTTGCTCTTCACTTAAAGCCACAATTGGCTGATTGACTACAGCTTTGAGCATAAAATCTTGAGCCTCTAGATCTCGCAAATTTCTCTCTAAAATTTGCTGATGCAAGGCTTGCCAAGTTTCTTCAACTAGTAATTCTGTGCCATTTGAGCCTCTGTCGATTGTTATTGTTTGGCCAATCAATTTCGCCTGTGGTTCTTGACCGACAACATCGACTTTTTTCTTTAATTCTTGAATTAAAACATCCACTTTTTCAGGAGCAAAATTTAATCCAACATTGTATCTTTGAGGATTGAAATGGCTTTTAATTATGGACACGAGACTTTGATCGCGATTTTTGGCAAAAGCTTCTGTCAAAACTTCGTCTAAATTGTCATGAACATCGAGTTGTTCTAGCTCTGCTTCTACAAAATGCTCTTCGTAACTTAATGTTAGTTTTTGTTGTTTGAAATCAATTTTGCTATTTAATTGTTGGAGAATTTTTTCTCGAGCTTCTTCAATTTTGAGACCAGAGACATTGACATCATCAATGTAAGTTTTGGGCAAAAACTTGTCATTGTAGTATTGTAAGTAAACCAATACTAGCCAAGCGCTTAGAAATAAAAGCAAAATGCCTAAACCAAGTAAAAATTGGTTCTGAGTTTTTTGATTGAAGCTACGCTTGATTGCTTCGTAAATTTTATCCATAATAGAGGGTGCACTCCATTGTATCGTGCAATTTGCGTCTATGCCAAGCCAGAACTTACCAAAACCCAATTTGCCAGGTCAGCCGGCAATTAATTCTGTGCCAACTACTGCTCCTATAGCTCCAGCCACTCCTGCTTCTAGTCCAACTCCAGTTCAACCTCAACCTCAACCTCAACCTCAACCTCAAGTGGTTCCCGGTGGTCTTTCTAGAGAAAATCCTGGTGGAACACCACCTAACATGAAAGTTAGCGCGCCTAATCCGCAGCCAACAATTAATTCAGCCAAGCCTGCTAGTTCACCTACCCAGCTTCCTCCCGTACCCAGTCGACCAGCTGGACCTCTTGATCAAATTTCTCTAAATACCAGCCAAGGTGCTGGAAAAACTGAGCCAGTTGCCACTCCTATGGTCTCTGCAGCTCCGACTTCCAGTCCAACTCTAGTTCAGCCAGCCCAACCAACTCAAAACTCTCAACCAATTCAGTCAAGCCAAGCTTCTCCAGGACCAATGCCTAAGCTAGATAAGCCAGAAGTTGCTCAAGCTCCTAGTGCTCAAGCTAACTCAGCCCCAACAAATCAGGCAGAGCCAGCTAAATCTGCCAAAAATCCTCTATCAAAATTTAAACTAAATTTGCCCAAACCACTTTTGATTGGTGGAGCAGTGCTCTTGGTTTTAGCTTTGGCTTTTTTGTTGTTTAGTTTGTTTAAGCCCAAAACAAGCACTCCCGCCAAAACAAGCAGTACCAACCAAAATACCAACGTAGCAAATAAAACCGCTCCCACTGAAGTCACTACTTTGACTTACTGGGGCTTATGGGAAGATAGTCAGATTCTCAAAGAAGTGATTGCTGATTTTGAGGCCAAAAATCCCAGCATTAAGATAGATTATCGCAAACAATCCCATCGAGACTACCGAGAGAGACTTCAGCAAGCCATTGCTTCTGGTAATGGTCCAGATATTTTTCGTTACCATATGACTTGGGTGCCCATGCTTAGTTTGGATTTGGCACCACTTCCAGCCACAGTGATGAGCGCAGCTGAGTACAAACAAACTTTTTATCCAACTGCAACAAATAACTTACAAGTTGGTGGGCAAATCGTTGGCATTCCTCTCATGTATGACGGCTTAGCTCTCTTTTATAACAAAGAAATGCTTAAGACCGCCAATCTAAGTGTGCCTACCACTTGGGCTGAGTTGCGCACTGCCGCCAACAAGCTAACTGTGCCTGCCAATCTATCAGATCGCCAAAGTGGCAATATCACTAGAGCAGGTTTAGCAATTGGCAATGCTGGTAATGTTGATCATTTTTCTGACATTTTGGGCTTATTAATTATCCAAAACGGAGGTAATCCTTCTGAGGTAAGCAGCCAATATGTAAAGGATGCAATTACTTTTTACACTAATTTTATTAGGCAAGATAAAATTTGGTCTGATCGTTTGGCTAACTCCACCACTGCTTTCGCAAAAGGAGATGTGGCGATGATTTTTGCACCTTCTTGGAGAGTTCATGACATCAAAAACCTCAATCCCAATCTGGATTTTGCGGTAGCCAGGCTGCCACAATTAGATAGCGAGAATCCCATTGCTTGGGCGACTTTTTGGGCAGAGGGTGTCAACAACAAGAGCAAAAGCAAAGATGCTGCTTGGCTTTTCTTGAAACACTTGTCTTCTCAGGATGTTTTGCGCAAGTTTTATAATGACGCTAGTCAATATCGAGCTTTTGGAGAAATCTATCCTCGTATTGATATGGCCACTGAATTGCAAGGCAATGAATTAGTTGGAGCTTACACTGAGGATGCGCCAATTGCCAAATCTTGGTATATGGCTAGTTTCACTCATGATAATGGTCTAAATGATCAAGTTATTAAATACTATGAAGACGCTGTTAATTCTGTCTTGGCTGGTTCTAGTGTTGAAAAAGCTTTGGAGCCAGCGGCACTAGGCATTACTAGTGTGCTTGGCAAATATAATTTCTCTAAATAAATTTAAATCAGTTGGTGCAAGCTAGTGGCCAATTTTTGTTTGTGATGGCGAATCAGGCTTCTTTGGAGGGCGTCGTTTTTATCTGCTTTAACCATGGTGTTGCTAAGCAAATCTTGACGAACAAAAGTGGGTCCGCCCTCAACACTTTGTAAATCATCAAGCACAGGAAAATCATTGGCTTTTTTGTAAACCTCTAAAATTTCTGGAGGAATTTCTGCGTTGTTGATCAAAACAAAGTCGGTTTGTCTTTGGCAATACTTATGCACTTCGTCTAAATGCTGTCTTGCAGTCATCAGGTGAGTTTGAGAATAATGAGTCATTAGGTTGCTGACATAGACAAATTTACCACCATTTTGCCTATTGGCCTCTAGGGCACTAGTAAACCCTTCCACCAAAGTGTTAGGAATCAAGCTGCCATAAAGATCTCCAGGGCCAAAGACAACTAGGTCAGCTGCCACAATCGCCTCATAAGCTTTATCATAGATTTTGGCTTTTTTATCCAAAGTGATTTGTTTGATTTTTTTACCACCAAGACTTGAATCATCTAGGTTTTTTTCACCCACCATGATGGTGCCATCGCCGTAGTGAATGACCAAATTAACACTATCTTCGCTAATGGGTAAAACAGTACCACTAGTACGAAAAATTCTGGAAGCAATTTCCACAGCTTTGCTGGCAGAACCAGTGAGATTCTCTAGGGAAGTTAGAATAAGATTGCCGAGATTATGTCCCTTAAGGCTAGAATTTTGGTCGAAGCGGTAAAGCAATAGCTGGCGAATTTCTTTTTCATTTTCTCCAGTAGCTAGAGCAGCAATGCATTGGCGCAAATCACCAACTGGCAGAAAACCAAATTCATCTCTGAGTCTGCCAGTCGAGCCACCATTGTCGGAGACCACTACTACAGCACTCAGTTCAACGTC
Organism: Candidatus Microgenomatus sp.; assembly: GCA_020724725.1. Classification (GTDB taxonomy): domain Bacteria; phylum Patescibacteriota; class Microgenomatia; order UBA1400; family PJMF01; genus UBA1364. Next base: position 46,062 of record DYGL01000002.1, on the reverse strand, counting down.
TGGAAAGTTTTTGAGTCCGGAAAGAACGACAGCGCTACCAGTTCCTCCACCAATGACGACAATTTTTTTCATGATTGATTATAGATTCTAGCATGTTTGCGTGTACTTCAAAGTCTTGACATGTTAAACTTGACTTTCGCTGACCATGCAAAACCTAACAGACTTTTTAGCCAAGAGACAAGCTAAGCATCAATCCTTGGTTTTGGTGACTGGGGTTTTTGATTTGTTGCACCAAGAACACTTAAATTTTTTACGCAAAGCCAAAGCTGTTGCTGATTTATTGTTGGTTGGTTTGGAGTCGGATGTGCGAGTCAAAAAAATGAAAGGTGAGGGTAGACCAATCAATAATCAGGCAAAACGCTTGACCAATTTACAAAAATTGCAGATTGCTGATCAGGTTTTTATTTTGCCTGAAGAGTTTTCTAAGCCCGCTGATCATCAGCGCTTAATCGAGCAGATCAGGCCAAATTTTATGGCAGTCTCTTCCAATACGGCTTTCAAAAAAGAGAAAGAAATGATTTTGGCACAATTTGGTGCTAAGCTAGTGGTAGTGCACGAGTTTAATCCAGAATTTTCTTCGACCAAAATTATTAACAAACTCAAGCAGAAAGGTTCGCTATGAAGCAACTTTTAATTATCATTGTTACTTTATTAATTTTGGGTGGAGGAGCTTATTGGTGGCTCAATCAAGCCAAAAAGCAAGAGCAAGCAAGCCCAACAGTCAAAGAAAAAGTTGGCACCACCACCAAAACTGGCACTGTTTCTAAAACTGGCGGCAGATTTTATCTACAAGAAATGGGTCAAACTCCCAAAGAAATTGACAGCTACACTGTCGAATTAGATGCTTACGTTGGAGAGAATGTGACGGTTAGTGGTCAGTATAGTGGCGACACTCTTTTTGTAGGCAGTGTGGAGTAGGTTTTTAAATGGCTAAATCCAAATCACATTTTGTTTGTCAGAACTGTAGCGCTAGTTTTCCTAAGTGGATGGGGCAGTGCAGCGAATGTCAGGCTTGGAATACTTTGGTGGAGGAAGTGGAACAGGCTGCTCCAACAGGCAGGCAGGCTCAGGGAAAAAATACTCTAAGTGAGACAGAAATTGCCCAAAAAAGAATTGAATTTTCTCAAGTCAAGCGCGTCAGTGGCACAAAAAACCGTTTTTCTACTAGCATTGGAGAGTTGGATCGGGTTTTGGGCGGTGGTTTGGTGGCTGGCATGGTGGTTTTGTTGGGTGGGGAGCCGGGCATCGGCAAATCTACCTTACTAACACAAATGATTTTGCAAATTTTGTCTTTGCGTGCTCAGTCGGCCAAAGATTTAAAGTCTCTTAAAATCTTCTACGTGGCTGGTGAAGAAAGTCCATCTCAAATATCTCTAAGAATAGATAGATTTTTAGATAACGAGCAAGATAATTACTCAAAAGAAAAGCTTGCTTCTAGCCTGATTTTTATCACTACTACTGATGTTGATGAGTTAAATTTCTTGGTCAAAAAAGACCGCCCAGACCTCCTGATTGTTGATAGTATTCAATCGCTCTCGACTAGTTTCTTGACTGGAGCCAGTGGTAGCGTGGGTCAAATTCGTGAAGTGGCCGATCGCATTATTGATACCGTGAAAGCTTTGGGTATTCCAACCTTTCTGATTGGTCACATCACCAAAGACGGTGTCATTGCAGGGCCTAAGATTTTTGAACACATGGTTGACACAGTATTGCTATTGGAGGGCGAAAGATCAGACCAATTACGCATGTTGAGGTCACTTAAAAATCGTTTTGGAGCCACTGATGAAGTAGGGCTTTTCCAGAGTGAAGACTATGGTTTGCGCGAAATTAGCAACCCTAGCGAATTGTTTTTGGAAAACAGCAATCAACTGGTGACTGGAGCGTCTACCGTCTGTTTAATGGAAGGCACGAGGCCACTTTTGGCTGAAGTGCAGGCACTAGTGGTCAAATCACAACTCGCTATGCCACGTAGGGTGGGGCGAGGGGTAGATTTGGCTCGTATTCAAGTCTTAACCGCAGTTTTGCAGAAGCATGCTCAGCTGCCTCTAGCTTTTTATGATGTTTTTCTAAGCGTAGCGGGTGGTTTTAAGATCAAAGAGGCGAGTGTAGATTTGGGTTTGGCGGTAGCGATAGCAAGCTCTCTTTCGGGTAAAAAAATTGATCAAAATATAGTTTTTATCGGTGAGATAGGCTTACTTGGAGAGATCAGAAAAAGCCCATATTTTGAACGACGCGCTAAAGAAGCCCGAAGGTTAGGTTTTAAGAAAATCATTTCACGCCAAACCCACAGCAACATCAAAGAGTTGCTAAAGGAGTTGGGGTTGCTTGGTAAAAAAGAAGATTAACTAAAATTCTCACAAAATTCTCTTCTTTGCGTATCTCTCACGACTGTTGCGAATGACTTTTTCGCGGTTTTGATTGCTGCTTTTGGCGAGAGCCAAGGTGTAAGCAGGGAAGGGGCGAGAGAGGACGTTGTCGATAGAGATTTTATTAATGATTTGATGTTTATCGAGATTAACTAAGTCATCTTGGCTGTAAAGGTTGCCATATTCGGCTTGGAAATAGGTGGCATCGCCAGCACCCATCACAAAACTAATAATGTTGCCACAGTTGCCAAAGATAGCTTGACGCACTTCTTCAGGAATCTGGTCAATGTATTGATTGGCGAGAGTGAGGTTGAGGCGATATTTGCGTGCTTCAGACAGGATTTTGACAAAAGAATCGGTAGCAAAGTTTTGGAACTCGTCGACATAGAGATAAAAATCACGGCGTTTTTCTTCTGGAATATTAACGCGACCCATAGCTGCCAACTGGATTTTGGTGATCATCATCGCTCCGAGTAGAGTGGCATTATCCTCACCCAAACGACCTTGAGAAAGGTTAACCAAGAGAATTTTGCCCTGATCCATCAATTCCTCAATGCTAAAGGAGGATTGAGTGGTGTTGACCACATTACGCACAATCGGTGAAGAGACAAATTGACCAACCTTATTAAGAATAGAAGCAATTGATTCTTGGCGTTGACGATCTTGCATTTTGTTGTACTCGTTGATCCAGAAGCTCTTGAGAATGGGGTCGTCAAGTTTCTCGACGACGCTGTCACGAAATTTTTGATTGGTGAGCAGGTCTAAAACATCAGAAAGCTTGGCTTCCTTGCTTTTGAGCAGGGTAAGTAGACAATTGCGCAAAATATATTCAAGTCTGGGGCCCCAAGAATAGCTGTAGAGTTTTTGAAAAACGGAAATAATGCCTGAAGCAATTAGCTCGCGATGAACTACGTTTTCACCTTCAAATAGGTTGATTTGTACAGTGCGCTCTTGATCGGCTGGATCGAAGTAAATAACATCGTTAATGCGATGCTTGGGAATAAAATCAAGCAAGGTTTCTACTAGATCGCCGTGCGGATCGATAATACATAAGCCCTCGTTGTGTTTGAGGTCGTTGATGGCCATGTTGGCAAGGAGAGTAGACTTACCAGTGCCAGTTTTACCAATAACATAGACATGGCGACGACGGTCGTTGCGAAGCAAGCCATATTTGGTGTTGCGATTCTTGAAAACAGTTTCGGCCAAAACATTAATGTTTTGTTTGATTTCGTCAGGAGTGTCTTGAGTCACAATCGGCAAATTTTCTGGAGCTTCACCAAGGAGCTTCTTACCCCAAGAAATGTTGCTAATGTTGCCTAGTTTCTTGCTGGGCAAGTGAAAGAGGGTGGCGGTCTCTTCCAAGCTTAAATGGAGGCGGGGAGAAGCTTGAAAACTTCTCTCATTCATTTTTCTAAGAAAAGCTTTTTTGCAAAAATATCTGTTGTGCAGTTGTAGAGAATTACTTTCACTCTGAGTAATAGCTTGATAAGCAGCGGCAATGTTTTCCAAAAGTAGTTTGCTCTTTTTACTATTATCAGTCGAGACAGCGAGTTTAAAAGCTGCTTGAAGAGACCTTTTGTCCATTTTGGCTGCGATGAGGGCTTTTTGTGGGTGACTTTCTAGTTTTTCACTAGAAATATGTCCTCTTTGTGGGAAAAATTCACTTTCATTGTCCAAAACCATCTGGATTAGGATGGTGTCTTGCCCCTCATTTTTGGAAAGAGTGGACATCAGGGTAGAAAGAGGATCGATGTCTTTAAATTCTTGATAGGTTTTAAGTGGCAGATAGCTGTGGTTTTTGAGTTTGAAGCTGGCTGCTTTGATTTTTTTATTTTGATCAAAAAACCAAGCTACTGGATCAAATTGCAATTCTTCAATGACAGCTTCTGGGTAGCTAGCATGAATAGCTCCTTTAAAATACTCGAGCAAGCGTAGTGGCACATGGGCCAAAAAGTGAATGCTTTGCTCGCGCACCATGATCTCAAAGCTCAAGCTTTCGTTTTTGCCAATCAACTTGTCAAATAAATTGTTGTGTAACTTGGGCAGAGTAGAGAAAAGTTGAACTGCTGTTTCTTCTGTTTCTTCACTGTCTTTGCTGGTGCGGATCTCAAGGAGAACGTGGTTTTTTAGCACGTCTATAAGTATAGCAAATCGTTATCCAAGGTGGAGAGGGCTTTTGTTTTGCACAATTTTCCATTTGGAAAAATCTTTGTTGAAAACTTGATGATATCCATCAATAAATTGCTTAAATAAAAAGATATAGGACTATTTAAATAGTCTCTTTAAAAAACTATAGGACATAATTGATTCTTGTAAAAATTATAGAAAAGCACTATAATAAACCTTAGTTCTTTAAGTCATTGTTTGCGAGGAAATTTAAGCCCGTTGAAGCTTTTTCTGGATGATGAATAAGGAGAGAGCAGAGGGTTTAAAAATGGGGGTAAAAAAAATCCATCCCGTTTAAGTCTTGTTCTTTAAGGCAGTCAAGAACCTAAACAAGATGGATCGTAGCGAACATTATTACCGCTGATGAATCACGAATAACAATGTAGCTTGTTTTGTTTGTCTCATAAGAGACATACGATTGCTTATAGGTTATCACCACCCTCACAAATAGTAAATTATAATTAAGTATATCTATTCATATCAAAATAGATAGGAATCTTTGGCGGATGCTCGGTAGTTGGGCAGGCAACCGAGCCTCCGCCAAGGGTTTTCGTGTTAAAATGATTGTGTCATGACTTTTAGAGACTTGGTTTATCAACAAACCAGAAGAATTCCCAAAGGTAAGGTGGCTACTTATGGCCAAATAGCCAGATTAGCCAAAAAACCCAAAGCTGCTCGCGCAGTTGGAGTTTTTATGAGGGCCAATCCTTTTGCTCCGGAGGTACCTTGTCATCGAGTGGTGGCTGCTGACGGTAGTCTCAACGGTTACTTTGGTTTACAAAAACTTCCGAAGAAGAAAGAGATGTTGCTCAAAGAGGGAGTAATTTTTAAAGGAGAGAAGGTGGACTTGAGCAAATCATTGTGGCAAGAAACTCATTAGCTTGTATTTTTTAGCTTTTTTGACATAATAAGTTGATAAATCTAATGCTTATTTCGCATTTTGTTTTCTCCTTACGAGTCACCCTTAGAGCCATATAGTTAAATAAAAAACATGATTCACGATCAAAAATTTAGAAATTTAGAACTTAAGAAAGGTTTTATATTTTATGCCAGTTAAAAAAACTAGCACCACTGTCGCAGAGCCCAAAGAAGCTCCAGCCCCAGTCGAAGAAAAATTAATAGCAGAAGTGGCTCCAGCGAATCCTCCAGTTGAGCCAACAACTCCTGTCAGTAGCGGTTTTACTCCAAGAATTATTCGTCACAAAGTTTCCCGCACCAATTTTCAAGAAGACAATAGCTCTTCTGAAGTTATTGAGGGTATTTTGGATATGTCCAGAGATGGGCACGGTATTTTGCGTGTTGGCTTTGCTGAATCAGAGCGCGATGCTTACATTTCCACTTCACAAATTCGTCGCCTTCAGCTTCGTCCAGGCGATGTGGTAACTGGCCCAGCCCGAAGACCAAAGGATAATGAGCGCTTTTGGGGTTTGCTTAAAGTTGATAAGGTAAATGGCCTAACTGTTGAAGAATTTATGAGAAAAGAGCGAGTCAAATTTAAAGCTCTCACTCCTGTTTACCCAGATTCACAGATCAAATTGGAAACAAGCAAAGAGCCGTTGTCGCTGCGCATTGTTGACATGATTGCTCCAATTGGTAAAGGTCAGAGAAGTTTAATAGTTTCTCCTCCCAAGGCTGGTAAGACAACCTTGCTCAAAGATATTGCTACTGGTGTGGCTGCCAATAATCCAGACATTCATTTGATGGCTGTTTTGGTGGGCGAACGTCCAGAAGAAGTGACTGATATTCGTCGTCATATCGAGCATTTAACCAAAGGTCGAGGTGAGGTGGCAGCTAGTAATTTTGATGAGCCAGCCACCGATCAGTGTCGCGTAGCCGAATTAGCTCTAGAGAGAGCTAAGCGCTTGGTCGAAGCTGGTCGAGATGTGGTGATTTTGCTTGACTCAATTACGCGTCTAGCCAGAGCTTACAATTTAGCCATGCCAACTTCAGGCAGAACTTTGTCTGGAGGCTTTGATCCAGCAGCTCTTTTTCCACCCAAGAAATTTTTTGGTGCTGCCCGCAATTTTGAAGTGCAAGGCTCTTTAACCATTGTTGGTACAGCTTTGGTCGACACTGGTTCTAGAATGGACGACTTAGTTTATGAAGAATTCAAAGGCACTGGTAATCAAGAAATTCACTTAGATCGAGGTTTGGCAGAGAGAAGAATTCATCCTGCAATTGATATTCAGAAATCTGGCACTCGTCGCGATGATCTCTTAATTGATCCAGTTACTTATCAGTCAATTATTACTTTGCATCGTATGTTGGATATGTTGGGTAAAGATGAGCGAACTATAACTTTGATTGAAAAACTCAAGAGAACTGACAGCAATAAAGATTTCCTAGCCTCACTTAAAGGTTAAAATTCATGAAGCAAACTGCCAAATTTATCAGCTCGACTCGTCAACTGTTTGTTGACCTGCGTGCTTTTGGCAGTTTTGTTCGAACTTACGTTAAAAATCGTTTTTATGGAATTTTTGCTTGGTTTGAAAGTTTTAAAGACAAGTTGGTTGATGTGCTCTATATGCAAAGAGGCAAGTACACTAAGCCTTTTTTGCATTTTGGCACGATTGGCTTGACCTTTTTGATGGTCACTCTGGGGCCAAGTTTATTGTCCAAGCCAGATGAGAACGAGCAGCAAAGAGTTATGGCTAGCCCAGTGCTTTCCACCGCAACCGCTGCTGCGCCAGACTTTTACACTTCGCAGGCAGAAGAGGTGCGTCAGTATAGAGGTGGAGAAATAATTACTCACATTGTGGCTGATGGCGAAACCATTTCAAGCATTGCTGAACGTTATGGCTTGAAACCAAGCACAATTTTTTGGGAAAACAATCTAACTGAAAAGTCCACTATCAAGCCTGGACAAGAGTTGAGTATTCTGCCAGTAGATGGTGTGCGTCATAAAGTGGCCCGTGGCGAAACCATTTACTCAGTGGGTAAAAAATACGGTCTAGATGGTTCACAGGTGCAGATGATTGTTGACTATCCTTTCAATGAGTTTCTCAATGATGAAACTTTCGGTTTGGTAGTCGGTCAATACTTAATGGTTCCAGAAGGTGTTAAAGCCGAGGTGCGCTTGCCAGCTAATGTGGCCAACACCACTCGCTTTGGTACACTTACTCCAGATGCAGGTACAGTTTCAGCACTTGGCTCTTTCATTTGGCCAGCTTCTGGTGGCATCACTCAGAGTTATAGCTTCTTTCATAAGGCTATTGATATTGCCAATCGAGCCGCCGGTCCGATTCTAGCTGCTGATGCAGGTTTGGTGACGACTGCTGGTTGGCCAGATAGTTCTGGTTATGGTAACCGTGTGGTGCTTGATCACGGCAATGGTTATGTAACTTTATATGCTCACATGTCAGTGGTGCAGGTGGTGGAAGGCCAAAGAGTAAAGCGCGGCGACGTGATTGGCCAAATGGGTAGCACTGGTCGTAGTACAGGCACTCACTTACACTTTGAAATTCGCCAAGGCGGAGCGTTATTAAATCCTTTAAGCTTTTTAAAGTAGGTTTAAAGTGAACTTATTTTTTTATTAGTCTCGTAAACCTTTTTATATTTTCTTAGTCCATTGAAGGAGCTGACTAACAAATATAAAGGATGTATGGGATAATATACAGCGACTTCACTGAATGAGAAAAAGATTGTTTCTAAAAGAAGTGATGGGTTTAGTCGAATGTGGCTAAGAAAATATAAAAAGGTTTACGAATGATCGATCTAGTCAAATTAACTTTAGCAGCTGGTGATGGAGGAGACGGAAAAGTTTCTTTTCGTCGCGAGAAATTTGTCACCAAAGGTGGTCCTGATGGTGGCGATGGTGGCGATGGTGGTTCAATTCTAATTCGCAGTAAGGCTGGTCTCACAACGCTGCGAGATTTTGCGGGAGTCAAACTGGTTAAAGCCCAAAGAGGTCAAAATGGTGGCCGTCGCAAGAAATTTGGTGAAAAAGGTGAGGATAAAATTCTAGAGGTGCCAATTGGCACTGTAATTTATCTTTTGGCAGAAAACCAAATTGCCAAGAAGAGAAGAAACAACTCTTTGCTATCTGAAGAATTTATTAGCGGTGGCAAATATTATCTAGAAGATGAAAATCAGGGTATTCCACCAAGAGATCCAGATAATCAGCTGGAAGTTTTTGAGGAAAAACTCGAGCTTTTTGTATTTAAAGAAGCAAATCAAGAGTTTTTGGTTTGCCAAGGCGGTAAGGGGGGACGGGGCAGCGTTCATTTCAAATCATCAGTTAAAACAACTCCTTTGGAAGCAGAGTATGGTGGTTTTGGTGAACAAAAACTCGTTCAACTAGAGCTCAAACTCTTAGCTGACCTAGGCTTGGTTGGTTTTCCTAATGCTGGTAAAAGCACTTTTCTTTCTAAAGTTACTAGGGCCAACCCCAAAATTGCCAATTATCCATTTACTACAATCGAGCCCAATCTGGGCATTATGCATCTTGGTTTTGATCAGGGCAAGGACGAGTTAGTGGTGGCTGATGTTCCTGGTTTGATTGAGGGAGCTAGTCAGGGCAAGGGTTTGGGTTTGGATTTCTTGCGTCACATTGAAAACTGCCAAAGTTTGATGTTTGTGCTCTTCTTGGAAGAGGCAGTGGTTTTTGATGAGGGCGTTAGCGACTTAGAAAAAGCAAAAATGTTGTGGCGACAATACGAACAGTTGCGCCACGAACTAGCTGATTATGATGAGAAAATGCTGCAAAAGCAAGTCATTGTGACACTTAATAAGATAGATTTATACACTTCTGAGCAATTAGATGTATTTAGATCATATTTTATAGATAAAGATGTGAATTTGATATTTTTTAGCACAGTTACCAACGAAGGTTTGGAAGAAGTCAAAAAAGCCGTCGCTTCGACGCTTTAAAAGAGATTAATTTTCTACGAGGCTTTGATCGGAGCTGAGAGCACCATCTTGAATGACTGCTTCTGTGTCTTTTTCGTCTAGAAGCTCAGAGAGACCTGAGGAGCTGGCTTCATTAACTGGTTCAGTAATCGCTGCTGGTAGCTTATCAAGTGAGACGCCGTCTTCTTTGGCTTTATTTAAACTCTCAATCTCAGTTACAAGAGCGTTGAGTTCTTTCTCAATGGCTTTGTATTCTTCGCTGTCTTTAGGAGCGAGGTTGAGACTGTTGATGAGTGAACTTCTGGCCTCTGTCAGCTGTTTGTTGGCCAAAAAGGCTCTAGCCATATAATAGTGAGCGACAAACAAATCTGGTTTTCTCTCAATCGCTTGGTCGAAGAAAGTGATGGCCTCAGAATATTTCTCACTGTTAAAGAAAAGTTGACCTAGAGCCAGTCTAATCTCAGGATCATTAGGATTGTAAGTAGCAGCGCGAGCCAAGGCATTGAAAGCTTCTTGTTTGGCTTGTTCAGTCGTGCCAGATAGTTGGACGTAAATTTGAGCCAGCACTGACCAATTTTGGTAATTGGCTGGATCTAGAACAGTAGCAGCTTTGGCTTCGCGAATGGCTTGATTGACTAGTTGTAGGACTTGTTCTTGTTCGGCTGGAGTAATGTCGGCTTTGTTGGATAAGGCAATGGCAATCTGTAAGTTGATGAGTGAATAGCTGCGTCTGACAAAATCGAGCTCTGGAGCCAGATTCTTGGCTTGCTTGTGATAGTCATAAGCCATAGCAATTTCGTTTTTGCTGACACTAGCATTGCTCTTATAGAGTAGATGATAGGCTACGAAGGTTTTGCCAGTGAAATAAAGCACCAAAACTAAACCAGCCAATAAGAGGCCATTGCTGATTAAAAAGACGTAATTTCTAGCTTGAGCTTTGCCACGATTGAAGAAATCAGACAGGTGATGAACACTGAAGTTAAGCTTCTGGTAGTGTTCTTGGTTGTCTCTAATAAAGAAAGCCAAAGCGATTCCTAAAATAGCCAACATGACTAGGTTGACCGGAGCCAAAAATTGCCACACTAGTCCAGCAAAAATCAAAGTTTTGAGGAAAATATTTTCCTCATCACTTTGCTTGACAGTCTTGACTACTTGCCACAAGAAGAAGAGATAGACAATAAAGGCAATTAGACCCAAACTGACAATTACAGTCAAAGGGAAGTTGAAAGCTGAATCGAAGGTGAATTTCCAATAGTTAAAACCATTAATCCAGATTGGCTTGAGAATATTGTAGGCATTGCCATAAGAATCTGGACCATAGCCAAAGAGGGCATTTTTGGTGAAGGTCAGACTGTCCTTGGCAATCGCAGCGCTACCTGAAAGAGATAGGCTTTGAAAACGGGCTTCGCCTCCTGGCAAAATGGACCAGATATTGATCCCCAAAGCAATGGCAATCATAACCGTAGTAACTTTGTTAAAAACAGAAGCCTTCCAAGCCTTTTGGTCAAAAACATTGGCTATTAAAACCACTGACAAAAATTGAATGCCGACAAAAGTAGCTCCACTGAGAGAAAAAGCTAAACTGTTGGGTAGGTCCAAAACGCTCAAGCGATTGATAAGCGGAGCTAGACCTAGACCGAACAATTGCAAAATAGAAAGAGTGCTAAGAAGTATAGCGGCAGAGTTAAAAGCGTAAACTAGCCACTTCTTAAATCTTCCCTCAAGTAAACTGGGCGCCAATAAAACCACCAGAGCAAAGCCTAAATAAGCGCCACCCAAACCCAGAAATTGTTTGCTTGGATATTGATGGCTAATCAAGCTAGAGACCACAACCAGCACAGCGAAAGCCAGCAAAGGCAAAGTGAAAGGAGTTTTGATTAATTCCCATGACTTTTTTTGGAGACTGCTGATGATAAAAACAGCACTGGTCAGCAAAGTGATAACTAGAACTAAAAGGAGTTTACTATTGATAAGTGGATTGATGAAATAAGGTGCAAAGAAAGTGGGCAAGAGAAACACCGCTGCTACCAAAGACCAAGTCAAAAAAGTGTTTAATCTATTTTCTTTCATTTTTGTTCACTCCACTTCCAAATATTTGTCTTACGAGTTTTGCACTTCAAACAGTCCATAGAAGGAGCTGACAAAAAACTTAAACTTGCTTTAGGTGATTAACAGCGACTTCTCTGAGCGAAAAGAAGAGATTAGTTCAGTAAAGCAGGAGTTTTAGTGTAGCGTGACTGTTTTAAAGTGCGAAACTCGTAAGCCTATGTTAAGATTAAATGATAACAAGATGAAAGTGAAGCAGCAAAAAGGCATTACCCTAATAGAAATCTTGATCGTAGTGGCGATTTTGATGGTGGCTTTAATTGCTTTATTTAGAGTTTTTACCACAGACACCAATCGAGCCCATGATGCCCAACGCAAGAGTGATCTGCGCGACATTAAATTGGCTTTCGAAGATTATTATAATGATCGTGGTGCTTATCCTCCTGAAGAATACTTGGCAGATTGCAACGGTCCATCACTACAACCATACCTCAAGGAAGTGCCTTGCGACCCAGTTACTGGTAAGCCCTACCTCTACATGCCTTTCCCTGGTAGTGGTGACAATAGCTTGGGGTATAGAGTGCTGAGTATTTTAGATGATAAATCTGATCCAATCATTGAGAAGTTTGGTTGCCAGTGGGGTTGTGGCATACCAGAAGACAACCCTGAGTTTCCTAACACTCTTAATTATGTTTATGGCATTGCTGAAGGCGTGCCTTTGGTTTTGGAGGGGGCGGTTTTTCCCACCAATACGCCATTACCAACCAACACTGCCACGCCCATCCCAACTGCTGTGCCTGAATATTGCGACACTCATTTGTGCTTCTGCTGTGCTAATTCTGCTTACACAACCGATCAAGACTGTAACGTCTGGGTACAAGGCAACAACTGTGATATGGGCCCCTACACTTCCGTAGGTCAGTGTTACAGTGAGACGCCATGTGCTCCTCAGTAAAATTATTTATTTATGAAAAAACAACGCGGCTTTACTTTACTTGAACTTTTGGTGGTGATGGCGATTATGGCCCTGCTAGTAGGTTTGGGCTTGAGGACTTTTGGCAGTGTGCAGCAAAAATCCAGAGATAACAAGCGTAAGCAAGATTTGCAAAGCATCAGTAAAACTCTAGAACTTTACTACAATGACTATGGTCATTATCCTTATGGATCGGCAGGCAAAATTTTGGGTTGTGGAGAGAACGCTGCAGAAGAGTGTAATTGGGGAGATGTCTGGCAAAATACTGAAAACTCTACACTTTATATGAGTAAAATTCCCCAAGATCCTGGTGGATCTCAGTATTTTTATCTTTCTGATTCCCAGGGGACAACTTACCGTATTTTTGCCTATTTAGAAAATACTGAAGATGAGGATATTGCCCGCAACTTAGATGAGGAGCCAGCCTACTACATGGGTACTTATTGCCGAATCATCGATACTGTTTTATCGGTCAACACCTGTAACTATGTGGTAATGAGTAGTAATTTGACCAGCACACCAGATATAGTAGATAGTTATTAAGAAAATTATGGCTAAAAAGAAAAACGCTTTTACTCTAATCGAATTGTTGGTGGTGATTTCTGTCCTAGGAGTATTGGTGGCGGTTTTACTTCCCAACTTAATCGGCGTGCGTGCTCGTGCTCGTGATAGCGCCAAAAAAAACGACTTGCGCCAGCTCAAAGTGGCCTTGCGCATGTATTACAACGACTTTCAAGCCTATCCAGCTGATGATGATAATGGCAACATTGTTGGTTGTGGAACAGATGGAACTTTGAATTGTCCCAACGATGACGGTAGTTTTGCTGTTGGCAACGATGTTTACATGAAGAAAATGATTGATGTCACTCAGTTTGAATATGCTCAACTTGACTTTGGTGACGATTTCCTGCTTGCTACTCAGCTGGAAAATGCCTCTGATGCTGACATCACAGAAAGCGTCAACACTTGTCAGGTGACCACTCCTGTGGCATCTACCTATTACATTTGCGCAGATTAAATTTCAAAAGAGACCATTAGTTGAAGTGCAGACCACTAGCATTGATGCCTTCTAGACTAAATAAACCCACTCCAAGGTTGAGTTGACTAGCTACGCACCAAGAAGCGTACATTGGTCCATTGAAATAAGGAGCAACGCGATACTGATAGGTATTGTCTGGACTAACTCCAGTATCCAGTAGACTAGTGGTGTTTGGGGAGAGACCATTTTGCAGAGTGGTCCAAGCTCCGCCATTGACACTGCGTTGGACTTCATAATAATCCTCATTGCTAGCGTTGTCGGTCCAGCTAATTAAAATCTGATCGTTGGTGATGCTTTTTTGCAGATAGCAAGCGCTGGCAGGTAGAGGGGCAGCGAGGGTAGTAAAGCTTCTAGGAGTGCCTTGTGTGGCCGACCAAGTATTACTGCCAGCTGGATCCATCGCATAACTTCTCCAATAATATGTTGTATTTGGTAACAAATCACTTTGCAGAGTGTAAGTAGCTTGAGTCCCACTAGTGTAAGCAGTATTTGTCTGTGTATTTTGTCCACTCCAACCAGTCTGATTACTTGTTTGGTCAAAAGTTTGACATGAAGTAGTCATAGCTAAATTGGTACAAAGTTCAATCTTGTAACGCAGATAATCACTATCATCATCGGTTCCTGTGGTTTGGAGGGTGGGTTTGAAGGTGACGCCGGTACTAGCATTGGCAGGAGAATCTAAGACAGGAACATCCGGAGGAGTGTTCATAGTGAAATTGTTGATGGCCGACCAATCACCTTCAAAGTTAAAACTATCCCAGAACTTGATTCTCCAATAATAAGTCGAACCATCAAAAGCAAGTCCTGTGCCAGCATAGCTAATTTGAGGCGAGCGAGCGCCATTGGCAGTGCTAGTCATGCTTTGTTTACCAGAGTCCCACATCACGGTGCCAGAAAAATCGCTGGAGGTGTTGACCTCAATTTCGTAGCTGGTGGCTGCATCAGCATTACTGTCATTGTGAATAGCAGAGAACTCAGGGGTGAGATCGCCAACTGAAGTTGGATTGGTGGCGCCTTCGGTTTGCAGATCAGAAGGAGAACTGGGAGCAGCTGAAGTAGTGAAACTGCGCGGGTTAACTTGGGTGCTAGACCAAATGCCGGTTGCTCCTGGATCCATCGCATAACTTCTCCAATAATATGTTGTATTTGGTAACAAATCACTTTGCAGAGTGTAAGTAGCTTGAGTCCCACTAGTGTAAGCAGTATTTGTCTGTGTATTTTGTCCACTCCAACCAGTCTGATTACTTGTTTGGTCAAAAGTTTGACATGAAGTAGTCATAGCTAAATTGGTACAAAGTTCAATCTTGTAACGCAGATAATCACTATCATCATCGGTTCCTGTGGTTTGGAGGGTAGGGGTAGGACCCTGATTGGTGGCAGTGTCAGCTGGACTATTGAGAGTGGGGGTGTTGGGGATAGAATTGGCTACGTAGTCGAGAGTGGTGCTACTGAGAGATGGTGAAACTGATTCGTCACTAGAGTTAATGATGGCGCGGTATTGGAAGTAGCGGTTGCCAGTATCGCTGGTCAAGCTGGTGCCAGCGGGGTTGCTCATGTAGTCTCCTGCGCTTTTGAGTTCATCAAGCCAGATGGTTCTTCCCTGAGCACCATCGGTGACGCGCAGATTTAATTTGGTGACTGCGTCTAGGTGAGAGTCTAAAACGCGATTATCAATGGGCCAGTAGACTCTTTGCCATTTGAAAACACTAGCATTTTCACCGAAACCACTGGGTGGGAAAGTAGCGCCAGCATCCCAAGCGTTGACTGTAGTAGCGCCAGTGCTTTGACTTACACTAGCAACGGTGCCTTGAGCTAAATATTCTGTACCGTTGTAGTTTTCTTTGATAATAATTTTGTCACCGGTAAAGAGCTGACTGCCTTTTTGATTCAGGCCATGATAAGTAGCATCAACGGTGAAACTAAGATCATTGCTATCAACAATCAGATTGGCGCTGTCTAGCTTGGCTGCAAAATCGATGCTGATTGGTTGAGAACGCAAGCCCATACCATATTCATAAGCTTGGCGAATGTCATCAGCTGAACGGGCGATGTTGGAGATGCGGACTTCGTCGATGGTGCCTTGGAAGAAGCTTGAAGCTGCTTGAGCAGAACCAAAAAACAAATCTCCATTGCCTGATCTAATACCAGTGTTACTATAAGCGCCACTGGCCACTTCTTGACCATTAAGGTAAATTTTCATTACGCTATTTGGGCTATCTATGACTCCAACTATGTGGTGCCACTTACCCACAGTTATCAAGCCAGCAGGACTATTCAATGTAGTTTGACCTACGCCAATATTATTAACTGACGTTGAATTGAAGTGTATATAGCCTGTGCTATTAAGCCACATCGCATATTGACGGTCGCTATAAGTGGTTTCGCTTCCATCATTTCCACCACTATTTTTATATACAATGCTTTGCCAACTCGGCACCAAAGTGTTTGGCTTAACCCACATTTCAATGGTGGCAGCACTGCCAGAACCATTGATGTTGATTTTAGAATTGTTTTTAACACTAATGGTATTGTTTGTGCCATTGAGGTATTTGCCTTTGCCTATTTTTCCAGTACTAGAAATCGATCCATTATCAGCGGCATCCAAATTATTGCCAGAACTATCTTTTACATAACTAGCAGTATTAGTCGGATATCTGACTATGACAATGCCAGAACCACCATTGCCACCATTAAAATAGGTGCCGGTATAACTTCCTCCTGCACCTCCACCTCCAGTATTAGCGGTGCCGTTACCACCAGCCGCATTTAAAACTGCACTGCCACCACCTCCATTTCCTCCTGCACCAACATAACTACCATTAACCTCACCACCACCTCCACCGCCGGCATAGTAGACACTAGCGCCACTAATTGAATTAGCCAAACCAACACCACCATTACCTGTGCCAGCAGTATTTCCGCCAGCAACTCCTGCACCACCCGCACCACCACCACCGCCGCTATTACCAGTCCAACTGGCTTGCACAAAACCAGCACCACCCACGTTGCCCTGAGAAGCAGTACCTCCGGTTGCGGTTGGAGCAGCAGTTCTAATTGGACCACCACCTCCAGAGCCACCATTGCCACCAGCGGTGCCTCCGTGAGTAACACCACCTCCACCACCCTCAGCGGTTATGGAGGAAAAAACTGAATCTCCGCCTTTGGCTCCCGCTGCTCCAGTTGAAGCTCCACCCGCACCACCTGCACCAATTGTGATAGGATAACCACCTTTTGGAACATGAAAACTTTGTTTGTAGACATAGCCGCCTGCACCTCCTCCAGAGCCAGTGTTGGCACCACCACCTCCACCTCCAACTACCAAAACTTCAGCATTGACAGGAGTGTTGGTAACAAAAGATCCAGAACTAGTGAAAGTGTGAATAGTGTAGCCACTGGCATAAGTGATAGTTCCGCCAGTGGCACTAGAGCTATTTTCATCATCCATCTTCCAATAGCCAACAGTGTTACTATCTGGTAATCCTGTGGCAAAAGCTGACTCACCAAGTGTAGCTTGTAGATATGAGCCCGGCTTGTCGGCGGCTATATAGAAGGGAAGAGTTTTTTGTGCCGAAAGGTTGGTGGAGGAGATTGTTTGATTTAAATATTGATCTCTACCTAAACGATAACTTTCGGCAATTTCTTCAGCAGAGCGAGCAATGTTGGAAATGCGGACTTCATCGATTTCGCCGTCGAAAAAATATGCTTCTGTAGATCCATCCCAAGATGAGCCGATGTGCAAATCTAAGTCTGAAGCAACCACATTTACAGTCCCTGTTGCTTCTAGTTTGCCGTTTACATAAAGAGCTGAATTGTCGCCATTAATGACTCCAGCTATGTGATACCAGTTGTCAGCAACTAAGGTGCTTGTTCCATTAAAATTACTGCCTCCGTGCAGTCCAACATTGGCTAAGCCAGCTGAATAGTTGATGGCTATGCCCCAACCAGCTGTTCCTCTTTGACCTCTGCTAACAATATGTTGTTCACCACTAAGCGTGTTGGGTTTAACCCATGCCTCAATTGTAACGGGATTATTATCTATGTCTAAGCTTGACCCTGATCCGGCCGGTACTACCACATAATCACTGCTTCCGTTAAAACTTCTGCTTTTACCAATTTTTCCTTTTGCCAGACTAGTTCCAGTTGGAGTGCCATGATTAGCGTTTCCAGTAGCGTCTTTTAGGTAAGCCCCACTACCACCAGTCTCTTCAAAATGCCAGAGACCGACGGTGTGTTCATCAACGGCGGTTGAGCCTAGTTCTATTTTTTGACTGGCGCTGCCTTCCATCTTGATTTGAGTGTCGCTAGTGAATTGAAGATTTTTTTGATTTTCTGCTGCAACTTCGATCCAATTGCCACTATAAGAGCTAATGCTTTCTTCACTACCAATCGCTCCCAAGCTTGGGGTAGGGTAAGTGAATTGGCGCATCATGCTTGGTCCAAAAAGACCCGATTCTGAGTCAGCCCCTTTTTGATAGTAGGCCGCCACTGGAGCAGAGCATTCCATAAACCATGGTGCGGCGACAACTGAGCTTGATGAGCCGGTGCCAAAACCCAAGAAATAAACTGCACTGTTAGCTGAAGTGGCTGTACCGGCACTGACCGCTGCTTTAGTTGAAGCATTGTAGAGAGTACAGTTGGCTGCTTGGTCAGAGGCAATAGAAATGTAGTCGGTATTGCCTACAGCTGAGCCGTAAGTGGAGCTCATTTCTGGCAAAGTCATATGCATAATGCCGTCGCTTCCATCTCCATCGCCATATTGATTAAAGCCGATTGGGTTGTTTGTGCTTCTAACCAGAAATGCCGGTCCATGACCGTAGGAATTTTCAGCTAAAGTAGCATTGCTGTTAGCACCGAGATCAGCAGGATCGTTTTCCGTTGCTATAGTTGAGCTGTAATAACGGTAATCGGCACCACTTGCACCAGAAGTAATTCTATTTCCAGTGCCAATCCATTTTTGCATTGAGGCCGGCCTTAGAATCATTGGATCAGTGGTAGTGGTTTCAGCAAAAATCAGCACAGGCACGGTACTAGTAATTCTGACTGCGCCTGCAGCAATAGTAGCGCAGTTTATAGTGGCACCGGCACTAGTGACATTATTACCAGTACAATTGCCTCCAGCATTATAGATATCAACCGTAGCATTGCCCCAAGGAGCAACAGCATAGAAGGTATAAGTGGCAGTGCTGCGAGCTGTAAAAAGAAATTCAGTGCCAGCAGCTGAAATTGGCACAATGCCATCAGTATCATCAGAAGCATCATCGGCATTAAATGGTTTTTTAGCAGAAATTACTCCGAATTGACTGATGGAAGTGAAATTGCTGGTAGCATATTTATTGAGCGACCTAGTGACAGAGTTGTGAGTGATGGTATTGTTATTGGCAAGGGAAATTAATTCTAGCTGATCAACGCTGTTGTCCAGAATATAGGCAACAGGTTTTTCGCTTGCATAACTGAAAGTCTTGTTTTCGTCAGAGTACTTTTGAGCGCTAGGATTGCCATAGAATAAATAGATGGTGTTGCCACCACTGCTAGGAATGGAATCAGTTTGTACCCAAACTTGAGTGTTGCTGGTGTTGCAGGTGTTGCCAATAATTGAGTAATTAAGTAGCTCGCCACTAGTGTTGGTGAATCTCATATCATCGCAGTCACTTTGCATTTTGCCAGCGCTAATCAAGGTTGCTGTGTCTAAATTCTCAACCAAGACTTGATACTGGGTAACTGCACTGCCTGTGTGAGTGATAGGAATTTGGCGACGGTAGAGCCAGTTATCACTTCTGTCTAAGTCAAAGCTTTTGAGCAGAGCTTCACTAGTCAGAGGCACCCAAGCATCCCAAGTACCATCATCAGCATTGGCGCTACTACCAACTCTAGTTTGCAGTTCAATGTTGCCTGTTTGGTAGTTGGAGAGGATTTCGGCGGCAGTGAGCTCGCGGCCAAATATTGAGACAGCGTCCATGGTGCCGTCAAAATAAAGCGAACTGGTCCAGCCGGGCTTGCCGAGGGTAATCGGGTGAGGTCCATTGGACATGCCAGTGTAGGTACCGACGTTGTTATCCAGTGAATCAGCTCTTTTGCCATTGATGTAGATTTTTATTCCGGCATTTGTTTTGGAGCCATCATAGGTCGCAACGATGTGATACCAACCGCCAGGATTAATCAAATTATAGGCACGTCTTCCGATGTAATTAGCATTTCCAGACATAACAATAAATGAAATGCCGCCATCAGTAGTTAAAACCATCTGGTACTCATCAGAAGCATCGGCGTTTCTTTTATTGATCAGCCAATCTCCAGTGGTTGTGGCTATTGAGCGTGGATTGATCCACATGCTAATACTAAAAGGAGAGTCGGTGCCGCCACTCCCAAAAGAAAGAGAGTTATGATCTGGAATAGTGACATAAGTGTCAACTCCATCAAAAGTTAGTGCGCCAGCACCCCAGCGACGATTATTGGCAGTCCAGCTAGAATCTGGATCAGCATCTTGAGAAGCTGTGCTGTCAAAACCAGTCAAAGTTCCATTGCAACTTGCTCCGCAAGAGCCAGCGTTGTTGGTAGCGGTGGTACCACTGGTTTCATTGAGATTCCATTGAGCGACTAAGCTGGTGTTGTCTTTGAGTGTTTCGCCATTGCCAGTGTTGATGCCTAGTTCTGTCCAAGCAAAAGAGTTCCAAGCATTAACACCGGTCAGATCTATGACCGGAGAGGTGTAGGTAGAGTAAGGACTGCGAGTGGCCATGGATTTAATTTCTTCGGCGGTGAAAACTCGATTGGAAATTATAACCTCATCGATTTCTCCATGAAAAATTGATCCGCCTCCCGAATGAGCTCCAATGCGCAATGGATAACTGCCAGCATCGATGGCCCCTATAGTAGTGGTGCTCACTGGACTATTGGGATCTTCTTGACCATTGATATAAAGTCTTAGACCCTGTTCTTTGCCAGCTTCAAAAGTCATGCAAAGGTGATTCCAGCTATTAGCTAAGCCAGCGTTAGTGACACTTTCAACTCTCGTACTGTCTGCGTCAGCAGAATCACTAACAAAGGCGGTGTAAACATCAGTTCTGGCACTAATGAAAGCAACTTCGTCTCTAAAAAATAGAAAGCCATCATTGCCGGTGCCAGCTTTGGCAATAATTTCTTGGTCAGCGCTGTCACTGTCGTGATAAACCCAGGCACAAGTGCTAAGGGTTTTGGTGTTATCAATAATATCTAGGTCGCCAACTTCAACATAGTCACTGCTACCATTAAAACTTCTAGCTTTGTTTATCAAACCATCAACAATGGTAGTACCACTAGCAATACCGTGATTGTTGTTACCTGATTTATCTAGAGCCTGAGTGCCGCTAGTTTCATTGAAATGCCAAAGTCCGATGGTGTGAGGATCGGCAGTTAGTTCCTGATAATAGCTTTCAATTCTTGGTGAAGAGCCAGAGCCAGTGTCTTTGCTGCGACCAAAACTACCAGTTGCAAATTCACTACTTTCATCATGAACGATGGTTGGATCAATGATGATTGGGTAGACGCGAGCGGGATCGCTAAGCCAAGCTTCATCAACAGTTAGGCGAATAGTGTAGGCAAGTTCATTTTGTGCATTTTTCTTCAAGTCTGGGATTTTTGAGCTACTTTTTTCCTCAATTTGTAAGACTACGGACTCAGTGCGATTGCCTGATGCATCAATAGCAAATGGTTTTTCGAAGTGAAAAAGATATTCACCTTGTTGATTATAAAAAGCTCTGCCAGAGAAACCCTCGATTATTTCCTTTGGGTAAGCTCCCTGAAAAGTGCTGTCGAAAGTAAAGACATGAGCATCTTCATCTTTTTGGCGAGGCTGGTGAAGAATGATTTCTTCCTTGAGGCCATTGGCTAGTGTTTCGTAGCGCAAATCGACTCCAGCTTCGACTTGAGAGAAAACCAAGCTTTTATCACCCTGATTTTGTAAGCTGGGGTTTTCAGTCGCTTCGGCATAGGAAAAAACTAGATTTTCGCCACTTGGTAGATTAAAAGAGACAATCGGTTTTTCTTCTCTAATGCCTAGTTTGCTACTAAAAAGCTTGTTTTTGGCTTGAAATTGATAAGTCTCATTATCTAGAGCCTTAAATTTGGGAGCTTTGGGAGGTAGTTGGCGAATCCAAGCAATCAAAATGGCCAACAAGGTCACGGCAACTAAGCCTAACAAATATGGACGCCACGCCACTAAGTCAATTTTTTTGGCTTGAGCGAGCAGCTGGCGGGGCAGTTTGATCCACTTTTTTCTCATTAGTTAAGCTGAATAATCCACCAGTTGAAAGTTACATTATGACCGAGCGCGTAATCGATTGCTACTGTGAATTGAGCTTCATTTTCAGGAGTAAAAGGACTGTCGGTCATCTTGTTTTTGACGTACAAAACTTGGTTATTGGTAGAGTTGAGAGGGGTGATGTAAATCATGCTGCCTGCTTCAACTCTATCACTACTGATCGTTATCTCAGTGCTACCAGCTGGCATCATCGCTTGACCAGCGCTACGGTTGTTAACTAGTTCGCCAGAATCGCTGGCTATCTCTAGAGCCTGACCTAGACGTAAGGAACCAATTAGAGATAGGTCTCCAGTGGCTGAGAAACTAGCCACTGGAGTTTGGTTTTCATCAATAAACTCGAAATTACTGCGAGCCACCATCAAATCTCCACCCTCAAGTGAGTCTTCATTGGTCTCGAGAGAGGCTAATTGAACCTTAATATTTTCTCCTGGCTTATTGCTACTGATGAGGTTGGTCAAAAGAGTATCTTTGACTTTTAAGTCATCTTCAACATCAAGCACACCAGCCACTCTCAGGTCGCCATTGATACTGACAAAGCCTTGGCCATCAAGTTGCATTAAGTCAGCCATCAAGGAGAGCTTGCCCATGCCAGTTGGTTGAATAGAGAAAGTGAAATCATTTGGATCGCGTTCCAAATCTTGACTAAAGTCTGGCTGATAGCTGATGAAGTTTTCACTCAAGACCAAGCCTTCGCCAACCATTAAATTTTGACCTAACTTGAGAGAATTGGCGATCATGGCGTTGCCGTTGACCTCAAAGTAGTCATTTACGTAGGCACTTTCGGCGATTAAAGTCAGATCTTGAGTTTCTTCTTCTAAGTCTGACAACTCAGTAGTCGTCGAATCTGCTGAATTTGTATTTTGGTTGATTTCTGCCATCAGTTGCTCTAAGTATTCTTCAGTTTGACGAGTAGATTCGCCAAAGAGACTGGCTAGTAAGCTTGGTTCACTGAGGGTTTTTTCAATCTGACCGGTCAGTCGTTCTTGGAGACCGCTGATGACATTAGCATTAATGTTATTGGCCTCGATATTGTTGGCGTAGAGAGTGCCAGAGACGGTGGCGTTTTCGAGTTCAGCTAATTTGCCTTCGATGAAATCAAGGCGAGCTGATTCAGCTTCGACGCGACCGGCAATTAATTCTCCAGAGACGGTAGCGTTTTCAGCCAAGAGACTAGAAACACTTGCTTCATTACTGAGAAGTTGACCAAGGCGACTAATACCTTCTACGTCCAGATCGCCGCTAATGAAAGCGTTGCCTTCACTATCGAAACTGGCTACGGTTTGGCCATCTTGATTTTGAATAATCAATTTACCCAGAGAAGTGCTGCCAGAGGCTTCCTGATCATTAAGCTGGATAGCGATGTTGCTACCTTCCAGACTTAGCTTTTCTCCTTCTGGAGCTTTGATTTCTTGAACTTCGATTTGACCAGCTTTGAGTCGACCAATAATGGCCTGAGCCAGAGCTGCAGCAGACTTAACACTTTCGCCAGTGCCATAATTGACGACTTCCCAGCCATCTTGAATCTTGAGGTTGAGCAAATCGGAAATTTCAACTACGCCATCAACTAATTGTTCGCTGAAGGATGGAGTAGACATGGCATCGTTGACCAAGACCAAAACTTTTTCTTGACCAACATTTGGCTTCCAAGCTTCAAAAGAACGACCAATGCTGAGTTCTCCGGTTTTTGCTTTGCGTGCTAAACCTGGTTTACCAGAAGAAGTGAGATGGTCGCCTTTTTCAAAAGCAGGACTGCTTGGATCAATTTTGACCGGCACACGACCATCTAGAGCAAGGAGGCGACGGTTGTCTGCTTTAATGCCAAGTTCTTGGCCAGCTTGAGTAGAAATGACACCGACTAACATTGGATCATTGCTCTTAACTGCCTTGCGCAGAATTGGCACGCCGTACTCATCCATCTCACCAGTGATAGCAACTAGGTCAGCTGGGCCAATGCTGGCATCTTCGACTGTGTACCACTCAGCCAAGTCAGCACCAAAGACAATCACATCAAGGCGCATGTTTTGTTCGTCGCCAGTGTAGTTGTAGAGGCGAACGGTGTTGGAGTCGGTTTGTTCAACTTTAAAGCCATTGTTCCAGTCTAGATTGACGTTGTAGAGGGTGGGGTGGTGACCATCTTTGGTGCTGGTTAAGATGGCGCGGTATTGAACATACTCATTTGGCTTGGAGGCGATGGTTGAGCCAGCCGGATCAGTCATCAGTTTTTCCGCTTGTATGTTGTCAAAATAGAGGTTGTAAGAACTGGTGCTGTAGGTTGGTGTAATGCGCAAATACTTCACCCCATCTTTTTCGTGGCTAGGTACTTTGCTGATGTCAAAGTAAACCTTTTGCCAAGTGTTAACCGATTCGATGTAGAACATCTGTTCGTGTTCATCTGCCTGATCTTCACCAAAACCCAAGGTGATGCTATCGCCACTACGACTAGAGTAGACCCAGAAAGTGATGTAATCGTAGTTGGTCAGGTTGGCAGAGCCAATGTTGCGCTCCGCAACACCGACATTATTGGAGCTAATTATCAATTTGGTGGCGTTGCCAGCAGTGCTTTCATCCTCATCTTCAAAGAAATCGACATCTCTAGTCACATCACCATCATTAACAGTAAGAGTGGCAGCAGTGCTGGTCCAGCTAGTGTGAGTATTGGCATTATCTAGTGTCAAATAATTAGTGCTAGCCACAGCTGGTTTCCAAGCCTCCCAAGAATTGTCAGTAGAGTTGTCCGTTGGTCCGGAGCGAGTTTGGAAGGTAATCAGACCAAAGTCATCTAGATCAGCAGTCCAGCGCAACTTGTCATAACTGACAGCGTTGGCAGTTGGAATTTCATCAGAAATCATCATGGAGTAGTGATAGCTGGGCACTTCAGCTGCTTGATAAGTGGGGTAGGTAGTACCGGAAACAGAGTCAGAGTAGTGGATAGCGACTTTACCGACACCGCCTGTGCCTCCAATCCAGTATGAACCGCCACCAGATCCTCCTCCAGCTCTTACTAAACTAGCTCCAATAGTCATGGAGTTGGCAACAAGTTTTACTGAGCCACCAGCTCCGCCACCTCCACCACCTCCACACCAATTACTACTATGACAAGATTCTGCTGCACCACTGGCTCCATTTGCATTTATACTGCCACCGTTACTGATGTTGTTAGCTGCGATATAAACAATTCCACCACCACTTCCTCCAGCTCCACCAGCATATTCCACCTGATAAACTTCACCATTGCCGCCACCACCTCCACCTGAGCCAAACCTTAATTTAGACAAATCATCTGGAGTAGTAATTGCTCCACCTCCACCACCGCCACCACCTCCTGCATGATCTGGAACATAACCACTTCCACCATTGCCGCTAGCATCTAAGCTTCCATTTCCGCCATTGTAGCCCCAGGCACCTCCACCAGCGCCAGCACTACCATAGCCTCCACCGCCACCACCTCCACCGCGAGAATGGTAGGTGTTATTTGTAGAGTGCGTTCCACCGCCACCTCCACCAGCACCACCTCTTGTAGTAGTACCAGCAGAACCGCCTCCAGCAGAAGGTGAATCATGACCTCTGGCGCCACCACCACCACCTCCACCACCACGTGCAGTGTAACCACCACCTCCGTTGTAGTAGCCGCCCATACCTCCACCGGTAAAGTTAACGCCATCGTAGGTGCTGTCTGCCCACATTGATTCACCACCCACACCGCCATACCAAGATGAATAATAACCACCTCCGCGATATCCCAATCCTCCAGCATGAATGTATCCGCCACCAGCTACAGAGACTATGCCGGTTGCTCTAAAGAACATCACGCCATTACGAACCCCATTCCAAGCAGAAGGAACCAAGTAGCCACCGTTATTAACTGTTACATTCTCGTAGTTAGGCACTCTTTGTAGCATTACTCTTTGCGTGCCTTCAGTAGTTCCGAGTCCCGAGTCATCGTTAGCACCACGGCCGTACCATCTAGTCTTAGCAGTTTTGAAGGTCACAGTGGTGCCATTTACAGATTCAATTCTAAGAGTCTCATAATTGCCAACGTTTTCGACTGAAGTGTTGTCTCCCATTAGGTTGATGAGAAGGATTTCATCTCCAGGAGCCAAACATGAGGGGGTAGAAGGAGCATAATTAAGAGTGGCGGTGTTGGTGGTTAAACTTAAAACATTATAATTTGGCGCATCGCCTCCCTCCAGACAATCTCGACCGCTAATAGCTTCTTGAGTGTTGTAGTTGATTGAACCAGTAATGGTGATAGAGCCATCAGCGCCAGTGCCTGAGTCAATTCCACCAGACTGAGTAACACTGTCAAATTTTTTAAGAATCTGACTTGATTTGATATTATCCAATTCTTTGGTGGTTAAATTAACGCGACTGTTTTGGTTGTAAATATCGACGGTGTTTTGGTTGGCTACATTGTCCAAAATGTTTCTACTACCACTTAGATCAGTAATATTAATAGTCACTTCTCCAAGAGTAGGTGAATTAAGTTCACTAGTGGTAGTCAAGATGGCGCGATATTGAATATATTCATTGGCGGTGGAAGTAATGGTTGAGCCAGAGTTGGTGCTCAGGTAGTTACCAGCCTCAATGTTATCCAAGCGCACAATCGCTCCATTAGGCACGACGGTAAATCTCAAATTATTGACATCATTTCTAGTGTATCCAGAGATGTCCCAGTAAACTTTCTGCCAGACGTTGGCAGTTTCGATGTAGAAGGCCTTCTCATTATTAGTGACGTTATTGGTAAATCTTAGCTTAATACTTTCACCAGCCACAGAAGAACGTACCCAGAAGGAAAGGTATCTGTAGCTAGAAAGGTTGGTACTAGTAATGGCTTTGGTAATGGTGCCGTTAGCTGCTGTAGCTGTACCTTTGGCAGTGTTGCCAACAGTTGCTTCATCTTCATCTTCATAGTAATCGACATTACGCGCAACATCTCCTTCAGCCATGGTCACATTGGCGCCAGTCCAACTAGTATGGTCGTCTAAGGAATCAACTAAGAGTTCATTCGTCCCATTCACCACTGGTTTCCAAGCCTCCCAAGTTCCATCTGTAGAATTAGAGCTTGCTCCAGATCTGGTTTGAATCTGAATCTCGCCATTGGTATCTAAATCTTCAGACCAAGCAATGGTGTTGTAAGCAGTAGCATCTGGAGTAGCGATTTCTTTGGAGGTGAAAATGGCGTAATTAGCGTATTCCAAGCTTAATGGAGAATAGGTGGGTGAACTTGTTCCACTAACAGCTCCAGCAGAGTAGATCGCAATCTTCCCACTTCCTCCAGCTCCTCCAACCCAGTAGGTTCCACCACCACCAGCTCCAGCAGCTTGTACCAAACTAGCTCCAATAGTCATGGTGTTGGCAACAAGTTTTACTGAGCCACCAGCTCCACCACCTCCACCACCTCCACACCAATTGCTACTATGACAAGATTCTGCTGCACCAGCACCTCCGTTGCTTAATATATATCCGCTATTACTAATGGTGTTGGCAGCAATATACACAACACCACCACCACTTCCTCCAGCTCCTCCAGTGTATTGGACTTGATAAACTTCACCGTTTCCACCACCTCCACCACCAGAGCCAAATCTGAGCTGAGTAAGATTATTTGGAGTAGTAATTCTTCCACCACCACCACCTCCACCACCTCCTGCATGATCTGGAGCGTAACCATTACCACCATTACCACTAGCATCCACACCTCCAGCAGCACCGTTGTTTCCCCAAGCTACACCACCTCCACCAGCTCCACCTCCACCACCTCCACCACCTCCACCTCCTCCACGAGCGTGATAAGAATTGTTAGTAGAATGTGTTCCACCTCCACCACCTCCGGCACCACCTCTTGTAGTAGTACCAGCAGAACCAGCTCCAATTGCAGGTGAATCATGACCTCTGGCACCACCACCACCTCCACCACCACCGTATGGAGTGTATCCACCTCCAGCATTGTAATAGCCACCCATGCCACCACCTTCAACACCATCACCACCATAGACGTTGTCTGCCCACATTGATTCACCGCCTACGCCACCATACCAAGCTCCAAAGTAACCGCCACCTCGGTATCCCATACCATTGGTGTGAATATATCCACCACCAGCCACAGATACAGTCCCAGTGGCTCTAAAGAACATTACACCTCCAGTAGCACCATTCCAAGCAGAAGGAACCAAGTAGCCACCGTTATTAACAGTTACATTGACGTAGTTAGGCACTCTTTGTAGCATTACTCTTTGCGTGCCTTCAGTTGTACCGATACCGGTGTCATCACTTGCTCCTCTTCCATACCATCTAGTCTTGGCAGTCTTAAAGGTTACGGTACTACCCACCACAGATTCCACTCTTAAGGTTTCATAATTACCCACATTAGTGACCGAAGTGTTATCTCCAGCCAAGTTAATTAGTAAGACTTCATCATTGGGAGCTAAACATGAAGGAGTAGCAGGAGAAGAAGTGAGTACGGCAGTGGTACTAGTTAAACTTGAGACGCTATACATCACTGCATCAGCACAAGATCTGCCACTGGGGAATTGAGTATTTAAGTTAGTCGTTCCAGAGATAGTGATGGAGCCATCAGCGCCGGTACCAGTGTCATAGAGTCGACGGTCGAGGGTAATGGGTTCTTTATTGCGAATTGAACTATCAGTATTATCTTGTTGATCGATCAAGCCCACTTGGTCGACATCCATATTAAAGGTGCCATTAGTTGAAGTAGTGAGGTTTAGTCTGATTTGAGAAATACTGGGACTATTGAGTACATTGGTGGTACTGAGAATGACTCGGTATTGGAAATATTCGTCGGCTGTAGAGTAAACTGTCGAACCAGTGTTGGTGGTCAGATAGCGAGCTGCTTTGGCGTTATCGACATAGAAAGTTGTGCCTGGAGTAGTGCCGGTAACTCTAAGTTTGGTAATAGCATCTTTACTACCGCTGGAGATGTCGGTGATATCCCAGTACACTTTTTGCCAGACATTAGCTTGATCAATGAAAACAGTTTCTTCCTGCTCATTGCCAGCTGCTTCGCCAATACCAAGTTTAAGGGTTTCTCCACTAGCACTACCTCTAACCCAGACAGTGATATAGTCGTAATTTGTTAGATTTTGACTGGAGAAAGTTGATTCGATGTAGGCATTGCCACTACCAGCAAAAGCCACTTTGGTCAGATTAGCACTATTGGTTTCATTTTCATCTTCAAAAGTTTTGACATAACGTAAAATGTCGCCTTCGTAAGTAGTAGCGGTACTAGTTGTCCAAGAAGCATGATTGTTAGCACTCTCTAGAGATATTTCATTCGTCCCATTCACCACTGGCTTCCAAGCTTCCCAAGTCCCATCTGTAGAATTAGAGCTTGCTCCAGATCTGGTTTGAATCTGAATCTCGCCATTGGTATCTAAATCTTCAGACCAAGCAATGGTGTTGTAAGCAGTAGCATCTGGAGTAGCGATTTCTTTGGAGGTGAAAATGGCGTAATTAGCGTATTCCAAGCTTAATGGAGAATAGGTGGGTGAACTTGTTCCACTAACAGCTCCAGCAGAGTAGATCGCAATCTTCCCACTTCCTCCAGCTCCTCCAACCCAGTAGGTTCCACCACCACCAGCTCCAGCAGCTTGTACCAAACTAGCTCCAATAGTCATGGTGTTGGCAACAAGTTTTACTGAGCCACCAGCTCCACCACCTCCACCACCTCCACACCAATTGCTACTATGACAAGATTCTGCTGCACCAGCACCTCCGTTGCTTAATATATATCCGCTATTACTAATGGTGTTGGCAGCAATATACACAACACCACCACCACTTCCTCCAGCTCCTCCAGTGTATTGGACTTGATAAACTTCACCGTTTCCACCACCTCCACCACCAGAGCCAAATCTGAGCTGAGTAAGATTATTTGGAGTAGTAATTCTTCCACCACCACCACCTCCACCACCTCCTGCATGATCTGGAGCGTAACCATTACCACCATTACCACTAGCATCCACACCTCCAGCAGCACCGT
Source organism: Candidatus Microgenomatus sp. (assembly GCA_020724725.1). Classification (GTDB taxonomy): domain Bacteria; phylum Patescibacteriota; class Microgenomatia; order UBA1400; family PJMF01; genus UBA1364. Next base: position 16,329 of record DYGL01000002.1, on the reverse strand, counting down.
TGTTTCCCCAAGCTACACCACCTCCACCAGCTCCACCTCCACCACCTCCACCACCTCCACCTCCTCCACGAGCGTGATAAGAATTGTTAGTAGAATGTGTTCCACCTCCACCACCTCCGGCACCACCTCTTGTAGTAGTACCAGCAGAACCAGCTCCAATTGCAGGTGAATCATGACCTCTGGCACCACCACCACCTCCACCACCACCGTATGGAGTGTATCCACCTCCAGCATTGTAATAGCCACCCATGCCACCACCTTCAACACCATCACCACCATAGACGTTGTCTGCCCACATTGATTCACCGCCTACGCCACCATACCAAGCTCCAAAGTAACCGCCACCTCGGTATCCCATACCATTGGTGTGAATATATCCACCACCAGCCACAGATACAGTCCCAGTGGCTCTAAAGAACATTACACCTCCAGTAGCACCATTCCAAGCAGAAGGAACCAAGTAGCCACCGTTATTAACAGTTACATTGACGTAGTTAGGCACTCTTTGTAGCATTACTCTTTGCGTGCCTTCAGTTGTACCGATACCGGTGTCATCACTTGCTCCTCTTCCATACCATCTAGTCTTGGCAGTCTTAAAGGTTACGGTACTACCCACCACAGATTCCACTCTTAAGGTTTCATAATTACCCACATTAGTGACCGAAGTGTTATCTCCAGCCAAGTTAATTAGTAAGACTTCATCATTGGGAGCTAAACATGAAGGAGTAGCAGGAGAAGAAGTGAGTACGGCAGTGGTACTAGTTAAACTTGAGACGCTATACATCACTGCATCAGCACAAGATCTGCCACTGGGGAATTGAGTATTTAAGTTAGTCGTTCCAGAGATAGTGATGGAGCCATCAGCGCCGGTACCTAAGTTATTTTCCTTGTACTGGAGTTTAATTTCTGAAACCTTTTCTTTTTGGGTAAATTCTGGATTGAATTCATTACTCAGGTCATGGTCGACACTTGAGCTAGTAGGGTCGATTTTTCTCCAGAGGTTGGTGATTTTATCTCTCACCCAGACGGTAAAGGTTAAGTCATTACTATTTTGATTGTGAGCGATTTGTAGGTAATCTTGGTTGGAAATGGTGCCGTCAGTCGAGTATTTAGTCATGTCGAGGGCCACGCGGTGCCAAGTGCTATTGCCGTCATAAAGGTATAAATGGTCAACGTCGTCATCATAATAAAGAGTGCCTTCAGTAGTTGAGGTGGAGAAAGACATTGGAGTGAAGAAAATTTCACCACCTTCGACGTAAACATCGCCGCCCACATGAGCATCACCGGCAGTTTTGAGTGAAGTGGAGACAGCTGCAGGGTCTAAGAAATAGTTTTTGTTGGTGAAGTCGTAGTATTTTTCGGCATTAATCGAGCCATTAACGGTTAGTTTTTCATCTGGATTACTTAGGCCAATACCAACATTACCACCGTTATCAAGGACAAATTGATTGGTGATACCATCCACATTCATGACCAAATCGCCATTAGAATTCATGTTAAAGTCTGCATAAATCGATCCTTCAGTCTGTGTGAGACGTAACTGTGGGCTGCTAGCATCAACAATTTCTAATCTTCTGTCTGGAGTAGTGGTATTGATGCCCACTGAACCAGCAAAAAGACCATTGCCGACGTTAATCAGGTTATCACCAGCTAGAGAGATGTTGTTGGAGGCGGCATCTATAGTGATATCACCGCTACTGTTGGAAATGGTCGAAGAAGCTCCTCCAATCTGCAATTTGCTGGTTGGATCAGCTACGCCAATACCAACATTACCACCGTTGGTGATGACGAATTGAGTCACTCCAGAAGCAGAAGCTGTAAAAAGGTCGCCTGAGCCTGTCTGGTCAATAATTAGAGTTGCAAGGTTGGTTGAGCCAGAGAATGAGGCCACCGCCACATCAGTATCTAGAGCTCTTACGTCTAGAGTAGCCAGTGGAGAATTGGTGCCCACACCAATGCGATTGCCACTGCCATCTAGGAAAAGTAAATCATTGGCGATATTCCAAGCGTTGGTGCCAAGAGTAGTGCTAAGAGTAGAACCTGTAAAAGAGAAGTTAACGTCATTATCAGTGCCAAAATAAAGCGGGCCAGAATCAGCCATGTAGAGACCGCTGATTTTATTAGTTCCTCCAGATGTGGGATTGCCTATAGGTAAGCCACCAGCTGGATAGATGTAAGTGCCAGCGTCAACCCAGAGGGAACTGCCACCAGCCAATAAGTCATTGGTGCTGCTACCATCGTAGAAATTCAGACTAGTACCATCCCACCACAAGTCACCAGTTACCAGACTACTAGGATCAGTTCCTCCTGATGAAGCTAAATTAAGCTGAGCATTGCTGGTGGTCGCAGCAGCAAGCGAGAGCAAGGCGCCTGGAGTAGTAGTACCAATGCCAACTCGAGAATTACTGGTGTCAAAGGACATTAAGCCACCCTCGATATTCAAAGCATTAACTGTGCTGTCTATTAGATCTAGAGCAGAAGCTTGATTGGCCATCGAGAAGGTGGGTGTGCCAGAAGCAATATTGGTAAAAGCAAATTTAGCCGAATTTGTGGCGCTCCCTCCGATCAACAGATCCAGAGTGGGGTTGGCTGCATATAGTGCTCCAGCTGTTTCTAACCAGAAAGAATCGCCACTGCCAGAACCAGAACCAATGTTTTCCCAAGTGCCACTAGAGTTTTTGAATTGCAAAGTGCCAGCATTGTCGCGCAAGCCATAGCCAGTTGAGCCGATGGTTGAGCCCCAATTCAAATAACTAGAAGCAGCCAGAGCCAGATCGCCACCGCTAAAGACAAAAGCGTCGTCAGTAGTGTAGGTCAAGGCGCCAGTGTCGCCATCAGAAGCGTAAAGATTGAGGCTGGCATTAGTAGTGGCACCAGAGCCAATTCTGACTGCGTTATCTGAGACATCAACAGAAAAAGCTCCAGCTAGAGAATTGCCACCTACGGCAAAATCATCACTAGTTGAAGTCAGATAGGTGAGAGTGCCGGAGTCAGTCCAAACGCCTATGGCGCCTGTGACCAGATCATTGATTGAATCATCCAGGTCAAAAAGTACACCTTGGACGTTGGTCGAATTAGAGTAAGTAAATTGATCATTTACGCCAATCAGATAGGCACCAGAGTCAGTTGGGGAAGTAATTTCTCCTAGTGCAGTTGTGCCACCAAAAATTAGGCTATTAGGACTGGAGATATAGACGTTGCCAATCAAGGTGGTGTCTCCAGAGACGCTAGCGTCACTTTGGATGTCAACAATGCCGCTACCATCTGGGTCGAGGATGATGTCACCATTAGATCCTGCATAGGTTTGAATCAAGATTTGGTTGGCTTCGATGGTCAGGCCAGAGCTGGTGGTCGCTGCTTTGATCACTGGGTTGTCAGTGCCAAGAACAACTTCGCCGGCAGCATTCATCATCAAGATAGTGCTGTTGGTGGCGATTTCAGCTGGCGGTAAGCCTTGCAAGGTTGAAGAATTAACAGCATAAGCAACGGTACGTAGGGGTTGGCGAGGAGTAAGGGTTTCCGCTCCTACAGCTACTTCCAGCCAAACATTGGCATTTTCAGTAAAGACGCTCTCATCAATGGCGCCGCCACAATTCTCATTGTCAGCTCCGGTGCCACTACCAGCTCCCAGATTGGCATTAAAAATACCATCTTGATCTGGGTCAACGGTACAAGTGTTTGAAGCCCAGAGCAAGGTGCCTCCAGTATCGGCATCATAGAGCGAATAGGTCATCTGGGTGGGGATAGAGATTGGGTTTTGGGCGGTGTCAGTCAAGCGACCTTGATAAGACAAGATGCGATTTGGCTCGACAGGGGTACTAGGATAAGCCATCGAGATAATAGCTTGTCCAAATTGCTGATAAGCGAAATAAGCCAAGCCTCCCAAGAAAAGGAAGAGAGCTAGGATGTTAAGCAAGATAAATAAGCGACTGCGAGGCTTTTGTCTTTCTTTCGTCTTTTTTTCCTCTGGATTTGGTGTTTCTTTCGCCTCATTAACAAGTGCCTTAGCAGAGTAATTGTCGATAATTTTTCTTTCAGCCTCGTCATTTAGTTCTTTTTGTGCATTTTTGGTCAAAGGACTAAGTGGGATCTCAGAATTGAGTAGACCTTGGTCTTTGAGCCAAATTTTGAATTGAGTCAAGCTGACCAATTTGCGTTTAATGCTACTTTCTTTGAGGCCCTTGTCCCTCTGGTAGTGAGCAAAAGCAAGTAGTTTGGGTTTGCTTCTCAATTCTTCAAGGCTCTCATTTTCACAAAATTCGAAAAATTGATTGATATCACTCTTGTAATTGCGAATTGTGGAGTTTGAGCAGCCGGTCTGTTTGACTGCCAAAAGGTAGTCTTTTAGATGTTCTTGGACATTATTTGATCTATTTAGCTGATGGGGAGCTGCTTTTTGGGTTTTGGCGGTGTCATTTTTGACCTCATTTTGCTTGGCCAAATCACTCACAGTCTGCAAAAAGCCGTTTTTAGCTTCAGTAGCCTTTGCGAAGATAGTAGGTTTGGGTATTTTGGCAGGCATGCTCGACTAGTCTTTTTTTTCTTGTCTAATCCAGATCATTAGACATGTTTTTTGGGCCCCTTTTTCTTAACTTCTACCAGTCTAGATAACAGCAGATAAAGAGGCAAGAGGGAAGATATTTTCGGGTTTTTTCTTTTACTTTCAGAAATCCACACTCGAGTAAATGTCTATTTTAATCCTGCATAGTTTTCACGGGTTTTCATAAGGATCAAAGACTGACAAAAGAGATCAGAATTGTTTTTATCTCGAAATTGGCCTTTTTTTATTTATTACTTTTTCCACAACATTTGCACTTGTGAATTCACTTAGTTTTTGTGTATTATGTGAAGTGAAAACTAAAAATACGGGTTTTGGCTGTCCTTTCTGACACAGTAAAAAAGCAATTTTAATCTGGAGAATTAGAATTTAGTCTTTTTCTTCACTGCTTAGTAGAACGGCAAAAAAGCTGCTTTGGGTATCAACCAATGTGGAAAACTGTTGGAGTTTTTTGGCTTTGCTAGCTTAATATTAACTAAAATTTTGCGTCTTTTGTTAAAAAAGATTGATTTATGAAAGAAAATAGTAAAAAGATTTTATTATTCCTTTATCCCTCTAATGACAAGCCAATTTGGCTTGATTTGGCTAGATTGCAGGAACTTCTACCTCATTTGAGTCCGGCTGGCCTGCAGTCATCTTTATTTCTGTTGGATAAGAAAGATTTGCTTCGTATCGACAAAACTCAAAGTCAATGGAAATACAGCCTTAGTTCTTATGGTCAGAGCCAATTAGAAGAGCTTTTTCCGGCTCTTTCTGCCAATCACGAGCAATGGAGGGGAGATTGGTCAATCCTTGTCTTTTTGCAGGCACCTAAGACAGACGCCAATTTTCGCTATCTGCGCTCTTACTTGACTCAAAATAAAGCTGTTGCCTTGACTAGAGCAGTCTACCTCTATCCTGGAGAGATTAGTCTTCGTATCAAAGAAGAGCTACAAAAATCTTATAAAAATGCAGTTTTAGTGTTAAAAGCGACTGACTGGCTCTTTGGGGACGACTTCAAAGTTATAGGACAGAAGGCTGGCTTGCATGACCTTTTTGAGCTCTACTCAAGTATTAGCAAAGAACTTGATCGACTGATAAGTATAAAGGAAAATGAAAAATCATTTATGAAGCAGGAAAAATCTAGTTTTTTTTCGGCTTTGAATCGATTTTTAGGGGTTTTAGAAATAGACACCTCGCTTTTGACCTATTATTTTCCAGAAGTAGAGAGTCCAAAAAAGATCCTCGCCAAGCTACAAAACTTGCTTAGAATATAGGATTTTCGTCTTTTCTTTGTTATTTTCTGAAATTTTAGTCTGGTGATATGGCAAAAAACTTATAAATTGACCTTAATTGACTATTTTTACTTGACTTATTCACAAGCTTTCGTCTTTATTTTGGTTTAATAATCCGTAAAGTTTAGACTTTTGGGTAGACTTTAATTTTATAAAACCCAAAGCATTAAATAACAGAAGGATATATTTATAACCACTTTTCTTAATTTTCGTTAATAAACTCACCAGATATTGCAACAATAAAGCGTTAAATTTGCAAGAAAAAATCTTTGGTCTCTAATTATTGTACTTTGGTTAAGTTTTGGGTAAATTTCCAGATTGGCAGCTATCAGTGAAACCGAAATTCTTGCTCAATGCTTGTAAGACACAAAAACACCTTTTGGTTTATCTTTGGAATCATTGGCTATAACTTTTCCTATTTTTGGAGTTGCTCTTTTGATGAGTTATGGGTTGTTATCGGTTAATTTGAAAGTCTAAATTGCCTTAGATTTAAAATAGCGGTACAATCCCCAAGAAAGGAAAACTCTTATGCCAGATCAAAAATATGATCATTTAGCTGTTGAAGAGAAGTGGCTCCAAAAATGGGAAGCGAGTCAATTGTTTTGTGGCGGAGATTTATCCTTGAGCGAGGCAGAAGCCAAAGACAAAGAATATTTGCTTTACGCCTTTGCTTACCCTTCAGGTTCTGGCTTGCACGTCGGTCACGTCGAGCCAAAAACGGCTTTGGATATCCAAGCTAGATTCAAACGCATGTTAGGCAAAAAAGTCTTTTTTCCAGTTGGTTGGGATGCTTTTGGTTTGCCAGCTGAGAATTATGCGATTAAGACTGGTATTCACCCCAAGCAGACCACTAAGACTGCTATCGACACTTTTCGTGGTCAAGTCAAACGCTTGGCTATTTCTTATGATTGGAGCAAAGAAATTGCCACCAATCATCCAGAGTATTACCGCTGGACGCAGTGGATTTTTCAAAAACTTTATCAGAAAGGTTTGGCTTATCAGGGCGAAGGCAAGGTCAACTGGTGTCCATCCTGTCAAACCGTCTTGGCCAACGAGCAGGTTGTCAACGGTCTTTGTGAGCGCTGTGATAGTCAGGTCATTCAAAAAGATCTCAAGCAGTGGTATTTCAAGATTACCTCTTATCAAGATGAGCTTATTGATGGTTTGGAGCAAGTGGACTGGCCAAATCCCACCAAGCAACAGCAGATCAACTGGATCGGTCGCTCCAAGGGCTTAAGTATCGATTTTAATCTGGCAGAAACCAAGCAAAAACTAACCGTTTGGACTAAATTCCACGAGACTGTTTTCGGCACAACCTTTCTAGTCATTGCTCCAGAGAAATTTTTGGAGATGCAGCTTGAAGAACAGGTTCCTACTGATAGAAAAAGCACAGTGCAGGCTTATTTAGATCAAGCATTCAAAAAAACTGAAGAAGAGCGCAAGATCGGTGAAAAGGACAAGACTGGAGTCGACACCGGTTTGCTGGTCATCAATCCAGTTAATGGGCAAAGAGTTCCTTTGTACATTGCTGATTATGTCTTGATGAATGTTGGCACTGGAATTGTGATGGGTGTGCCAGCTCATGATGAGCGTGACTTTGCTTTCGCCAAAAAATATGGCTTAGGGATCAAGCAAGTGGTTAGTTACGCCGATCAGGCTTTAAATGACGCGGTAGCCAAAGGAGAGAAGCCTTTTGAAGGCGAGGGTGTTCTGGTCAATTCAGCTCAATTTGATGGCTTGGATGCTTGGGGCGAGGGTAAAAAGGCCATGGCCGAGTGGATGATTGAAGCCGGTTTCGCCAAGTGGCAAACCACTTACAAGCTCAGAGACTGGCTAATTTCTCGCCAACGTTATTGGGGAGCACCTATTCCTGTTGTCTATGATCCAGAAGGTCAGGCTCATTTGGTCAAGGAAGAGCATTTGCCTTGGCTTTTACCAGAGGATGTTGATTTCAAGCCTACTGGCGAATCACCCCTTCGTTCTTCCAAAGAATTCCATGAGCGCGTCGAACGCCTTTATGGCAAAGGTTGGACGCCAGAGTATGACACCATGGACACTTTTGTAGACAGTAGTTGGTATTATTTGCGCTACTGCGCAGCTAGAGATCATGAGCAATTTGCTGACAAAAAAGTCTTAGCGACTTGGATGCCGGTCAATCTTTATCTGATCGGCCCAGAGCACATCGTTTTACACTTACTTTACTCGAGATTTTTTACCAAGTTTTTGCGTGATGAGGGTTATTTGGATCTGCCATCGGGCGAGCCTTTTGCCAAGATGCGTCATCAAGGCATGATTCTTGGTCCAGACGGACGCAAGATGAGTAAGAGCAAAGGCAATGTCATCAATCCAGACGAAATTATCAAGGAATATGGAGCTGATACTTTGCGTGTTTATGAGATGTTTATGGGACCGCTAGAGGCAGATAAACCTTGGAACCCTCGCGCAGTGGCTGGGGTAGCGCGCTTTTTGCGCAAGACTTATCGCCTGTTGACTCTGGAGATCGCCAAATATCAGGCTGGTTCTCTTAAAATGGCTGAAAATAGACAGGAGCTGCTGCAGAAGCTTCACTGGGCCATCCAGAAGTTAACTGTCGACTTGCCAGAGCTTAAATACAACACGGCCATTGCAGCCTTAATGGAATTGAGCAATGTTTTTGAAAAAATGTCTAGCGAGCAGGTTCACTTGCTTGATAAGACTGAGATAGTAGATTACATCAAATTATTGGCGCCACTAGCACCTTTTATGGCTGAAGAACTTTACGAACAAAGTCGGGTTTTGGGCTTGGCCGCGCAGAAATCAGTTCATTTGGAATCCTGGCCAAAATTTGACCAAGCATTCTTATTAGAGGCCAATACCAACCTGATCATTCAAGTCAACGGCAAGGTGAGGGAACAGCTTTCTTGGCCAACTGAAGCTTTAGCTGACAAAGAAGCCATTTTAAGTCATGTCAGAGGCTTAGCGAGTATGCAAAAGTGGTTGGCTGACAAATCCATCAAAAAAGAAATTTACGTCCTTGGCAAGGTTGTTAATTTAGTGGTGGTTTAGCTTCAGTTTGTTTCTAGTCACGCTTTTTGTAGCCGACTGATTGGATAATCAGTCGCATGAGTAAGTTTTTATCTTTTTTGAGTTTTTTCTTACCGATTTCACTAGCTATTTTTGGCGCTTTCCTGGCAATTATTGCCCTCAATAAATTATTTTCTAGCACCAATACTCTTGAATGTTTTTGTCCTTCTTGCGAAGCTTTGGCTTTTGCAGAGAAAGGGGCAGATGGTCTTGGTCTGATCAGGGTTGATATTCAGGGGGCAGTTAAAAAACCCGGCGTTTACCGTTTGACCATTGGTCAGCGAGTCGCTGATCTTTTGTCTCTAGCTGGTGGTTTTTTGGAAGATGCTGACCAGTTTTATGTGGCCAAAACTCTCAATCTTGCCACCGAACTGAAAGATCAGGATAAAGTTTATATTCCTTTTCTTGGTGAAGAGAATTCAACAGTTGCAACTAGCGATCAAGCTGAATCTTCAGCAACTAACACTAATCTGGTTTCTATCAATCAGGCTGATCTCAATCAGCTCAAAACTTTGCCAGGAATCGGTGACGCTAAGGCGCAGGGAATAATTAGTAATAGACCTTATAGTTCTTTGGAGGACTTGGTGAGTAAAAAAGTCATTTCCGAAAATTTACTTAGTGATTTGCGGGCACAAATGACTTTGTGAAATTATAGGCCTTTAGCTTGGCTAAAAAGTGCTTAGCAAAAGTCAATTTTGACTGCCAAAAATGGCTCTAAAAATGAGTTGGGAATGATTTTTACTGATTTTGCTGGCTCAGGGTGGGTGACTACTTACTTTCGTATCAAAAGACAGTATGACTTATAGTAATTTTAGAAAAATACAAATTTATATATTGATATCTATAGCATTATTTATATTCAATAAAAATTTTCATTTAATATTTAAGACCCGAAATATAACTGAACTAGCTCAAAAAAAGCCTCAAGATTTATTTTTACTGGTCAAAAGAGCAGAAAACGAAGCAAATCCGAAACTAACTGCTAAATTTGCTTGTTTAAAGCCTAGTAGTGGGGGTTTAGATGCCCATTTGGGGCAATATATCAAAGATAAACAGAGTAAATCATTTAGCAATCAAAGTTCGATGACTGATAAGGGTATTTTGTGGTCAAAAAGCTTGATTGATAGATCTATTTGCTTTTTTGAATACAGCTTAGATTCGGTTAAAGATCGTTATTTGTCTAGTCAAAATTCACTCTCCAAAATGCGCGATCTTTTCCTCGAGAGACTTGAAGGGCTAATTGGTCCTCGAGGTAGACCTCTAGCCGAAGGTTTGCTCTTTGGTGACATATCTGGCATTGATCGAGAGACATATCACTCTTTTAGAGTTATTGGGATACTTCATATTTTATCAGCTTCTTCTGCCAATTTCACTTTAATTTTGCAATTTGTCTTGTTTTGGCTTAGTCCATTGAGGCCATACTTGAGTAAAAAGCAAAACTTTTGTCTTCATTTTATCTTGATTTTTACATACTTTACTCTGGTGGGGCCCGCAGCTTCGACAACACGGGCTTTTTTGACTCTAAGCGCGACCTTCTACGCCACTTTTGTGCTTCAAAGAACCAATTTATCGCTTTTCAATCTATTTTTAGCTGGATTTTTTATGCTATTTATCAATCCTTTTTACTTAAGTTCTTTGGGTTTTCAGCTTTCTTTTTTGGCTAGTTTTGGCATTGTTTTTTTATATAATTATCTTGAAAAAGAGCCAATTATCAGTCAAAATTACTTTTTAAAAAGTATACTACTAACTTTTTGTGCCCAATTTTTTTTGTCACCAATTTTAATTTTCAACTTTGCTGAGCTTAATTATTTAGCCATTTTGGCCAATTTTTTAGTTCTTCCTCTGGTAGAGCTGCTAACCTTATCATTTTTAGCTTCATTTATCAGCCTATTTTTATTTGAGACTTTTAAGCTGTTTGTTTTTGAGAGACTTTTATCTTTTTTGATTATCAAAACTACAGATATATTGTTTATTATTATTGATATTTTAGAAAAAATTCCCTGGAAAAGCTTTGTATTTATTGATAATAAAGTGCTATATACCATTGTATTTGTCCTAATAAATCTTCTGACAATTGTTTGGATTTCCCATCTAAAAGCCAAAAAATACTCAAAAAATCAATATAGGATTTTTAGATGAAAATACTTTTGCCAATTTTTATCAGTGGGCTTTTGTTATGGGAATTGTTGGTGAAATGGCCCGACCAATATTTACATATCGTTTTGTGCGATGTGGGGCAAGGTGACGCAATTCTACTGAGTCTTGCCAAGACTCAGGTTCTAATTGACACTGGTCCAGATGAAAAAGTCCTTGCTTGCTTAGACAAGCACATGCCATTTTGGGATAAAAAGATTGATGTATTGGTTATAACCCATTTTGATGCCGATCATATCGGCGGTTTCCAGCAAATAACGCAAATTTATGAGATTGCTTACTTGTTTTTATCTCTGACAGAAAAGAAAGATAGTCAACTTTTCCTCGAGTTGCAAGCACAAGCTTTGACCATGCAGGAGGCTGGAACGAAGCTCAAACAGCCGTTTTTGGGCCAACAGATTGCTTTTTCTAAAATTTCCTCTGGAAACCAGACTAACTATAATAGTATGCCGGACCTAACTTTAAGTTTCTTGACGCCTTTTGAGCTTTCAGAGGCAGAATATTTGTTTTTAGAGGAAAAGGAACTGTTTTTGTGGCAAAAACCCGAAAATTACTTATCGGACGAAGCTTGGCAAAAAATGGCTAGTCAAATCAATGATAATAACGGATCAATCGCTCTTTTAGCTGTATTTGGTCAGCTGAAACTTCTCTTGCTTGGCGACCTCGAGTCACCCAGAGAAGTAGCAATCACTGACCTAGGTCTGATAGCAGACATAGATATACAAAAAATAGGGCACCATGGCTCCAAAACATCATCTAGCTTGGATTTTTTGTTGAAGAGTAGACCCGAAATTAGCCTGATTAGTTGTGGTCTAAATAACAAGTTTGAGCACCCTCACCAAGAGGTTTTAATCAACTTGCAAGTTATTTCTAGTCAAGTATTGCGCACCGATCAGCTGGGCGACATCGAGATCATCAGTGACGGAGTCAATTTTTGGTTTAAAGAACAAAAAACAAATATTTTCTAAAGAAAATTAAGTGACTGGTAAAAGAAAGCGGGCAGATTTTGGCTTCCAATTTACGTTTAAAGTATGTCAAAGTTTCTGTTTTTTTGCAAATCTTTTTTAGCATCTTTTATAAATTTACTGCACTTAGATCGAGTCAAAAGCTGTTCAAAAGAGTAGTTTTGGAGGGTGGTTTTTTTAAAAAAATTGTTCGAAAAAGACATTCATAATGAATTATTTTTACAAGAAAATGTTCTGCAAAAACAAAGACTTTGGTGCTTTTGCTTTTGTGAAAGTAGCTACCTCCTTTTATTTTCCGAACAAAGCTTCGGTTCTAAGCGATTGCAAACCTCTTTTACATCTGTTTTGATCTTTATTGCCAAAAAGAGTACAAAATTTTTGCCATAAAACACCATGTTTTTGTACGAAACCACAATGAGCAGAGAGTAAAAAAAGTATTCTATTTTATTCGTCTTATTTTCGTCTTTTTTTAGTGGTGATTTTTTTTGAGCAGATGCTAAAATGAACTCATGTTTCAAGTCTCCTACCAAGAAATTTTGAGCCTCAAAAGCTCACGCAAGCTACCTGTAATTTTCATTGACATCAAAACTAGCCCCTCAGTCACGACCATGTTTTTGGCAAACACTGGTTCTCGTTACGAGCAGGTAAGTGAAGAAGGTTTAGCGCACTTTTTTGAACACATGGTTTTCAAAGGAACCAAACGTTTTCCTTTGGCCAAAAATATTTCTGAAACTTTGGACAGCGTGGGCGCAGACTTCAATGCTTTTACCAGTAAGGAATACACCGGTTACTATGTGCGCAGCGCGGCGGCTAATTTTGCTTTGGCTTTGGATGTGCTTTCAGATATGCTTTTTGCTCCGAAGCTAAGGCAGACTGACATCGACCGCGAGAAGGGCGTGATTGTTGAAGAACTCAAGATGTATAAAGACAACCCTTCCAGTCATATTGCCGATGTTTTTGAAAAAATGATTTTTGCCGATCAGGCCTTGGCTCATCCCATCATTGGTCGGGAAGAGACGATTAATTCTTTCAAAACTGCTGATTTTCAAAGATTTCTGCAGAAGTTCTATGGTCCAGAAAATCTTTTATTGGTGGTGGCTGGTGATTTGCAAAATTTGGCCAAAGGTCAGGGCGAATTGTTGGAGATGATTCAGCAGACTCTGGGCAAAATGCAAGATGACCGTTTTGATCAGCGCAACCCATTTCCAAAAGCTTTGGCTGACCAGCCAGCTGAAATTGGTCAAAAAACCCTCTCTTTGGAGAAATTTAAATTGGTCGAGCGACCCACTGAGCAAGCCCATTTAATCATGGCTTGGCCGGCTCTACATGCCAATCATGAAGATCGCTATGCTTTGCAGGTTTTGTCTGCTTTGGTGGGTGGCAACATGAGTTCACGCTTGTTTAGTAAGGTGAGAGAGGAATTGGGCTTGGCTTACTACGTGCACTCAGACTTAGATCTTTTTCATGACACCGGAATTTTTGGTTGTAGTGCTGGAGTTGATCTAAGCCGTGCAGAAGAGGCGATTAAGGTCAGTAAGGCAGTTTTTACCGACTTGCTGAGTAAAAAGGCAAAAATTAAGCCACAGGAGCTTCTAAGAGCCAAGGAATACTTGCGTGGTAAAACTCTTCTGAGTTTGGAGGGCAATAATAGCGTGGCTCAATTTTTTGGACTGCGTAAATTGCTTCGTGATGAAATTCTTTCTGTGGAAACTGTTTTAGAGCGTTTGAGCGCAGTGACAATTGCTGATTTAGAGCGTGTGGCACAGGCCGTAATTCGCGAAGATGAGTTGCGTTTGGCAATTATTGGCAACTTTAAAAGTGCTGAAAAACTACGTTTAGCGATGTCTTGATTTATGTTTTGATATATTAATTTATATTAAATTATATTTAAATCAGCGCTGAGCAGAGAAATAAAGCTAAAATAGGGGATATTTGATACATTTTCGAACATTAATATATATTTAAGATAGGTTTAAAAATTAGTAAAAATTAAAAAGAAAGGCAATTTTATGAAATTGACCAGAACCGCCGTCCTCGTCAAACCCGACGGTTTGCAAAGAGGTTTGATCGGCGAAATTATCGCTCGTTTTGAGCGTAAAGGCCTCAAATTAGTGGGTCTTAAAATGGTCCGTATGACCGAGGAAATGCTCGATCAGTGGTACATGGAGCATCGCGATAAGGGTTTCTTCAAGAACTTGAAGAGTTTTATGTCCTCGATGCCAATTGTGGCAATGGTTTGGGAAGGTATTGACGCGGTGCCAGTAGTGCGCAAGCTGGTTGGTACCACTTTGGGTAGAGAAGCCGAGGGTGGCTCTATCAGAGGTGATTTTGGTATGAGTCAGCAAATGAATCTCATTCACGCTTCTTCCAACAATGTTGATGCGGAGCGAGAAATTGGCATTGTTTTTAATGCTGATGAAATTTTTGCTTACCACAGCGTGGTTGAGGCCGTAGTTTACGCTGAGGGTGAAGTAGAAGAAATACTTTAACTTAATTAGAGGAAAAGATGGCGACTTTTGAGGATTTTTTGAAATTAGACATTCGTGTGGGTCGAGTACTCAAAGTGCTGGATTTTCCTGAAGCTCGTAAAAGAGCTTATAAGTTGGAAATAGATTTTGGGCCGGAGATCGGTGTGAAATGGTCTTCGGCTCAGATTACTGCCCATTATAGTAAAGAGGAGTTAGTTGGGCGCTTAGTGTTGGGAGTGGTTAATTTTCCCCCGCGCCAGATCGGTCCCTTTATGTCTGAAGTGTTAACCTTGGGTGTGCCGGATGAGAATGGGGAAGTGGTTTTGCTTGAGCCGGAAAATGAGAAGGCGGTAGTGGGTGGGAGGTTGTTTTAAATCGTAGACTATTAATTTGTAAATATAAAAAGGGAAATATGGATTTTTTGAGCAATCCTGAAGGAAGAAACCAATATATTAAGACTCTTAAGAATTCAATTCGCACTCAGTCTTTGACTGGAGGGGCTTTGGGACCTGGTAGAGAATATGGTTCTGGTGGCAATTATTGGACAAGAGCAAATTGGGAGCATTTTACAAGTGAAACTAAAAGTATTTTAGTTGGCATGGATGTTTCAGCGGATGAGGTCGATCAATTAATTGCTAGTGCAGAAAGCAATATTGAGTTTTATTAGAATTGTTTAATATAAATATGCCAAACGAAGAAATGTCCAAACAAGAAATGGCCAGTATTATTTCTAAGTCTGGATGCTCAGACATTCAGCAAGCCATAGAAATAATAAAAAAAAGTGGTTTTTCTGTAGAAGATTTGTCTCCAGAAACTTTAGAGTCAGTTCTCAAGGTAGTTGCATCGGCAGAATCAATAGGTGCTCAGGCAGGTATTACAAAAAAAGAAAAGTAATCTATTGCTGTTTTCAAATAATAAATGTGCCCCCACCAAGAATCGAACTTGGATTTAAGGTTTAGGAAACCTCCGTTCTATCCGTTAAACTATGGGAGCGATTTGGCTCAACAAGCTATTATATAATAGTTGTTAGTTTAAAAATTTGAAGAAGAGGAGTGACAAGGCTTACCCTCGTCAGGCTCAAGACAATAATTTCACAAATGAATTTCGCTTGATCGGGCACGTGACGCCCTGTATTAATATCAGGAATTGCTTTTGATGTCGTCAAAACCACTTCCCGATGTCGGAGTGACAGGGCTCGAACCTGCGACCTCGGCGTTCCGAACACCGCGCGCTAGCCATCTGCGCTACACTCCGTTTTATCACCTACGTAAATCAATGGCGTACAAGTTGGGCGGGGAATCAGGGCTGAAGGAAGTTTGAATGATGAGTTTGCTGCCGTCTGGCCAGGGGTAGACAAAGTTGTTGGCAAAGGGGCCGGAGTAGACGGTGGTGACATTGTAGCCATCATATTCCATGATTTGAATTTTGCCTTCGTTGATGAAAAGGATGTGTTTGGAATTGGGAAACCATTGTAAGCTGTTGTAGTGCAAACTGGAGTAGTAGTTGGCGAAATTGCGCGCCGTCTCGGCGCTGTTGGTCGCTTGCAAGCGGGTAAAGGCAGCCAGTGAGGCTTCGAGGCTGGCGATGGGTTCATAGTGTAGCAGAGCTTTTTGGGTCAGGGCAGCGGTCAAGGTCTTGGTCACATCCGTTTCTTCTTCATCTTCTTCAGTCGCTGGTCTAGCAGTAGCGAGGCGGAAGTTGCGGTCTTCTTCGCGGTCATAAATGTAGATGCCGCCAATCATTAGTTCGCGTTCCTCTGGCTGGGTGTTGGCGGCGGGGACGGGAGGAATCAGATCATCGCTGAGGGTGGCAGCAGCGGTAGCAGTGTAGAGGAGGCGTTTTTTGTC
>DYGL01000025.1 GCA_020724725.1 Candidatus Microgenomatus sp. | reverse complement strand
TTACTCATCAAAAACTCTCTAATTTTATTGTTGTTGACGTCACGAGGCTTACTGCCATCTGGAGGACCAACTAAGCCAAGCTCATAGAGCTGATCTAGAATTCTAGCTGCACGGGCATAACCCACAGATAAACGACGCTGAATCAAAGAAGAGGAAGCCTTGTCAGCAGTCAAAAATAATCTGGCTGCTTCTTCGCATTTATCATCAATGTCATTGCCACTGCTATCAGCTCCCATGCTTCCACCAGAAACCTTGTTGGATTGATATTTTGTCACAATTTCTTCTTCATAATTTGGTTTTTGACCTTGAGACTTGAGGAAGTCGACCAAACTCTTGGCTTCTTCACCACTGACAAAAGTACCTTGGACACGAACTGGCTTGGGTTTATCTGGGGCTTGGAAAAGCATATCACCACGACCCAGCAATTTTTCAGCACCAGGACTATCCAAAATCACCCGACTATCAGTCATTGAAGTGACGTTAAAAGCGATACGAGTTGGAACATTAGCTTTGATTAAACCAGTCAAAACATCGACTGAAGGGCGCTGAGTCGCCAAAACCAAGTGAATGCCAACTGCACGAGCCATTTGAGCAATGCGAGTCACACTTTCTTCCACTTCAGCTGGAGCAAAAAGCATCACATCAGCCAACTCATCAATCACAATCACAATATTAGGCATGGTAGCTAAACCAGCCAACTCGTTGTAATCATTGATGTTTTTAACCCCTACTTCGGCCAACATTTTGTAACGCTTATCCATGGTTTGAGTGGCCCACTTGAGAGCTGAAACAACTTTACTTGGTTCAACAATCACTGGGGTTAATAAATGAGGAATATCGCTATAACCAGTCAATTCAACACGCTTAGGATCAACCAGAATGAACTTCACTTCTTCAGGAGTAGCTCTAAAAAGAATAGAACACATGAATGAATTGATACAAACAGACTTACCAGAACCAGTTGATCCGGCAATCAGTAAATGAGGCATTGAAGCAATATCTACAATGGAAGGATTGCCAGCTACATCAATACCAAGCGCCACAGCTAACTTAGATTTGTGCTTTTTCATCGCAGGTGAAGACAACATTGTCTTGAGAGTTACATATTCAGCACTGCGATTTGGCACTTCCACACCCACCAAGTTACGACCAGGAATTGGTGCCTCAATACGAATCTGTCCGGTTGGAGCAGAAAGCGCCAAAGCCAGATCAGTAGAGAGAGCGGTAATTTTGGATAAACGAGTACCTTTGCTAATGTCCAAAGCATACTGCGTCACGGCTGGACCAGGATTATATTCAACCACTTTGGCTCTAATACCAAAAGAATCTAGAGTATTTTCAATAATGGTGGCGTTGCCTTTTACATCGCCACGATCAGCTTTACCACCTGATTTTTGTGACAAAATAGACAAAGGTGGATATTCCCAAACCATGGGAGCAGCTGAAGAATTAATAGCTTCTTGATGTTCTAAACTAGAACCAGTGGTAATTTGTTTTTTAATCTCATCTTCAATAATAGCCTTAGCGCTAGTATTATCTTGCTCAATTTCTTGATTAAAAGCCGGACCTTTTTGCAAATCTTTTTCTTTACTTAAACCAAAACCAAATTTAGGAATTGAAAAACCCTTGGCTTTATCAATTTCCTTTTCAGAAACTTGATCGGCGAAAAGGTCTTTGGCATTTTTCTTCTCTCTTTCTCGACGCTTGAAAGCTTTGGCCAACAAATCAATCAACTCCAGCAAGGAAGATTGAGAAAGAATCAGTAAACCAATAAGTAAAACTGAGGCAAAAAAAGCATAGGCTCCAGAATCAGTTAGTAATCTGGCAAAATTAGCAAAGAAGCTGGCGCCAATTTGGCCACTTTTGGCAATGCCTAAGGTACCAAACATTAAGGCCAAAGTACCAAGCAAAATCGTCGGCTTAGACCAAGCGTGCTTACTGCGAATCATCACCAGCCCTGCTGAAATAAAAACAAAAGGCAAAAATAACATCGCTAAACCAAATTTAAGCGAAAGTAAATCGTTGATAAAAACCAGCAATTGGCCTTGACCAGTAAAGGAGATTAAAACCAACAAACCAAGTAAAATCAAAAAAACCGCCACAATCGAATAAGTGGTGTCAGTTCTCATCTTGAGACGAATCGCTTGGCGTTTTTTTCTTTTACTGCGTTTAAACTTGGCCATAATATGACTTATTTTTATATTATAGGATATACCACATAAGCTTGGTTTAAGTCAAGCATAAGTCCCATTGTAAGATGAAGCACTAGAGACTTGCAAGAGAAAGATCAAAAGCTAACAACTAAAGCTCCATAATCACTGGCACAATCATTGGTTCGCGTTGAATCACCTTGTATAGACGCTTGGCTAAACGACGCTCAATCTTCTTCTTGAGCTCATCTTCTTTAATGTTGCTTTTTTCCTCACCGATAATCTCGGCGGTTTTTTCCTTAATGAAAGCCACCACCTCATCAGCTTCTTTCATGAAAACAAAACCTCTAGACACAACCTTCATGTCAGCTAGCTCAAAACGACCAGCAATTCTAGGTAACACCAAAACAATGATGCCTGCTTTGGACAACGAGAGACGATCAGACAAAACCACCGGTCCAACATCGCCAATGCCTAAACCATCAACTGCCTTGGCATTCAAAAAGACTTCATCAACAATCTGTACGCCACTTTCATCAATACCTAAAACTTCGCCAGACTTAGGCAAAAGAATGTGATTATCATCATAGCCAGAAGTTTTGGCAACTAGTTTTCTAAAAAGAGCACGATGACGATCTGCTCCACCAATTGGCATTAAGTATTTCGCTCCTAGCGCCTCCACCATTTCTCTCTGCTCTTCGCAACTAGCGTGACCAGAGCTGTGAACTCCGCTATTAATTTCTGGATAAACCACATCAACTTTATTGGCTGATAATTCATCAATAGCAGCATAATAGTTAATTTCGTTACCAGGAATAACATTGGCAGAGAAAATCACTTTATCTTCTGGAGTAATTTGAATAATGCGATGTTCGCCATAGACAGCCCTCACCAAAGAAGAGCCTTCTTGACCTTGACTACCAGCAATAATGACACACAAGCGACTATCCGGCACCTCATTGATGTGATTTTTATCAACCTGCAAACCAACTGGGATATGCAATTTCTTTAGTAAATTACCTGAAGTTACATTTTGCTCGACACTGCGGCCAACAAAAACAACTTGTCTACCCAATTTTTCACAGGCATTAATTACTTGTTGAATGCGATGCAAATGAGAACTCATTAGAGTTACCAAAATTTTTCCTTTGACATCGGTCATTTCTTTTTCTAAAACTGGACCAACTTCAGACTCAGATCTAGTCCAAGTATCTTGCTCCACTCTCAATGAATCAATTAAGGCCAAAAGAATGCCCTCGTCAGCCACTTTTTTGACCTCATCCATGTCAGACAAAATACCGTCTACCGGATGTTTATCTAATTTAAAATCACTACCGTGGTAAATTTTGCCCACTGGGGTTTCAATAACCACGTGCCTAGTGTCTGGCACAGAGTGAGTCATGGCAATTAGTTTAAAAGAAAAGTATTCGCTGACCTTAATTGTTTGCTTACCATCAACGACTTGGATCTCACGATCCAATTTTTTATCTGCCAAACGATCTCTGGCAAAACCAGCAGTTAATGGTGAACCATAAATTGGGAAACTTGGCAAATCACCCAGTAAATATGGCAAAGCTCCGATATGATCGTCATGACCATGACTAAGCACCATACCAACAATTTTGGCACCACGTTCTAATTGCTCAAGCACATAGTTGATGTCTGGGATAAGCGTGTCAACTCCAGGCATATACATGTCTGGAAAACCAATACCACAATCAACTAATAAAATTTCGTTCTCGTATTGATAAACATACATGTTCTGGGTGACACCACCCATTCCTCCTAAGGGAAGAAGTTTTAGTTTGGACATAAATTTTTCCTTTTTTCTCTAGCTAATAAAAAATCGCTAAAATAGTTAATAAAATTATATTACTAATGTAACTTGGAATAATGAGTCTTTTTCGATTGCTAACCCACCATTGATTCTGTTTGTTTCTTTTGGCAAACTTCCCTGGAATTTTACCATTATAAATTTTTTTATAAAATTCACTAAGAATTCTTTCAAAACCAAAGATTGCCAAGACAAAAAATTTCGGGTCAGGATTGGAATACTTAAATAATAAAACCAGTCCAGCAACTAAAGCTAAAAATGGACTGCGAAAAAACTTGAGAGGCTCAAAGCCTTCATAAGGAGCATCCTTAGACATGCCACCCAAAGCAGTAGTAAAACCTGCAAGAAAAATGATTAAAAAGTAATTCAAATTCAACTTGGCAAATAAAACTACGTAAAAAAATCCAAAATAAATCACGATTGCTAAAAATCTTTTAAACCATATATTTTGCTTAAAGTTTAAATCGGAAGGAATTGAATATTTATCCTGATCTTCTTCCCTCACTAAAGCCTTATAAACTTCAGTCATTAGCCTCTCAATTGCAATGGCACTAAGAGTTACTAAAAATAAACTCTGGTTTGGATCAGCTAAATATAAAACAACAGCTGCTACAAAAGCAAAAAAGCATGATCTAAGAACTTTGCTTAGAGAAAATTTTTCCACCACTAAATCGCCATACAAACCCCAAAGAATCATGTTTGAAACACCTAAACAAGCAACCAAAAAATAAAATAAAAAAATCATTTTTAAAGCAATGCCTCTCTCACTGTTTCAGTAAACTCTTCTCCCTCGCTAGCCTGTTCTACCCATTTTACTATTTTGCTGATTTTGGCAAAATCTTTGATAAAAGATTCTTTGATCTTGGTAGCGCGCAAAGCAGCTGCAGGATGATACATGGGCAAAATAAAAAGAGTTAAATCATTCCATTTAATTTTGTGTAGTCTGCCATGAACCTGTGAAACTTTAACTTCTGGTAAAAATTTAGCCATGCTAAAACGACCAAGAGTAACAATTAATTTTGGCTTAATGAGTTGAATTTCTGCGTCTAGATATGGCTTAAAAGCCAAAATCTCATTTGGCAGTGGGTCACGATTATCTGGAGGACGAACCTTAATGATGTTACTAATGTAGACTTGTTCCTCAGGCAAACCACTTTCTCTTAGGACCTTACGTAATAATTGACCAGATCTGCCCACAAAAGGTCTCCTTTGTACAGTTTCATGATAACCTGGAGCCTCGCCTATCAGCATAACGCCAGCTGTTGCTTTGCCTTCACCAGGCACAATATCTTCGGGCTTTTCAACTAGGGGAAATTTTTGATAGTTTTTCTCTAGATCCGCTTTGAGCTCGTTTAAATCAGTAAAGGTCATTTAATAAGGATTATAGCAATAATTAAGCTTAGTACGAAGGCAAGAAAATCTTATAATTATCTGGGCCAATCTCAACTTTATCGTATTTACCTTCCACTATGATGCGAGCGGCTTTACGAGCTGCACCTTGAATAGTACGTTGTAAGGTACGAATACCAGCGTCAAAACCTAAAGGACGTACCATTTTTTGCCACATTTCTTCACGAATTATAAATTGGTCAGGCCTTAGACCAGCTTCTTTGAGAACTTTAGGCATGACGTATTTTTTAGCAATTGCCACTTTTTCTTCATCAGTGTAAGAAGGCATAGAAATCTTTTCCATACGATCCATGACGGCAGTAGCAATTTTACGGGTGTTGTTACAAGTAGCCAAAAAGATAGCCTGCGACAAATCAACTGGATAATTAATAAAATCATCAGTGAAAGCATGATTCTGAGCCGGATCAAGCAACTCAACCAAAACACCCATGATGTCCATGTTGGCATCATCGGCACTACGATCAATTTCATCAAGCAAAATAATCGGATTCATCACTCCAGCCTCACAAATTCCTTTCAAAACTTTACCGGGCTCAGAACCAAGTAAAAGTCTTGAATTACCGCGCAATTCTTTGGCACTTCCCATACCACCAAAAGGAATACGTACTAATTTGCGATTAAGTGCTTCAGCCAAAGAATAGGCAAAGGTAGTTTTACCTGTACCAACCAAGCCAACCAATAAAAGAATAGGCGCCGAAAAAGTCTCATCCTGCAAATTGTTTTTTTGCAAATTTAAAACAGCCAAGTACTCTAAAAAACGATCCTTGACCTCTTGCATGCCAAAATGATGTTGATCAAAGACCTGCTGAGCTTTTTGTACGTCTAGCGTATCTTCAGATTTTTTACCAAAAGGAATACGTAAACACCAGTCAACATAGTGAGAAACTTTTTCGTATTTCTCATCATAACTACCAAGCTCCACACTGCGTTCTAGCGCTACGATTTCTTTTTTGAGCTGGTAACGCATTTCTTCTGGCAACTCACCTTGCTCAATTTTAGCAGCGAGAGCAGCTATTTCTTGATTTAGAATTTCACGAAAATCTGACATAAAACAACTTAATCTCTGTACTTAACCGCTATACCTAAGCCCAATAAAAATAAGGCGAAAGCGGCACTGAGAAAAGTATTTTCCAAGCCACCAGCGGTAGGTAGGGTTGCAGAACTGGTGCTGAAAGCAGTCGTAGTTGGTGTGGCAGTGGGAGTAGTAGTGGTAGAGGCAGAACTAATAGTCAAGGTAAAGTTCAGGCTAGTCTGACTAGGAGAACTAATAGTCACATTGTGATTGTCATAGGTCAGATTGGCCAAATAAGTTGACCATTCTCCGGTTTGATTGGCTGTAGCTGAATAAGTCACATCATCAATCTTGACTGAAACAGAGCTAGAGGCTGTAGACTTACCATAAAGACTAAATGATCTGGAAAAATAAGTGTAAGCGGAAACGGTTGAACCAATGCCATCCCCAGTCACATCAGCTGTACCAATTTTGGTCAACTCTAAAGCTTGCACTGCTTGACCACTAGTAGCAAAAACCAAAGCAAAAAGCAGGAAAGATAAAAATGACAGGACTTTTTTCATAAAAACTACATTATCAATTAAACACTATTCTTTGGTCTTTGTTAACTCTAGAATTTGAGACTTACGAAGCAAACCCATTTTACCCCCAAAATAAGCCACCACATTACCAGCATTTTTAACACCCCAGGCGATGGCTGTGGGTACATCATGACCATAAATTTGAGCTGCCACATAGGCTGCTGCAAAAGCATCTCCCGCGCCAGTGCTATCAACCAAAGTTTCAGCTTCTCCCTCAAATTCATACTTCTTGCGACCAAAAAGATGAACTTCACCTCCTCGCTCACCTTTAGTAATAATTACCTGAGGAAAGTTGAGGAGAATTTCCTCGTGCAGAGGTTCGATTAAAGCCCATTCCTCTTGATTAACAAAAAATATTTCACAAGGAATTTCACTAATTTCAAATTTTTCTTGTAATAAAAGATTCAGCTCTTTATTGCCAGGATTCCAAGACATCTTGGTCTCTTGATTGTTGTTTAAAGTTTTAAAAATTTTTTGCAGAGTTGCTAGGCGACCACCAATGCTGGATAAGTGCACAAAGCGACTTTTGGCCAGCCAAAAAGCTGGAATATCAAAAGGATCCAACATTGAAGCTGCTCCGCGATGAACCAGAATTACTCTTTCTGAGTTTTTGGCCACCAAAGCTACTGAACCACCAGTTCTCTCCAGTTTTTCTTGGATTAGAAGATTGGTAGCTACACCTTCTTTTTGAAAATCAGCAGTAATCAAGCCAGCAAATTCATCATGACCAGTTTCAGAAATGACTGCCACATGCAAACCCAAGCGAGCAAAGGCTACTGAGGTGTTGCTGGCCCCACCACCAGTAAAAATATGAAAATCAGATAGCTCCAACTTGTCACCATAAGTCAAGATTTGGCGCTCACCATCACGGTCAGCTTCCAAATCATCAGACTTGACAAAAATATCAAGCAAAGACGAGCCGATAGAAATAATATCGTACATGATTGGGCAGTTCTTACTAATCTATGTCCTTATCTTAACTGGAAACTCAGGTTAATTTCAAGCGTCTGGCTGCCATTTCTTCTTCAAAAATGCGCAAGGCAACCTTAAATTCTTCTAAATTTTCAACAATGCGATAAACTTTGGCTTCTTTATAACCAATCATAAAGTGTTTATGAGTTATGTCCATGTATTCATGCCAAAAATGACCGTAGAGAATTAAAGGCTTGTGATTACCATAATACAAATGAGCCAAAAGCCAAGCCGTCGCCCACTCACTCAAAGTGCCAGTTCCACCCTTGAAACATACAAAAAGATCGGCATTGTCCATCAAGCCAAACATGCGCTCGATATAGTTGGCCGTTTTGATTTCTTTATCGACCACATTTTGTCCATCTCGGCCTTCAAATTCCGGCAGGTCTTCAGGATAAAAAGTCACCGCCAAAGTCTTACCTCCGCCAGCCTTGGCACCATTGGTAGCTGCCTCCATAATGCCAGGCCCACCACCGTTGATAACCACTTTACCTCTCTTGGCTACGTGTTTAGCAGCCTGATAAGCTTCGTCATAGGCTGGATCTGATTTATCCAGATCAGCACTGCCATAAAAAGCAATTTTATCAATCTTGCAAAGACGATTAGATCTAGGGACTAAAATTTTCTTGTTATTTGACATGGCTTAAAAATTCCTCGACTGCTTGTTTATAATTAGGAGCATTGTTAAAAGCTGAATTAGCAGTCACACTATCAACTCCAGCCTGTTGTAGGGCTACCACTGTATCGCGATTTACCCCACAATCAATAAAAATTTTCATTGGTTCACCCTGCTGAATTTTGCTACGAGTAGCTTTAATTTTATCAAAAATCAGAGGACTTAGTTGCTGGCCAGATCTACCAGCTTCTGCCCCCAAAAGCATAATTGCATCCATCCAATCCCAGCTATTGTCTTCGATTGACTCCAGAGGAGTGTATAGATCTAAGGCTAGACCAGCCTTCCAATCTTGTTTTTTGACTTCTTCCAAAAAAGCTTCTTGATAGGACATTTTTTCGATTTGTCCAAAAACGGTTCTGATTGGCAAGTGACGACAGTATTCTTCCATTTCCCAGACATAATCCATAGGCTCTTCAGTCATCAAATGAAAATCAATTTGCAAATGACCAAAATCGATATCAATTAAATCTTGAGGGGTAAAAGTGTGATTATCAGCAAAAACTCCATCCACAATGTCAATTTGAATAGCTTCTAGCAAAGCACTTTCTTTGGCCAAGGCAATTTGTTTTTTGGCTAACTGCAAATCTCCAGTTAAAACATTGGCACTGACGTCTAAATTCATTTTTTCCTTTTTTTTAAATTAATGATTGTTTTCGTAATTGCTAATCTGATCGAGACGACGTTGATGGCGAGGATGCTCATCAATCATGGTTGTTAAAAATATTTCTAGTAATTCAGTCATCTTGGCAAACGATAAATAATCACCAGCAAAAGTAATCACATTAGCTTGATTATGACTTTTGGCATGAGCGGCAATCTTTTGATCATAAACTTCCACAGCCCGCACTCCTTTAACTTTATTGGCTGCAATCACAACTCCTGAACCAGAGCGACAAAGAATAATTCCCAAAGCCTGTTGGTCAGCTGACTTGGCTACT
>DYGL01000024.1 GCA_020724725.1 Candidatus Microgenomatus sp. | reverse complement strand
ACCTACTTACTTGTGATCGGGGTGAGGCCCTCATTATTGCCGACCAGAACCATGTGGCAGTCAAGGTGGTCGCCTCTGAGGAAGAACACCCACTCCTAACCACCGATCCTCGGGAAGTATTTATCTAGATATGAACCCACGACTTGTATTTACACTCTGGTCGTTTCGCAAAGAACTTAAATTCGTCCTCCTAGCATTCCTCACAATCCTCATGCTTCCTGTCATTGCGGTCATTCTGCTGACTCAGGTAGGTATTAATGTCATCTCTGACAAACTGGTTGATCAAAATACTACAACTCAAGCCATCCAGATCAAAGATCCAACTACCGGTGAAGTAGTGACTGAGATAAATCCAACGGTTGTTTGGCCAACCAAAGGTGTGATCACTCTTGAGTTTGGCGAGTCCAGTATGTATCAGGTCTTTCATACTGGTCTGGATCTTGCCAACAGACTAGATGAGCCAGTCAATCCTGCCATGGACGGCACTGTTATTTATGCCGGAGAGATCTTTTGGGGCTACGGCAAGCACGTCATTATTGACCACGGCAACAATGTGACCAGCATCTATGCTCACCTAAACAAGATATATGTCTTTAAAGGCCAAAAGGTGACCTCCAGCGATGTAATCGGAGGTCAGGGTAGAACTGGCTGGGCAACAGGCGTACATCTCCACTTCCAGATTAATGTGTATGGGATACCGGTGAATCCGAGGGTGTTTTTGGATGCAAATAACTAATCTTAAGAAGACTATAATTGATCGGGGTCAATATGAAACATAAAATAGATAAAGTAACGAAAAAAGTTTCACAGACAATAAGTTCATACGATATTAATTTAGAGTTGAAAAAATACCTCGATGGGCTAGATTTACAAATTATACCTTTTGACGAGTTAGCTGTTGCAGAGGCGATTAAGAAAATCTTGACAGCTGACAAAGAAATAATCACAAACAAATTTGATTTGGCTGAATACATGACTTTTTATTTTTGGGCAAACGATAGTGAGGAGGCTGAGAAACAAAAGAAATACTATTATCCATTGATGTCTGGGACTACCAATGAGGGGTTGACTGTAGAGTTCCCTGACTCAAGGAATGTCGATCAGGAAGTTCTTGAATACTGGAAGACTAGAGTAAAAGAATCCAACCATCCCCTGATAATCTGTAGGTATGCTGATTTGGTAGTAGATTTTAATCAAAGAATTAATAATGGGAGCATCAGTTACCTTGATGCTCGCAAAGTGATCGACTCTACAGTTCAAATTTGTAATAATTCTCTGGATGATGGCTTGGGATGTAAACAAAAACTAAAGAGGGCTCTTTATCTAGCAAAGTTAATAAACGACACTGCTAGGCAAAAGGTGATTGCGCAGACAATAGTTGATACAGAGTTGAAGTTTGCCGAAGACGACAAGCCAGGTCTGTGGGGATATGGATTTGAGTGGCTACTGCTCGACTATTCCAAAGAAGGGTTTTTAACTGACTCACAACGAGCCTTACTACTTTCTAGTCTAGAACAGAGGCTGGATAGATTAACGAGCGCAGAAAATCCAAGCTCTTGGAATGTTGAATGTGCTGTGTTGTTGCTCGCTAAATACTATTCTAAGAAAAAAGATGAAGTAAAGCTTGAATCTGCGCTACAGCAATTAGAAAGTTCGTATCGTAGAAATATATATGCAAATTCAGATGGTTTGCTGGTAGTAAATTATCTAGAAAAGCTATCTGAGATATATCTGAACTACGGAAAATACTCATTTGCGAAGGACTCTATCCAACGGCTAAAGATAGAAATGAGCAATTTGGCAAAACACACTAAGTTTGATCTACATAAGATTTCAATTGATATGGACATCAAAAGAGAAGACATTGATGCGGTCCTCGATTCTCTTTTTGGGAGGAAAAGAGAAGTCCAACTCGATCAAGCTATGCGACATATTGCAATAAACTTTATCCCCAGAAAGAATAAAATTGAAAAAGAGCTGAGAGATTTATCCGGAAAATATGTCTACTTGAGTCTTGGTAATAATTCAATAATGTCCTCCGATGGGTTTTCTTTAGCCAAATATGGATCTGTACAAGAAGATTTTGACAGGCACCTACTCAATCATTTTTCTCAGAACCTACAATTTCAGATGGTTTTTTTACACTTGGTATTTAATGAGCTGGTAAAAACGCAAACTCCTGACGATATTTATAAAGTTCTCTCCACATCTCCCGTATTTCGAGACGAGGATAAAACTTATCTAATCAGGGTCTTAAAAGATTATTGGGAGGGCGATTACTTATCTAGTAGTTGTTTGATGATTCCCTTGATTGAAGACTCGATAAGAAATATTTATCGTTTAAACAACCTGTCTTTTATTAAAACGAATAATGACGGCGGATACGATGTTGAATCATTAAATACGTTATTAGAGCGCGGAGTTATAAAGACTACTTTTCGCGAGTTGGGAGAACATGTGGAGTTCTATTTTCGAGTACTTCTTACAGAGAGAATCGGTTGGAATTTGAGGAACAATTTCGCTCACGGGATCAATAAGAACTCATTCATTGCAGCAGAAGTGGCAGATAGGTTGCTGCACGTATTATTTTGCCTATCTCTTGTTAAGAGTAGAAGTAGTGAGGCAAAAAGCTAATTATTGAGGAGAAATGCAAGCTCTATGATCAATACTATCCAATTCCTCAAGAACTACAATGTTTTTGCTTCGCAGGCACGATATCATACTGCGAAGCTATATCTCGATGAGCTGGGGAACAACAAAGAACTAAGTCCGAACAACCAGAAGCTAATGAAGCTTAGGATTATCGAAGAGTTTGTGTCGGCCACAGAAGATTTGTCATTGTGGCTTTTAGTTGTCAGCAAGCGCCTTGATAAATCAGGCAAGTTAGACATCTGGGAGCGCTTACTGCTCGCAGAAGCGACAACTGATGACGCAAAAAAATTCCTCAAAGAACTAGGAAGATTACGAGCGCCAAGCAGTATATTACATAAGCTTGATATAGTCTCAAGCAGGATATTGTCCAAACAACTAGGAATTAGTGAAAATGAGCTCAATGAATCACTGAAATATATTATTGAAGCAATTAAAACCACCATTCAAAACCGTAAAATAAATTGCGGTGCATTAGTAAGAGCACACAATAAGATAAAGCATGGTATCGCTGTATATTTAGATGCCAAAGACATAAATAACCTTTTAATTAAAGATCTGAGAATGGTAGGGAGCAAAAAAAGAAAAAGGAAGTCTGGTAGATACTTTGAGATAAGATTTGATTCAGAGATGGCTGAAAAGCTAGTCGGGAGTATTTTAGTCGTATCTCACGCAATAAGAGGCCTGATCTACTTGGTGCAGGCTGATTTTAGATACCGAATTGCAACAGACAAGCATCTTCATAAAAAGACCAGGAAATATTGGTTGGCTGAACTAGATAAGACAGAGTTAGAATAAATACAATCAAAAATTGTGGTTATTTGATTGTGAGTGTTAGAATATAAATATATGAATAGCGTTAGCACTAAAAATAAAGCCCCCAAGGGCTTTGGAGAGCGTCTTAGAACGGCTCGTGAGAAGCTGGAGCTAACTCAGGCGGATGTTGCCAAAAAAGCCAAGATGACCGTCAACTACTACGCCATGATTGAGCGAGATGAAGTTAACCCTTCACTTGAGAAGATGCGAAGTATCGCTAAAGTGCTGAAGCTTAAAATTACAATTTCCTAAACTTTTTTGCTAGCCTACTTGCTAACCTGTATTTTCGCGTACTGCATGAGTTTGTCGGCAATTTCCTCGGCCTTATCTCTTGTCGCTGTGTCTGGTTCTCTGCTTTGCAAACTTGTTAGGACAGACTGAACGATGGATTCTCTATTTGTCTCACTTGAGGCAAATTCAAGAGTTTCTTGTGGTATCTGCGAGGCAATTTCAACAAACTGATATGAGAGTATCAACTCTAGTATGCTGTCGATTGATATGTTGCTTGGTGTTTGACTCATCAAGCGTATTCTACCCGATTTACCTACATTTGCTCTACAGGTACTTTTCGTACCCAATAAAGTTAAATAAATCTACGGCGAAGCCGCCGTCCTTAAGACGGCGCATAAATTCTCTACTCTTTGCTTGAGAAAGGATATTGAGACTTCCTTCCCAGAGGATGTTGCGGTCGATAATGGCAAGTTTGCGGTGGTGGTTGCCTGTGCAGAGCAATACTTGCACTCCGATCGTTTCAAATTCTTGGATTTCAACCTCAGATTGCTCGTCATAGTCGTCTACGTGCTCCCGTGGGTCACGGGTCACAATGTAGATCTCTACTCCACGCTCAACTAGCCTATGGAAAATTGGCCAAAATGTCTTCATCCTAGAGACAGTGATGAATGGACTCTCGATGATAACCTCATTCTGACTTGCCTCTAAGTCTGCTAAGAACTGAGTGTAGAAGGTCTTCTCGTTATGAAGGGAGGTATTAAACATCTAGATCCTCCTTTTCTTTCGATTGATACACTTCCATCAGTCTGGTAAAATGTGCAATGTATTCATCAGATACAGAGCGTAGCGGTTCAAAATAAGAATCGTCTTCCGCACAACAAATGAAAAGGGCAATTAGCTCAGTTGGTTAGAGCGCATCGTTTACATCGATGAGGTCATAGGTTCGAGCCCTATATTGCCCACTCTCAAGAATTAATAATTTCCAAAATTTGTTGATGTAAATTGTTGGCGGCTGCTACCATGCTAAAGTTTTGCTCAGCTTTTGTTAGAGGATTTGAATAATCCAAAGCTTGACCCTGAAAATCTGTGTAGATGCCTCCAGCTTCCTCAATAATGATTTGTGGAGCTACATTATCCCAAATTTTGCTAGTTTGATTGAGGTAGGCGCCATAGGCACCTTTGGCGACCATGGCAAAATCATAAGCACTATTGCTAGTTCTAAGGTTTCTAATGTTTAAAATAATTTTTGCCAACAAATCACATTCTTGCTTGGTTAGCTGAGGGTTTTCTTGATGACCATCAATGCCATAGGCGACTAAATTTTCAAATAACTTATCGCTTTTTGTCACTTGAATTTTTTGCTTATTGAGCCAAGTGCCTTGGTTTTTTTCTGCATAATAAATTTCACTGAAACTTGGCAAAGACATGCCTCCAGCCACAGGGTGGTCATTTTTTAGTAGGCCAAGTAAAATACCATAGGTAGGAACGCCATTAGCAAAATTGCTGGTTCCATCAATAGGATCTATTACCCAAGTGAATTCCGATTGCTTGTCGATCACCCCTGCTTCTTCATCAATAATATTAAATCTTGGATATTTTTCTTGAATTTTTTGAACAATTAATTGCCCAATTTGTAAATCAGTTTCTGTTAGAACTTGGTTGTGGTCACTAGTCTTAGTGCTGGCCTTAACCTTGCCAAATTGTTCTCTGGAAATGTTGGAAGCTTGCTCTAAAATGTCGACCACAAATGATTGATATTGCATTGTTTCTAATTTTACACTAAATAAGCTCTGGTAATTTAGCGAAGATTGTTTAAAATATAAGGTTGTTGACTGACCAAAGCGCCAAGCTAGCCAAGTTGGTCACGGCACATGTCTGAAAAACATGGGATCTTGGTTCGATTCCAAGGCTTGGCACGATCTTTAATAAATCATTTGCCTAGAAATGACATCAACATCTGGCGGAGAAAGCCGAGGATTGCTTTGAAAATATCAGCTCCAATCAAAATTGCTTTGGTGGCTGCTCTTTCAGCTACTTTGGCAGTAAATTTGTTTCTTTGATTTTCAAATTCTCCGTAATTAGGCATATGTTGAATTATAAGACCCTAGAGGTCAAATGAAAAGCGAGAGTAGTTCAGTGGCTAGAATGTTTCCTTGCCAAGGAAAAGGTCGCGGGTTCGAATCCCGTCTCTCGCTCAGAATAAAAAGACGCATGAGTGCGTCTTTTTTTATTTATCTACCCTTTATCTATTTTCTGTAGTAGACTTAAACTCTATGCAAGCTATCATTCTTTGGTTAGAAACTCTCGCTCAACAAATTTCTGTAACATGGTTTGTTTTTATAGGAGCCATGGTGGAAGAAATTTTGGCTCCCGTACCTTCTCCTCTGGTTATGATGTTGGCCGGTTCAATTGCGGCTAGTCAGGCTAGTCCCCTTTTGTTTTTGCTTTGGTTGGCCATGATTGGTGCTTTTAGCAAAACTATTGGTAGTTTGGTAATTTATGTTTTGGCGGATAAAGCTGAGGACATATTGGTTGGTAAGTTTGGCAAATTTTTAGGAGTTTCTAAGGCTGACACTGAAGGTTTGGGTAAATTTCTAAACAATGGCAAGCGTGATGATTTGGTTATTTTTTTGATGCGTGCTATTCCAGTCATGCCTACAGCTCCTGTCTCAGTGATTGCTGGTTTGATCAAAATCAAGCTCAAAAATTACCTGTTAAGTACCTTTTTAGGTTTAATTGTTAGAAACGCAATTTATCTTTACTTGGGCTACGCTGGACTTGGCACACTAGAGTCTCTAAGTGAAGGTTTTGATAGTTTGGAAAAGATTGGCTATTTTATTTTAGCTATTCTTGGTGGCCTAGCTCTTTTATGGATGTACCGCAAGCGCCAGCAAGGCTCTGTGCTTACTCTATTAGATCAAGCTTTGTCTTCAATTAAGAAGCTTTTCAAATTGGATTAAGGAGTCATTGATGTCGGTGCTTTTCGAGCAAGCCCTTCATCAAGCCTCGATTTCTTTGCGTGCTTGCTACACCAAACAAGGCATTGTGGCCGGACCTCATCACTTCACTGATTATTGGGCCAGAGATAGCTTTTTTGCTAGTTTAGGTGCTTTGGAGCTGGGAGATCGAGAGGTTGTTGAGAAAATGGTGCGACTTTTCTTTTCTCACCAGCGCGCTGATGGCATGTTGCCTTATCGACTCATGCAGGGCCCAGTTACTCTAGGCAAATATTTTGGTAAGCCTAAATTTTATAAAAAACTTAAACCAACTTTTCGCCTCAGAGATTTTGGTCAGGAAGTTTTAGATGGCACAACGCTAACAGTGCTTTTTGCCGCTTTTACCAAGCAAAAAGATTTATTACCTCAGATCAAAAAAGCTCTGCAATTTTTATTGAAAAAAGAAAAACACGGTCTTTTATGGGATGGACCAATGGCAGAATGGAACGATGCAGTTTGGAAATTTGGCAATTTGCTTTACTCTAATGTGATTTATTGGAAAATGTATCAAGAACTGAGTATTCTTGTGGCGGAAATAGATTTGGTTTGGAGCAAACAATTGACTAAGAAAGCCAAAGAAATTGCCAAAGCCATGCGCCATCGTTTGTGGAATGGCCAATATTTTGCTGACTGGCATGATTACAAAAAACAAAACTACTTCTATCCTTTTGGCAATTGCTTGGCAATCATTTGGGGTTTGACCAATGATTTGGAGGCCGAGTCAATTTTGAAAATTTGTGATCAACTTAGTGATGCAGAATTTTTACCCACCAACTCACCAAATTATCCCTGGCGTCGCATTGACTTATTGCAGCGTTTGGTGGGAATGGCTGATTACCAAAATAATGGGATAGTTTGGTGGCAACCAGTTACTGCCTATTTGAAAGCTTTACGCGTTAGAGGCGAGCACAAAAAAGCTGAGCAAATTTTTACTAAATTGGCGAGAAAAATTGAAAAAGATCGCTTAATCTATGAGTGTTATGAATCGTCCTTGGAGCCAGTTAGAAGAAGAATTTACACTGCCGAACATCCCTTTGCTTGGGCTTCTGGAATGATTATTTGGGCCATGAATTAATTTAACAGTCTGTGCCCAGTCCACCTACACAACCTTCGGTAGGAGGAGTGCCTTTTTCTGGACATTTTTCTGAATACATACAGGAAAGATCAGTCACAGAGTTAATTTTATTTTCAAGACTTTCATCTTTTGGTCCGTAATTAATCAAGACTCGATCTAGATCATTTAATTCATAATCGGCAAATCTTGAATCTTCTATGCCATTGACCAAAAATCTCAATTGATTTTTTTCATCACTACAGTATTTTTCTCCCGTATCTAGCACAAAGCAATTTTGGTCAAAACTAATGTCTAGCGACTTAAAGAACATTCCCAGCGTTACCCCTTCGCGATGCTTATGGACCACGTCACCATTGCCATCGTGAACGTGGACATTAGGATCTTTTTCATCTTCATCAGTTGATTGATATTTTGCTTGACTCAAGTCAAGCTGTTTGCTACCTAGGTAAACTTTCAAATCAATGTGTTCGTGTGTTTTCTCTCCCAACGCTTGTTCTTCAATTTTTGGTGCTTTAAGTAATGCGGCGTTGATTAGGGTACGAAAATCCTCGATGTTACGTGGATTGGGGATTTTTTCTCCAGCCAAGAAAAAAGTTGGTGTGCTATTCACTCCCAACTGGCGGCCAGCATTTAGATCGCGCTCCACTCGCTCTCTAGTTTCTTTGGCAGTCATATCAGTTTTAAATTGCTCCTCATCTAACCCAATTTCTCTAGCATAAGCAAAAAAACTATTCATCTCGGCAAATTGTTTACCTCCCCACTCGTTTTGTTTGGCAAAAAGCAGATCGTGCATTTTTTCATATTGACTTTGATTGTGAGCAGCTTGAGCAGCTAGGGCTGCATTCATGGCGTTTTTATGACCAATTAAGGGAAAATAACGCTCGACAAATAAAACTTGTTCGCCAAACTCTTCAATTAACTGCTTCATTACTGGATCGTAACTGGCACAAACTGGACACTCAAAGTCCAAATACTCAATTAAAACAACAGAAGCTTGAGGATTGCCTTTTAGATGGTCATCATCTTGAACCTCCAATAGTTGTTTTCTTTCTTCAGCAACAGAAGCCTTAGGATTATTTTTTTGATTGTCAATTTGATTGAAAAAAAGCACGGCGCCAAGAAAAATCACTGCAGTTGAGACGAGAATCCATAAGGTAACTTTATCTTTAAACATAAAAATTTTTGCCTTTGCTTAATTCTTTAAATATTTCTGCCAAGTAGTGTAGATGGTGCGAAAAACGATAAAAATTGGTACGGCTAGTAAAGCACCAACCACACCAAAAACTTTGCCACCAATCAAAATACCAAGGATGGAGACAAGTGGGTTGATGTTAACATTAGCCTTCATGATTTTGGGAACAATAATGCTATTTTCTGCCTGTTGGATCACTAGATAAAGTATGCCTGTCGCCACAGCTGCCGGCCAACCCAGAGCTAAGTAAGCAATAATCACTGCTGGTACGGCTGAGAAGATTGGACCAATGTTGGGCACAATTTCCAGCAAACCGGCAATGATAGCTAGTGGTAAAGCGTAAGGAACTTTAATGAGAGTTAAACCAACAAAAGTGGTCAAACCAATAATGGTCATCAGAATAATTTGACCGCGAATCCAGTTGCCAAGTTGATTGTCTACTTCATGGAAGAAGCTTTTGATCGCTTCTTCTCTACCTCGATCAAAAAGGTCGGCTAAATCTTTAATAAGCTTAGATTTCTCTAGAGAAAAATAAATTGAAATCACCATGGTAGTGATGGCAACAAAAGCCCCAGAAAATGTTGAGCCGATCACTGTCAAAGCAGTGTTGATTGAAGCACCAAAAGTTTCCAATAAGCTTTTGACACTGGCAAAATCAATTTCGAAATTTTCTAATTGTGTTGCGAAAGCCATGGGCATCT
>DYGL01000001.1 GCA_020724725.1 Candidatus Microgenomatus sp. | reverse complement strand
CGCGCGCTAGCCATCTGCGCTACACTCCGTTTTTTATTTCAAATCAATGACGTAGAGATTGTTGGGTGAGTCAGGACTAAAGCTAGTCTTGATAATCAGCTTGCTACCATCTGGCCACGGGTAAACAAAGTCGTTGGCGAAAGGGCCAGAGTAGACGATAGTATCGTTTTGACCATCGTATTCCATGATTCTAATTCTGCCATCAGCGACAAAAAGCAAATGTTTGGAATCAGGAAACCACTGAATGGTGTTGAGTTTGGCGGCGGTGTAGTAATTGGCAAAGCTGAGAGCAGTAGAGAGATTATCGGCTTTCTGAAGGCGATTAAAGGCTGTGGGTGAGGCTTCAAGTGATTTGGGACTGGCTTGCTCTAGATCGTTGGCGAGGATACTTTTTTCGACGTTTAAGATTGAAGAGGGACTGGCTGAATTGCCAGAAGCACTGGCAATTTTCTCACTCAAAAGATCTGGCAAAGCGCTAACAGTGGAGATTTTGAAGTTTTTATCTTCTTCTCGGTCGTAAACGTAGATTGCTCCAGGCTCGATGGTGCGAGACTCTTCTTGAGTATTAGTAGCTGGGACAGGAGGAATGAGGTTGTCAGCCAAGGTGGCTGAGTCTGTAGCGGTGTAAAGCAGACGTTTTTTATCTGGAGAGAGATAGACGTTTTTGGCAAAGTTTTTGGCTAAATCGATTACTTCAGTGGGGAATTCAGCCAAGAATTGTCTCTCACGCAGGTAGATTTCATTTTCCCATGAAGCGAGAATTTCTTTTTTTTGAAAACTAATGTCTTTTTGTTCAGAAAGATTGATTTTCTTGTCTGTGCCAATCAAAAATTCTTTTTCTTTGCTCAAAATCATGATTTCTGTGCTGTCTGGTGACCAAATAATTTGAGCTTTGGCCAACTCTAAATCCTCTAAGTCATCAGTGATTTGTTTAGGTCCGCTTTGTAGGGAGAGAAAATTGCTGTTTAGATCTAAAACGTAAAAACCATTTTTGAGTTTGGAGGCGGCTTGGTTGGTAAAGAACAAAATTCTTTGACCATCAGGTGAAGGGTTGACATTATCAATGCCGGTGAAAGTGAGAGGGGTGAGGCTGGGGGCGACGGGGAAGAGCAAAGCGTTAGTTTGAGCAACCAATTCGCTTTGAATCATCATTTCTTTACTCCAGGGAGAGTAACCCTCTTTGATGATTTTAACCTGATAAGTATCTGGCTCCAAGTAAATAGTGTCGTCAGTGGCGGTGATCAATTTATCATTGACAAAAACTTGGGCTCCAATGGGAAAAGAATTAGCATTGAGTAGACCAGCATTGGCAACAATACCGCTATTGGTGATACGCCAACTGCCTCTAGCATATTGGATAGCAAAATAACTACCAACCACGATAATCACAAGAGAGAATAGAGTGTAAATAATTCTCGAGCTAATAATATCGAGAAAACGACTGAAAAAGTTTTTAGACTTGTGTGGCATTCAAATGATATTATAACAAGCAGATGTTCAAAAGTCTTTCAAAAAAACTTGCTATCGATCTGGGTTCGGCCACGATTAGAATTGTCCAAGTTGACGATCTAAAAAGCGAGGTTTGGGAGCTTTCTCCCCTTGATTTTCGTGCCAAGTTGATCGAAGAGGCGGCTTGCTTAGCTAGGCGCAAAGACAATCACAAATTATTGGCCATTGGTAATGAGGCTTTGGCCATGCAAGGGCGCTTGGATAGTTTGGCAGAAATAGTTTTTCCTTTTTCTAATAGTAGAATTTTGGATCAAGAAGCAGCTTTGGTTTTGCTCAGAGAATTGCTAAAAAAAGCTTTTGGAGGTTTGGTTTTTAGTCCAGAATTAATGTTGACTACTTCCGCCAAAATTACAGCTCTTAGTCGTAGGTTGCTTAGTCAGTTGTTTTATGACCTTGGTTTTACCAAAGTTCACTTGATTGCTTCACCTTTGGCGGCGGC
This sequence comes from Candidatus Microgenomatus sp., assembly GCA_020724725.1. Classification (GTDB taxonomy): domain Bacteria; phylum Patescibacteriota; class Microgenomatia; order UBA1400; family PJMF01; genus UBA1364. The sequence continues at coordinate 58,638 of DYGL01000001.1, read as the reverse complement.
GATTGGTGCTGGGGTGCCAGTGGCTGATTCTTCTGGTACATTTTTTTTACAAATGGGGGCGGGTAGCCTACAACTAGGCATTGTGGCACTTGGGTCTTTGTTGTTTTATGAGCAAAGTGATTTTGCTGGCAATCGTTTGGATTTGGAAATTATGGAGCAGCTTGCTTTGGAGGAAAATTTTGTAATTTCTCTAAGTGGAGCCAAGCAGTTAAAAAAAGAAGTTTTTTCTCTTGTTCCTAGCAAGAAAAGCCTGACCTTGCTTGGCAAATCCAATACTTTAGCCAATCCTTTAGAGTTAAAAATTAAAACCGATCATTTGCAGGTTGTCATAGATAAATTCAAATTGGAGTTGGAGCTAATGAGCAAGGCTTTGCTGGACAAAATTCCGCCAGACTTGCTTGAGGATGCTTTGCAAAAAGGTTTGTTGCTTTCTGGAGCTTTGGCTAAGATACAAGGTTTGGAAGATTTTCTGAGTGCCAAATTAAACTTACCCGTTGCTTTGCTTGGAGAGCCAGATCTTTTATCTAGCATGGGCGCTGCAACAATGCTCAAAAACATTGATTCATTTGGTGGCGGCCTGTCGTTTGAGATTTAGCCACCAAGTGCTTTGACGACAGAGTAGCTGTCGAGCTTTTGCTGGTTCTTGCATCATAATCTTGACTGCTTCTTCCAAGAAAATGGTGTTTTGTGAGCCTTTGACCAAAATAAGGTCATTCTTCCTAAGTAGAGTGGCAATTTGTTTGCCGGCTTCCAGAGAATTGTCAAAATGGCTCACTCTATTTTTTAAATTTTTTTGCAAAATGGGCAAGGCGTAACGCTTCATTTCTTGACCAACTAAAAAGACTTGATCAAAGTATTTGCTAGCCAAATTAGCAATTTCTTGGTGTACTAAAGGACTTTGCTCACCAAGTTCGCGAAGATCTCCTAGAAGAGCTAGTTTGCGACCTTGCTGGTTTTGGATTTGGCCAATCATTTCTATCAAGTCTTTCATCGAGGAAGCATTGTAGGAGCTATCGATGATGGTGCTGTGATTTTTGCCTTGAATTGCTGAAGCTCTGCCTTTTGGCAAGCTGAGTTTCTTTTCTAAAGCAGCTTTGATTTCTGAAAGACTTAAATTGGCCCTAAGTCCCAACAAAATACTCACTGCCAGGCTATATCCATAATGTTTGGCTAGCAAGAAATTGTTGATTTCAATTTCTAATTTATGCTTTTCTCCAACCTGCAAATCTTTGAGTTGAAAAATAAATCGAGTTTTAACTTGTTGGTTTTTTAGGATTATTTCTTGATCAAGTAGTTGACAATTACAATCAGCTTGACTGCCAAAAGAGTAGATGGGAGCAATAGTTTGTTTAGCAAGTGCTTTGACATTTTTGTCATCAAAATTAAGCAAAGCGAGGCTGGTTTTTGGCAAAGAGAGAATTAGCTTGCCTTTTTCTTTAGCAATTTCCTGCGTGATTCTTTGACGGCGTATTTTTGGATCTTTTTCCTTGACCAAATGGTCAAAGGCAAAGCCATGATTGAGGCCAGCATTCAACAAAATCCCAGTTTGTGGCTTAATGATACTCAAAAGAAAACTCATGTTTTTTGGCGGTAGTGGACTATCAATACCCATTTCCACAATGTAATAATCAAAATTTGGCCAATAACTGAGAACTTTGATCGGGGCCAAAATGAGAACTCTCAACCAATCAAAAACAGAGTAAGAGCGCATTTCTAAACCGAGAATATCAAGAGGAATGCCTGATTCAGAATTGGCTTTGAAGCTAGCTTTGACTTTGAATTTACTTTGCAAAACACTGTAAAGTGCATCGCGAGTGCTACTTTTGCCGGCGCTCCCAGTGATGCCGATAATCTGCATTTTTTTGTTTTTATGTAGCTGGAGCTTAGCAAAAAATCTCAAGTAGTAGAGCACTAGTAGAGCTAGTTTTTGTTTCATGATTCTTTCACTGCCTTAGCAAAAGCAGCTCCTCTTTCTTCGTAATTGGCAAAACTATTGTAGCTGGCACTAGCAGGGCTTAGCAGAACAATATCTCCAACATGAGCTTGTTCTTTAGCCAAAGCAACTGCTTGCTGAACATTATCCACCAGCTGAGCCGATAGGAAAAATTTATCTTGGGTCATTTTCAGTAATCGCTCGCCAGTAGTGGGTAGAGCAAATAAGGCTTTGACCTGATATTCTGCCATCACCTCCACCAACTCTTGAAAATCCTGATTTCTTTCGTAACCCCCTGCGAGAAGCAGCACCGAGTTTTTGGGAAAACTTTTGATAGCCATAATCGTGGCGTGAGGATTAACGGCAATTGAGTCATCATAATATTTAACTCCAGCTATTTCTGCGACGAGTTGCAAGCGGTGTGGAAGATTGTTGAAGGCTTTGATTGCCTTTTGAATATTTTCTTTTGTAACGGCAAAAAGCTTGGCGGCAATCAGCGCGGGCATGACGTTGTAGAGATTATGTTCACCCATCAGGGGAATTTCAGCCACATTAATGATGGCTTCGTTTTGATAAAAAAGCTTTTTATCTTTTTGGCAAACCAAAGCGCCTGATTCTGCTTGAAGCGAGTGAGTGAGTTTTTTTGCGCTGCTAAGCTCAGCCATTTGTTTGGCACCAGTTAAATCAGGATTGTAGATCAGATAGTCATTGCTTTTTTGATAGCGAGCGATGGCGCTTTTGGCTTGGAAGTAGCTTTTGAAATCTTTGTAATAGTCTAGATGCTCTTCTTTGATGTCCAAAACTATTGCCACATGAGGACTAACTTCTAATTCTGCCAGTTGGTGACAGGAAAGTTCTGCCACAATGAGGGTTTCAGCTTGGATTTGTTCAAGCTTACTAAGTGGAGCTGCCCCAATATTGCCAAGTAGAACCGTGTCAGGATAAGTAGTTTGTAGGATCTCATGGAGCAATTTGCTGGTAGTGCTTTTACCTTTGGTGCCAGTAATGCCAATAATATGCCAACTAGGTGAAAGAGCAAAAAAGATTTGAGTGTTGGATAAAACTTCTGTACCTTTTTTGACAGCCTCTTGAATTTCTGGAGTTTGCAAAGGAATACCAGCGGTTTTGATAATCAGCTCATATTGATCAAGTTTATCTAGATAGTCTGGTCCAAAATAGCTGACGATTAAATCTGAGTCAGGCAATTCTTTGTTTTGTTCATCAGCCACAGCGATTTTTTTGTGCGGAAAATGTTGACGCAAGAAGGTTAGAGTCGACATTCCTTCTCGACCCATGCCTAGAATCAGAATTGATTTTTGACTCAATTTTTCCATCATTTCCAAGGCAGTGATTTTTTGCTGTATTTCACGCAAGAATGAATTAGGGCTAGGGTTTTTTTGATAGTTTAGTGTCAAAGCTTGACGCACTTCAGCAAAAGTCCCCACACACTCGAAAGGTTTTTTTTGACCAAAACCAGCCAAATCCAAAAAAGTTTGTTTTAACGCTGCTTTGTTTAGTAAATTTTCCTGAAAAATTTCTCGACTAACCACTTCTTCATCTAGATAAGCACTTAGCATGGTAAAGACAAAAGCGCATTTGGGACAGTTATGACACCAAGCATCTTTTTGTTGAGCGACATTGCAGCTTTTGAAAGTATGTAAAATTTCTGTGAAGCGCTGGTCTTTTTTGGCTAGAGCACAAAGTTTTTGAGTGATTTCTAATTCAGAAAGCGAGCGAAGTAGAGACAAATATTGAGGTGCTTCTTGGACTTTTGGAAAAAGGAAGTCGCGACTGTAACTCTGGAATTTTTTCTCAAATTCCAAGCTTTTGGAATATTGATGGTTAATTTTTTGACCCAAATAAATTAAATTCTCCTCTTCACTGGAAGCTTCATTGCCCAGCAAAATTTTTTCTTGGCCAAATAAATAGGCAATTGCGCTCGACAAAAAAGCTAGATAAGCACTAAAAGGAGTGTGTCCGTTAAAGTAGCCTTGTCGGTTGAGCTCAAGGAGCTTTGGATCAATGCTTCTTTCTACCTCAATAATTCTTTGGCAAAAGCCTTCTTTTTGTAGAAGAAGGGCGATTTTCTTGGCGGCGGGAGCGTGGGGAGCTAGCAACAAAACATCGTAGGGTAGACGACGCTCCTCAATCATTCCAAGGACTGTTGCCGAATCCTTCCCGCCGCCCACTGGGATCAAAATTTTACTGCCACCTGGGTTTTTAAAGTTTTTTTTCAAGCTCAAATTTTCTGGTTGACCAACTAATTCACTTTTAACCTGCAAGAAATTCTTGGGGGTGAAATCAATTTTATTTTGATAATAAAACTCGCCCAAGCCCCTAATCAGCAGATCCTGCCAAAAATCCAAAGCAGCTGTTTCAATTTGACCTTGATGTCTAATCACCACTTCAGCAGGGCAAGCGGCTTTGAAGTAACTAGGAATTTCTGCCAAGCCAAGCTGAAAAAACAAGCGCTCAAGAGTAGGGTCGAGAGTTTTTTGATCATTAACTTGCTCCAAAATTTCTGGAGGTAAATTTTTAATTTTTAAAGTTGGGGCAAATTTTAGATCTGGCTCTAGAGTTAGTTTGAAAGTTAAAACCAAATCTTTGTCAACTTGAAGTAGGTTGAAACCCTCATAAATGAGGCGCGGGTGCTTTTGACGTAAATGTGCTAAATCCATAGCTTAAATTTTAGCATGATTTAGCCTTTAGCGGAAAAAACCTGTTAAAATTAGGGCTATGCAAAAAGTCATGCTTTTTGGTTTGCCAATTCTCAACACTTCAAAAAAAGAGTTTTTTACCACTTTGCAAGATTTTTTGCTTGCAAGTCAGGCAAAGCCAACCCTGACTATTTTCACTCCCAATCCAGAACAAGTTGTTTTGGCCAAGCAAGATTTAGTTTTTGCGCAAAATCTCCAGCAAGCTGATTATTTGTTGGCCGATGGGATTGGCCTGGTCTGGGCTTCTCGCTTACTCAAGTTTTTTGGGCGCCAAAAAGTAACTTTGACCGAGCGCTTGGCTGGAGTAGAGGTGGTTGAACACTTACTTGATTTAGCGCAGAAGCAAGGATTCAAAACCTTGGTGATTGGCGGTCGAGACTATAAGGGTTCTTATCAGGGAGAATCATTTGAGGATCAGAGCAGTTTGTTAAAAATTGGCCCCAACCTCTATTGGACAGAGGCTTATCAGGAAAAAAATGAAATCTTGCCAATTGAAGAACAAGCTTTGACTGAAATCATTAAAAAACTAAAACCAAGTCTGGTTTTTGTGGCTCTGGGAGCTCCAGATCAGGAAAAATGGATTATTGATCATTTGCAACTTTTGCGAGATGGTCAAGTGAAACTGGCGATGGCGGTTGGTGGCTCTTTTGACTTTATCTTGGCCAAAATACCTAGAGCACCCCAGCTAATCCAAAGAATTGGCCTAGAATGGTTGTATCGTCTCATCAAACAACCATGGCGCTATCGTCGCCAATTGCGTTTACTAGCTTTTATCAAGCTGACTTTTCTAAGAATTTTAGGTTACTAACTATTCTTCTTCAGCTCCACTAGGATTGACACCTAGCAACCAGAGAACAGCTTCTTTTTTGTAACGTCTGTCACCTCTAGAATTAATGCGAATGGCGGGCAATTTACCTCTTTTACCCCAGCGCTTGATGGTGAGTGGTGAAACGCGCAGTAAATCTGCTACTTCACGAACAGTTAATAGATCAGGAAGATTTTTGATATCTAGCTTACTGGCGTCATCAGCTCGACCAGTTCTTTTTTCGTCTTCGCTCATCATGTTGAGGTTGTCGTTCATGCTTCCTTTCGCTCTCTTGGGGTACTTTGACCCTTTGATTATTTGATTAAATAAATTTTATATCCCATAACTTTGTGGGTTAATTGGTGAGGAATGAATCTTTTTAGATCAAAGTATTGTTTTGATCTATATCCAACAGTAACAGATTGTGGCTCTATGGGTCAAGAGGGAAAATTGCCCAATTTTGTTTTTAGTTTTGGTTGGCAACAAAGTTTTACCCGACTTTCCACATAATTATCCTATAATTTTTTGAAATGGCGAAAAAAGGCGAAACTAATATCCTATAACTTTTGAGAATAGGCAAATGTGGGAAAATTTGTTAAAACTATAGACATGACAAACAAGATTAAGGGTTTCAAAGACACCATTGCTTGGTATGACGCCAACGCCAAGCAATATGCGAGTACAATTTCGAATTTATCCAGCAGAGAGCTTCAAGAAAAATTTTCTTTAGCTGTTGGTCAAGGCAAAAAAGTTTTGGATGCTGGTTGTGCTGCTGGCAGAGACACAAAAATTTTGAGCGAACTAGGCTTGGAAGTAACTGGTCTTGATCTATCCAATTCTTTGATAGAGTTGGCCAGAGAGAGCTATCCAGATCTCACTTTTGTGCAGGGCAATTTTCTAGATCTGCCTTTTGCAAATGAAAGCTTCGCTGGAGTTTGGGCACAGGCTTCTTTATTGCACCTAGAAACTATTGAGGAAGTGACCAAAGCGCTAGAGGAATTTAATCGAGTTTTGAAAAAGAATGGTGTTTTGCACGTTTACGTCAAACAGCAGCTCGGTAAGGCAAAAACTGCGGTAGTTGCAGATAATGTTTCCTTTCATGAGCGGTTTTTTAGGTGGTTCACTAAGGCTGAAATTGAAACTTTACTTGGCAAGACTGGTTTTGAAATCTTGCAAATCCAAGATAATCTGCCAGATATTGGTGGGCGCTTGGAGGTTAAGTGGATTTATTGCTTGGCTAGGAAAAAATAACTACGCCGGCCCAGACAGCAAAATCAAACAGTACCCAGAGACCGTTGAGCAAGATCATGGGCAAATCTTTTCTCTTTAAAGAGTAGATTAGGAGAGGAATACTAAGTAAGCCGTAGAGAAACCAAGTGATGGCAGAGACGCCTTCAATCTTTTTTTCGATATAGATAATGTAAAGTTGGTCAAGAGTGGTGAAAGGTAGAATTACCGCGCAAGCGTTGGTAATCCAGTCCAAGCGATCGTCGACGCCGTTTCTATTTTTATCTTTTTTACTTTTGGTCTTTTTGGGCATAGATCTAGTATTTCATCCTTGCCAAATCTAGGCAAGATTTGCTTATTTTTGACTCCAAGCTCATAATGAAAACATATGAAAGAAAACAAAATTTCTTACTTTGTTTCTGTTTTGGCTTTAATTTTTGTCTTACTTGGTGTTTATGGTGCTATTAGAACCACCCTCAACTTTTATTTGTTTGATAAGTATCCAAGTGGAGGAGTTTTGTCTTTCAACAATTACTATGGTGAAAGAGAAGAGGATTGTGCCTACCCAATGACCTATTATGGTATGGAGGGTACGCCAAGAGAAGCTACTGCTGATGAGGAAAAGATGGCGATAGAACAGAAGGAGATTTGTCTCTCTAGAGTAGCCAAATCTAGAGAAACTGCCAAGGTAAATGACATTAGTGTGTCTTTGTTTTATCTCTTCTTGGGTACTGGTATCTTTATTGGCAAGAGGTTTTTGAAATAAAAAAACAATTTTTTAGACAACCAAAAACCCGCGCTTGTGGCGCGGGTTTTCTTTTACTTTGAAAAAGAAGTTAAATTACTTCAATTCAACGACACAACCAGCCTCTTCCAAGGTTTTCTTGGCGGCTTCAGCATCTTCTTTCTTCACACCTTCTAAGACTGGCTTAGGAGCGGATTCGACGAAAGTTTTGGCTTCACCCAAACCAAGTTCTGGTTTGATGGTGCGCACAGCTTTGATAGCACCAATTTTGTTGCTACCAGCTTCCTTAAGGATGACATCAAATTCATCCTTGGCTTCGGCGGCTGGAGCGTCTCCGGCTGCACCAGCAGGCATAGCACCCATCATCATGGGAGCAGCTGCGGTTACACCAAAGGTGTCTTCCAAAGCGGTTACGAGTTCAGAGACTTCCATTAGGGAAAGTTCTTTCACAGCGTCAACGACTTTTTGGACTTTTTCTGAGAGTTGTTTCTCATCTGCCATATATATTCCTTTCTTTATTACTTATTATTTTTTCTAACAGCTAATTAATATTATTTTTTGTCGGCGATAGCCTTCATCACGTAGACCAAGTTGCGAGCATTGGCTTGCAAAACATTGACCAAACCTTGTCCAGGAGACTTGAGGCGTTGAATAAGCATAACGATGAGTTCGTTTTTGCTTGGCAATTTGCTCAAAGCTTTGATTTCAGCAGTGGACAAAACTTTGCCATCCATGAAACCTTGTTTGATTTCCAAAAGCTCTTTCTCATCATGAAACTTCACCAAAGCTTTGATAGCAGAAACTGGATCGTTGTATGAGAAAACAGCGGCACTCATGCCTTGTAATGATTCGGTTAACTTGCCTCTGCCTACAGCAATGTCAATTAAAGTGTTTTTGGTGACAAACATCTCACCACCAGCTTCAACTAAGGCAGCACGAAGCTCGGTCAAATCTTTGACATTGGTTTTGGCATAGTCGATCACGACCATGGAAGCGGCTTTGTCTAATTTCTCTTGAATAATCTTAACTTGTTCTTGATTGTGTTGGTTTGGCATAAAAATCTTTCAAACTACTAAATTACTAGACTTATTTTGAGCCAAAGCATTAGGGTGGAAAAAGCAAAAAGGGGAGAAATAACAAAAAAGCTATTTTTCCTCGGTGCGATTTTTAACTTTTAGCTAGACTTAATCTGTCTAAAAGCCACACTGTCTTTGGAACAAGAGGAGATTATATCGCTAATCTAGAATTTTGTGAAGAGGGTGTCTTATCCATATTTCTTTGCTAATCTTCTCTGCAATTGCTAGAATGTTGTGTGATGCAATTGCTTCTTTTTTTTCTAACTTTGTTTTTTCTTTTTCCAAGTCAAATTTTTGCCAAAGAGTACTCTATCAATCAAGTCGACATTCAAGCTTTCCTCAACCAAGACGGATCAATGCAGGTGACTGAAACCAGACAATTTAATTTTCAAGGTGATTATCGCTTTGTTTATCAAAGTATCAGCAAGCAAAGCACCACTAGAGAAGAGGATTATCTTTTGTCTGATTTTAAGCTCTGCGAAAAGGATAGTGAAACTTGCTATAAAGAGCTATCGACAGCAGAAACTAATTTTACTGAACCCAGGAACAATCCAGACCATACTTTTGTTGTTGAAGAAAGAGCAGACGAATATTATTTGCAGTGGCATTTTCAAGCTAACTACGAGCCTAAAACTTTTATTTTAAGTTACAAAGTTGCCAATGCTCTCACCAAACATCAAGACGTGGCGGAGTTGTATTGGCAGTTCGTTGGTCAAGGTTGGGAAGTGACCAGCCAAAACGTTCAGGCTCAAGTCTTTTTGCCCAAAGAAACTTTGGCTAGCCAGATTGATGAGCTGAAAGCTTTTGGCCATGGTCCACTTAGTGCTACAGTTAGCATTGCTTCTTTGCCAGATAAAGCAAATAATCTTTTTGCTGTTTCTTGGCAAACTCAAGATCTGCAACTCGGGAAATTTTTTGAAGGCAGGCTTTTGTTGCCCAAAAATCTTTTTCCAAATAAAAAGGATGAATTAGATAATGGTAACCTGACTTTGGCTAGCATTTTGGCGGAAGAGGAAGCTTTCATTCAGGAAACCGAACAAAAGCTCAAGAAAGCTGAGCGTTTAGGAATGATTTATTTAGTTTTAGGTATTTTACTCTTTTTCTTTGGAGTTTTTCTCACCATAGTAGAATTTAGCAAATTTTGGCGTCTGGGCAAAGACAAACCCCTACAAAATTTAAGTGGTGTTTGGGAGCCTCCAAGTGATTTGGAGCCAGCAGTAGTTTTGCAACTACTGACCGCCACCAGCAAATTAAATCCCAAAGTTTTTACCGCCACAGTTTTGTCTTTGGTGCAAAAGAAACTTTTCAAAATTACTCGTAGCCAGGAAAAAATTGGTTTTCTCAAAAAGGAATATCATTATTTTTTGGAGAAAACAGGTCGCTTAGTTGAGGGAGTGGACGAACTAACAAAAGGCGCGAGAGTGCTTAAGTTGGCAGCAGTGGAGCAAGCAGTCTATGAGTTTTTGACCAGAAAAGTTGCCAAAAGCTACTTGCAATATTTTGATTCCACCAAACAAGCTTGGTCAACAAGGCTAGATTTGACTAAGGCTCCGGCATCCGAAAGCAAGCGTCGCTTGGCTTTATTGGATATTGGTAAATATCTCAAGACTTATCCATCTTCAAGCTATTCTTTCTTTAAGAGTTTGGAAAAAATGGCTTTAGATGAGGGCTTGCAAGCTGGTTATTTTGAAAAAGAATCTTATCTCTACGCTAAAAGCTTTTCAGCCTTAAGAGTTTTATTAGTGCCTTTTTTTAGTTTTATTTTATTGTTTCTAATGGGATCCTTGTTGGAGGGAGAGCCTTCTAGTAAGACTGGCGACTTGGTCACTCTGGGTTTGTTTGTGGGTACGACTAATTTATTTGTCTTTTTTAGTTTGGGCATGATTTTTGCTTTTCTACAGCATTTTGCTCAGAAGCGTAGCAAAAAAGGCTGGGAAGAAGCTAGTGCTTGGCGAGCTTTCAAAAAACACATGTTTGCTTATCAAAAAACTAAGGATTACGCCATCGACAGCATCATTTTGTGGGAAAAATACCTAATCTACGGTACGCTTTTTGGGGTTTCAGTCAAGGCTCTATCACAATTGCCAGTTAAATTTTCTGACAGCGATCAGCAGGTTTTGAGAACTTATTGGGGTGTTTCAAGCTTTAACAATCTAAGTGACTCTTCAGTGGGCGATCTTAATGCAATTAGTTTAGGTTCTTTAAGCGACTCGCTCAATTCTTTGGGCGGAGCTTTTGCTGGCCTAACAACTTCCGCTAGTCGCAGTTATGGAGCCTCAGGTTCTGGATCAAGTGGTGGTTTCTCTGGCGGTGGCGGAGGTGGCGGTGGAGGTGGAGGAGGTGGAGCTGGTTAGGGCTTAGCTTTTTTGGCTTTACCTTGTTTCAAAAGTGGTTTATAATCCAAACCGTGTCAATCATTTTTTCAAACACCACCACTACCACTGCTTAGGAAGCGGGGTTTTGTTGTTGTTTGAAAAATAACCCCGCCAGAGAGCGGGTTTTTTTGACCGAGTTTATGCGAGGGAATGTCTTGAGTATAGACGAAAGACGAACTCATTTTTTAACCTAACAAAAAGATAAAAACAAATAAAAAAAGAAAGGCATCATGCCCAAAGCAAAGAATTTAGATCAAGATGAACAACTTTTTCGTTTACGTCACACTAGCGAGCATGTGCTAACTATGGCGATGGAAAAAATTTATGGCAGTGATAACAAGAGCAATCCTAATATTATCAAGGCTATGGGTCCGGCAATTGCCGATGGTTTCTATTTTGATTTTGATTTGTCTGACAGTGCTCGTGAGCAGGGCTTAAGAATTACGGAAAAAGATTTTCCCAAAATTGAAAAAGAAATGAAGAAGCTTATCCAACAAAGTTTGTTGATGGAGCGAGTAGAGGTATCGATAAAAGTTGCTCGTCAAGTTTTTGCCGACAATATCTATAAGCAAGAGTTGTTAGATGGTCTAGAAAATGCTGAGGATTTTGAATTAAGTGAGTCAATCAGCAATGGAAGCTCGCCGATTAAACATCAGGTTTTGGAAAAGAAACCTAGTCAAGTGACTTTTTACCTAACCGGTCGTAGCGAGCAAATTGAAGCTGACAAAAAATTGTTGGCTAGTTTAGAAATGATGGCGGCTGGCGCTAAAACTAGTGTTAAATTGGCTTCTTTTGTCGATTTGTGCAAAGGTCCTCACGTTAGCAAAATTTCCGAAATTAAAGCTTTTAAACTGTTGAGCGTGGCTGGAGCCTATTGGCGCGGGAGTGAGAAAAATAAAATGCTGACCCGCATTTATGGTACGGCTTTTGCTAGTCAAGCAGAGCTAGATGATTATCTCAGCAAAAAACAAATGGCAGAGGAGCGCAATCATCGTAAAATTGGCAAGGAAATGGAACTTTTTGCCATTATTCCAGAGATTGGCCAAGGTTTACCAGTATGGTTGCCCAATGGTTACGCCATGCGTCGTGTTTTAGAAGATTACATGATGAAAATGGAGCGCCGTTTCGGTTATGTCCATATTTTAACCCCACATTTGAATAGAAAAGAATTGTTTGAAAAATCAGGTCATTTAGGTTTTTATGATGAAAGTATGTACCCACCTTTAACTTACGAGGAGACAGATAATTCGGGAAAAGTTATAGGCTCGGACGAGGTCTACTACCCTAAACCAATGAACTGTCCAGCAGGGATGATGGTCTATCGTCTCAAAAGCCATAGCTACCGTGATTTACCAATTAAGATGGGTGAATTTGGCACGGTCTATCGTCGCGAAAAGTCTGGCGAGTTGCATGGTTTGCAAAGAGTGCGCGGTTTTACTCAGAATGATGCTCACATTTTCTGTACCCCAGAACAACTTAAAGATCAGTTTCGCGAAGTGATGAAAATGCTGGACATTTTTTATGAAGACATGGGCTTTGACAACTATCATTTTCGCCTTTCACTTTCTGATCCAGACAAAGAGAAGTTTCAAGCTTGTGGCAAACGCAGTGATTGGGAAAAAGCGGAAAACATCTTGCGCGAAATTCTTGACGAAGCTGGTGTTGAATATGTGGAAGCCAAGGGCGAGGCAGCTTTTTATGGGCCCAAACTAGATGTCCAAGCAGTCAATGTTTTTGGCAAGGAAGATAGTATTTCCACCATTCAAGTTGATTTCAACTTGCCAGAGCGTTTTGACCTCTCTTATGTTGATGAAAATGGAGAAAGACAGCGTCCTTTTGTGATCCACCGCGCTTTAGTTGGGTCTTTTGAGCGCTTCTTTTCTTTCTTAATCGAGCATCATGGCGGAGATTTCCCAACTTGGCTCGCGCCAGTGCAGGTCAAAGTCTTGCCAATCGCCGATCGTCACAATGCTTATGCTAGAGAAATTTTTGAGCAACTTTTGGATCAAGGTGTGCGAGTTGAGCTAGATGATCGCTCAGAGCGTTTGCAAGCCAAAATTCGTGCCGCTGAGACAGCCAGAGTTCCAATCATGTTAATTATTGGCGATCAGGAGCTAGAAGCCAAGAAAGTTGGCGTGCGCGTACGTGGCAAGGCTCGTGCAAGAGTAGAAGAATTGATTAAGGCCAAACAACTGCAAATTAAAATGAATCATTCAGGAGACCTTGGTCAGCAATCAATTGATTTCTTAAATCAGCTTTTGAAAAAGTAAAAAAAAGAAGCTTGTGATGAATGTTTAGCTGGAATCTCGTAACGCAAATTGATGCAAAACTGAGGAAGCTAGGGTTTGGTAGGGAATACCAGTGTTGGCAGCTTTAGCTTTGAGTTTTTGAAGAACTTTTTCTGACAAGCGAATGTTGATATTTTTGCTTTTGCTGAGGGTGGCGACAGCGTATTGTTGATATTTATCTAGATCAGTTGTTACCTCTTCAAATTGCTCAGCTTCAAAGTCAGCTAAAATCTGTTTTTCCTCTGGTTCTAATTGATAGTATTTCATAATTTTCCTTTTTCAACTAAATATTTTCTGGTGGCTTTGCGACTGGGAATGATTGTTTTTAAAAAAATCTTTTCCTCATCTTCTACAAAGGGCACAAGATAGGCATAGTGATTAATATTAACGATAAAAACACTTTGATTGGGATAGTGGTTTTTATTGTGGTGTTTAACAATGGCTAAAATTTGCTTATTATCTATGGCTAAAACCACGTCTTCGAAGGAAATGTCTCGCTCTTGTCTGAGCAATTGGTTTTTTGTTTCATTCCAATCGTAGAACTTCATTGTTGGATTGAATTTTATGACAAATGATATTAAATGTCAATATTCGTCCATAATCAAGACATTTCCTCGCATAAGCTCGGTCAAAAAAACCCGCCTTAAAAGGCGGGTTTTTACCTTCAAATTGATAAAGAAATTATTCCTCGTCTTTGTCTTCGACCAAGACTTTAATGCCTGGACCCATACTAGGAGAAATACTTAGTTTAAGCACTTTTCCTTTTAAGGCTTTAAGCAAAGCTTCAATATTTTCTCCAAGCTCTGCAGCGCTCATGTCAGTTTTACCAATTACTAGGTGCATGAGAGGAGCTTTTTTCTCAGTTTTGAGGGTAAACTTACCAGCTTCCAGTTCTTTCTTTTTGAGTTCTGGGTTGGGAGTGAGAGTGCCGTTTTTTGGGTTAGGCATCAAGCCTTTTGGACCCAAAACTCTAGCCAACTTGGCTAGCTTAGGCATAAACTCTGGATGGGCGAGCAAGATATCAAAATCAAGTTTGCCAGCCTCAATATCTGTAAGTAGAGCTGCATCAGCAATCGCTACTTTGACACTTTTGCCAGTGGAATGAGGCAAAGTGAGATCAACGCTACTGCCAACCTCGCGCACGATAACGTGAGCTTCGACTGAACCAACAAAATTACTGTAAGAGAGTTTCTTGACTAATTCTACAGCTTCTTCAGTTTTGTAGAACTTGCTTTTGTCTAATTGAGCGCGTACAGCTTGGTAGCGCTTACTTCTGACTTTTTTGGCTTTAACTGCTTTTTTGACAACAGTTTCTTCGCCATTTTCAGCATTTTCTGTTGCATTTTCGACTTCAACGGTTTTGATTTCCATCTCAGTCTGCGTCATATCGACGTTTTTTTTGCTTCCCATATTTAACTTTCTGTGGTGCAAACGGCTAGAGTAAAGCTTAAGCCTCCCACTTAATATTTTATTTACAATTAAACGACGTCAACACCCATGGATTTGGCAGAACCAATCACGCTTTGCATGGCAGATTCCAAATTTTTAGTGTTCATGTCTGGCATCTTTTTTTCTGCGATAGCCTTAACTTGATCCATGCTTAATTTGGCTTTGTTGTCTTTGCCTGGGGTAGAACTACCAGCTTTGAGTTTGATGGCTTGTTTGATCAAATCTGAAACAGGAGGCAACTTAAGAACAAAGGTAAAGGAGTTGTTTTCGAAAATAGTGATTTCTGCAGGAATAATCTGACCTTTTTGATCTGAGGTAGCAGCATTATATTGCTTTAAGAAATCCATCATGTTAATACCAGCTTGACCTAAAATAGGACCGACTGGAGGGGCTGGAGTAGCAGTGCCAGCTGGTAGGTTAAGTTTTAAAATTTGTTTGACTTTTTTGGCCATATAAATTCGTGCTTTGTGATACAAAGCACTCCTTTCACATATTATTAGTTAAATTTGTTTAATTATCTCAAGATTAAAAAGTGAGAAGCGCGGATCCCTAATCCACCACTTTGTATACTTGAGAAGAGTATTATATTTCAGACCCTGTCTTTTTGCAATGTAATGCAAAAAGCAGCTGGTATGAAAGATGCTATGCATAGCATAAAAACTAGACCTTCTTGACTTGCAAGAAATCTAATTCTACTGGAGTTTCGCGACCAAAGATATTGAGCAAAACGGTGACTTTGCCTTTTTCCTCATCAATTTTGTCAACAGTACCCAAGAAGTCGTTGAATGGTCCTTCGACCACTTTGACTGCTTCGCCATCGACAAAATCAGCTTTATAGGAGGCTTCACCAGATTGTTGAGTGTACTTCATGATAGCTTCAACTTCGCTCTTTGGTAGAGGAGTGGGTTTGCTACTCATGCCAACAAAACCAGTCACGCCATCGGTGGTACGAATAGCCAACCAAGCGTCGTCAGTCATTTCTAATTTGACCAACATGTAACCTGGGAAAATTTTCTCGCTTACAGTTTTGCGTTGGCCACGACGAATCTGAATTTTGTCTTGGGTAGGAATAAGAACTTGAATGATTTTGTCAGTTAAGTGTAAAGTTTGAGCGCGTTGGCGGAGTGCCTCGGCAATTTTTTTCTCATGACCAGAATAAACGTGAACAACATACCAACGGGCTTTTTTGTTGTCGACGTCAGAAATATTGACCAAGTTTGGTGATTGCACCTGCACTTCTTGGATTTCTGGTACTTCTGGAACTTGCGTTTGATCGGTCATAGGAGAAGTATTATATCAGAATCCCCATAATTTTTTGTAGGAGTAAATCAATTCCCCCAAGGTAAAGAGCGAGGAGAGTGGCAACAGCAATGACTAGAAGGGTCATATTTTTAGTGCTTAGCTTGCTTGGCCAGGTGGTGTTTTTAATTTCGGTCAAAACTTCCTGAAAATATTTTTTGATTTTATTTAGCATAGGAAAATCTTTCTTACGATGCACAGGATTCTAGCCTTAAACACTTGTTTTTTCAAGCTAAAATCTCAAAGGTTTGTCTTCTGGAATTTTAAGTTCCTCATCGTTACGATTGGTAAAATCATCTTTTCTGATTGGTTCTTGGCTCTTTGGTAAATTAGCTTGCCATGGATCTCTCTTGGCTCGAGCAATAGAGCTGACAATAAGGCCCAGTGCAACGATGAGTAGTGCTCCAGCAAAAGCTAACCATTGCCAAGAAAAGTTGGAGATGAGCTTGCTCAAACCACTTTGCATAGAACCACCTTTTTTCTGTTCTGTGGGAGTGGGACTGACTTGAGTTTTGACTGCGCTAGGACTGGAATCTATTTCTTTATCACCAGCTTCCTGATCGATCTTGCAGGCAATCTCCTCAGGATCTTCAGCAAGGCGACATTTGCCCTTATAACAGCGCATGTCGACATCACAGTCTCGATTGGTGTTACAGCCTTGATTGCAACCGTAGGTAGTTAAGTCATAGGCTTCGCTAGGCAAGAGGATAGTTTTGCCAGAGCTATCGGTGTAGGAGTTGATGTTGCCCCCTTTATTAATTGTCGAGGCAGTACCAGTGCTTTGTTGGCTACTGGAAGCGGTTTTTTTGACTTCACAGCTACTGCTGTCTAGATTTTGTGGAGCTCGGCAACGGTTCCAGAAACAAGTCAGACCGGCAGAGCAATCATTGCTGTTGGCACAGTATTGGTTACAACTGCGATCATTGGTTTGAATACCTGGAGTAGCTAGACAGAGAGTGTTATCTAGGTTATCTTCATTGCGACATTGGCCCTCATGACAAGTTAAGCCTGGAGCACAACTCTTGCTTTGGTCACTACCTTCGCCACAGGCGTCATTGCAGTTTTTGTAATTGCTTTGGTCGCCACTGCAGAAGGTAATGTAATAGCGAACTGAAGAGATGTGTTGACCGTCATTATTGGTAGTGTAGAGGCGGAAAAAGTATTCTTTGTTGGGCTCAAAGCTCAAAGGGCCTTTGTTGCCGGTAGCGTGAGTAAAGCCCTTGGCGTTAACCATTAGCCAATCGCCATTGGTTTGGTCAATGTTGCCTTCGACTTTTTTGTGGTAGTAGTCACCAAAATCTGGGCTACTGCTGACGTCAATCCAAGTTACGTTGCTGTATTGTTTCTTATTCCAGATAACGTAGAGAGATTCTCCTTCTGAAGGCTTGTTCCAGCAACGATCATTGGAGTAAAGGTAAAAATATTGACCGTTGGCTGTAATTACATCCTCGTCAACACATTTTTGACTAAGCTCTTTGAGAGTTTCTTCCTCATACCAATAACATTTGTCTGGTTGGACTGAATATTGACGAGTCTGCCAGCCGTTTTTACATTCTCCCCAAGCTGAATATTCAAAGTAACATTGGGAACGGTCAATGCCGTTTTCGGTGACATAATATTGAAAATCTAAAACAGTTGGTTTTTGTAAAATGTCTTCGCTGGTTTCGTGTTCGATGGCGGTGCTGTCCTGACTGATTTTTAACTTCAAACTACCTTCTTTTTGGGGAGTAAAACTCAGTTGAGAAATGGTTTTCATCTGGTCGTTGGTGTTAAAGCTGGTTGCTGGATCCTTGACGCTTAAAAGAAGAGTGACGGTGTAACAATCCTTTTCACAAATGCTTGGCACCACTTCTTGTTTGTTGACCTCTAGTTCTGTGGGGACTGTACCAGTAAATTTAATTTTGTCTGCATCAAGTAAGCCTTTATCAGCAATGACTTCAAAAACCAATTCAATTGAATCAAGTGATTTGGTTTTGGTGTTGAGCTGAAGATTAATTTTTTGTTCTTCGTCTACCTTTAAAGTACTTTGATTAAAAGGATAAGTGTTGAGTTCAGCTAGGCCAGAATCGACCATGGCTGCTTTACGAGTGTCTAAACTTAATTCAGAAGCTGGTTTTTTGAGAAACATCACTGCCAAAAGGGCGATGGAGGTGACGAGGATAATGGTGAATAAGCCGAAGACGGCAAAGGGGTTTTGCTTATGAGTTTGCGACATCAACTCCAGCATAGCGCTTTTTCTTACTACTGGTCAAGAGGGCATTGCTTGTATGTTATACTTTTTGCATATGTCCGAAAAACTTGTCCGTAAAGCGATTATTACCGATGCTGGTTTTGCCAGTCGTTACTTGCCTATCACCAAGACTATTCCCAAAGGCATGTTGCCTTTTGGCAATCGCCCAGTAATGCAGTTGGTAATTGAAGAGTGTGTGGAAGCAGAAATAGAGGAGATCATTATTGTTTCCACTCCAGAAGGCAAGCCTATTTATGAGGATTATTTCAACAATAATGTCAATCGCATTCGTAAACAGTTGGCCGCTCAGGGCAAGGAAGATCGCTATGAGCCTGTCCAGCATGTTTTGGACTACCCTAAAATTACAGTGATTGTTCAAGATCCTAGTCTGCCATATGGCAACGGCTCACCAATTGCTTCTGCCAAAGCTTATGTTGAAAATGAAGCGGCTTTTTTGGCAATTTACAGTGATGATGTGGTTTTTGGTCAGCCTGGTGATGCCAAAGTCATGGCAGACGCTTTTCATGCTAACCCTGAGTTAGCTGGCGTAATCATGTCTCAGGAAGTCGAGCAAGCAGTGGTTAATAAATATGGGATTATTTCTTTCCGACCAGACAGTGAGCTTTATCTTGATAACATCATTGAAAAACCAGAAATTGGTGAAGAACCTTCTCTTTTGGCTTCTTATGGCCGTTATTTGTTGACACCAGCTATTTTTGAATATCTTGTTCCAGGAAATTCTGGAAAAGATGGCGAATTGTGGACGACTGATGCTATCACTCAAATTGCCAAAACCAAACAAGTTCTGGTAGAGAAAACCAGAGGCGAATGGCTAACTAGTGGCGATCCAGAGAACTATTTCAAAGCTCATCTTAAGTTCGTCATTGAACAAGAAAAGTATGGTAAAAAGGTCAAGTCTTGGGTGGAGGAAATTTTAGCTGCTAGCTAAAAACAATACCGTCTATTATAGCATTTTTCCTTTTGCAAAAACAGCTTTTTTTCTTTTGGGATTTGTTTTAAATTTTAGTTAGATCTCTACGCAAAACGCACCTTAAATTCCACTTTCTTTTGCAGGAAAGTCAAGCAATGTTTTCCTCAACAGCTCTTTTATTGGCTCATGGGAGTATTTTGTTTCCTTGGAATCAAGATCTTCCTGCCACCTTGGTTTTTTCCGGGGAAAGAGGCTTGCTTTCCTGCAAAGGGAAGTGGATCTGTATTTTTCGTGTATTTTCAATATAATACTCATGTTCTTTTGCCTTTGTAGCTCAGTCGGTAGAGCGCAGTCTTGGTAAGACTGAGGTCTCGGGTTCGATCCCCGACAAAGGCTCACTGTTGGCGCGCTGCGCGCGCCACATCAAGGCGCCAAGGTACTCAAGTGGTCAACGAGGGCAGTCTGTAAAACTGCTGGCTTAGCCTACGAAGGTTCGAACCCTTCCCTTGGCACTCAACTCTAACTGGATTGGAAATTGCCCCCCTAGCTCAATTGGTTAGAGCACCTGTTTTGTAAACAGGAGGTTCCGGGTTCGATTCCCGGGGGTGGCTCAAATTGTCATTCTTAAAATAATTTTAAAGTGTGTTAGAATATCAAATCTATGGCAAGTAAGAAAAAAGGTCCAAGACAAGCAATCGGTTTACAATGTAGTGTTTGCAACGCTTTTGGTTACGTCAGCGAATACAACAAAAACAACGAAACTCTCAAGAAGCAAACTTCAGGCGAAGGTAGTTTTCCTTTGAGTAAGTATTGCAGTGTCTGTCGCAAGCACACTCCTCACAAATTGATGAAGAAGCTTAAATAGTTTTTAATTATTGGCTTTCAGCGCACGCAAGATATTTTTGGCGCCTTGGTAGAAGGTTTTGTCTAGTTTTTTGCTATTTTTCATGGCTTGATTCAGCCAAGAACTATTTGCTTGTTCTTCTAGAGCTGGGCTTGGCAAATTACTGCTATTTAGTTTTTTGATTTTCAAGTTTTGTTCTTGGTCAGCGCTAATTTCTATTAACTGTTCGACAATATTGTCAACCTGAGCAATCATGGCTGTACCATTCTTTTCAAAGGTTTGGCGCACATTATGTTCCCATTCACCCCATTCTTTAAGAGTGAGAAGAGCAGCGCCAGAAACCACGGCGTCATAGGCCATATCACCCGAAGGTTTGCTGATAAAAAGATCAGTCCAAGGGAAAGCGTTGTTGACGAAGAGCTCATTGGCGTCGACTATTTGTGGATGATAAATGATGCTAAACCTTGAATCTTCCTTGATTAGATCATCTTTGCTTTTAATTTTGCCACCAATTCTAAAACTAGCCGGATCTTTGGGACTAATGATTTGGTAGGCGAGTTGATTGGCTTGAGCAATTTCCGCCGCCATCTCTTTGTGGTCGAGGTGTGTGCCGGCGTAAAACAGGACTTGAGTTTCTGGCAAGGCAGTTTTTTTGCCAAGAGCTTGCTCTTTTAGGATGGGCAGGAGTTGTTCTAGAATGGCTTTAATCTCTGTTTTGTTGGTACCAAGACCGCCAGTGGTTAGACAAATGCGCAGTGGTCGATCTTTGGTCCAAGCTTTTTTGGTCTGGTTGCAAGCAACGATGCGGGGGTCAATGGGTGGGCCAGTAACAATTACTTTGTCAGCCAATTGAGCTTGGGGAATTTTTTGGCCAATTTCTTTAGCGACTTGAAAAAACTCTTTTTTGGTGGCTTCATCAAAAACCAAAAATTTCATATTAGGCAAATGAGCGTTGGCCAAATAATCGCTTCTCACGTGAGGATCTGTGATCATTTGGACAACTTTTTTACCCTCACTGGCGAGGATATTGCCAGTGACGATGTGAAAAGAGAGAATGCTTTTTTCAATGCCTGAACCTAAATAAATAGTAGGTGGAGTGACATTGTCTAGAATTGGCATTTTCGAGCGGCCAAATTTATCAACCAGATCTTTGAAAGTTTTCAAAATTGGCCAGCGAGCAATCACCTTGCCAATGGCGTGAGTAATTTCCACACTTTTGGTGTCTTTGAGACTGACATAGTTGGTGCTATCAACGAGCCAGGCTTTTTTAGGATCGATTTTATCGCCCCAAGCTTCTATAGCAATGCCCATGGCCATCGAGTAGTGAGCTCGAGACAAAACAATATCGGTTTTGCTGTCGGTTTCTTTCTTTTTGTGCAACCCCTTGAGATCTTCAAGGAAAGTAGCGGAAACAGTGATAATGGGAACGGCGCTTTGTTCCAGCAGTTTTTTGTCTTGTTCGTAAATGCTTCTAATGTCCTTAGAGAGGTCATGATTTTGCATGCTTTTTAGTGTAGCAGGTTGCTTGGCTATTTACGATAAGTCGATTATAATTGCCTTCGAAATTAAATTAACAAAGGGCGGTAGTTCAACGGTAGAATAGAGGTCTCCAAAACCTTTGATGAGGGTTCGATTCCTTCCCGCCCTGCAGAAATGAGAAATCACACGTTATTGTGATTTCTTTACTCCACCTTCCTAAACCTCTCCACTTTTTTTCCATTCACCACTACATTTTCTAGAAACATTTCCAATGGCCTGACCCAGAGGGCAGATTCTTTATTCTCATAAAGAGTGGTGTAGAGCACCAGCTCTTCTAGAGTTTCGCTGTGCTTGGCAGTGCCGAGAACCAAATATTTATTACCTTTGTAGTGTTGGTAGACACCAAGTTGGAGCTTTTTATTCATTGGCTTTGATTATAACTGACCATGTATAATCAAATTCATGCCAAGTCTTTCTCCAAAAGAAATCTGGGATATCCACTTACAAGGTGATTCAAACAAAGCGGCTAAATTGGCCAAAAATGAGCTTGATGGCATTGACACCAGTAATTTCACTGATTTCACAAGAGCCGTTGCGCACGCTGAGTATTCCCGTTCCACTTTGGTGACAGCTACGGCCGCTGTTAAACACAGTGAGAATTGGGAACAAGCTCAGGAAGGTTTAGAGTTGAGTTTAGCGACAGCTCTCCAGCATTTTCCTTTAGCTGATCGGATGGAAGAAGCAAGTCTAAGAGGTGATTATTTTGAAGCTACCTTAGGCTCTGAATCAGCACAGTTAATTTGTCTTCGTGATGTTCTGCATTTATCGAGAATTATTGCACAGATTTTTCCAGACGAAGAAGTTGCTGATTTCGCAGCGGGTTTACAACATTTATTGGGTCAAATTAGTGACGAAAAACGTGGCGAGCGCTTTAGCCTAATTTTCTTATGTGAAGAAGCCCCTTATCCTCAAGCTAAACAAGCCTATGTAGATTTTTTACATAGCTTCGGTCCAGCAAGTGAAAAAATGGATGCAAATCAGCTTATTACTGTTAGCGCTAGAATGCTTGGTCGTGCGGTAACAGCCAAGGATTTTATACAAACTGCTGGTTGCTTAGACATTCTGCTTAAGTCTCTCAAGAATCACTCTGAATTGAGAATGTTTTTGCTCAAAGAATTAACTAAAAATCTCTCGGAAAATTACCGCGATCAGCATTTGCAAGAAAAGTATCAATCTTGGCAATCCCTAGCCAAACAAGACTTGGGTTTGCAAAAACAAGTTGAACAATTACTCAAAAATGTTTTTGTTGGCATGGGTCAACAACAAGTTAGAAAAATAAATAAACTTTAAAATATGCCCACCATTTATCTCCTTCGCCACTGTGATTACGACAATCCTCGTCAAATTCTGCCTGGGCGTTTACCAGTTGAGCTGTCGGCCGCAGGTCGCAAGAAGGCCAAAGAGTTACAAGAATTTTTTGCCAAAGAGAAAATTAGCAAAATTTACAGTAGCGCGGTTTTGCGCTGTCTCCAAACTGCGGAAATTATTGCCAATGGACAAATTCCAGTGTTTTTTGATCAACGCCTGTTAGAAACGCTCTCTGCTTATCAAGGCTATTGGGTCAGAGAGAGCTGGCAAAACTTTTTTGCTCACAACGGAGAGTTGGGCGGTGAAGGAATTCTTGATATTCAAAAACGCATGGTAGACTTTTATCAGGATTTATTGCCTCAGTTGCAAAAAGATGAGCGAGTTATTATTTGTAGCCACGGCGATCCTTTGCAAACTCTCTATGCTCATCTACACAGTTTAGAACTAAGTGAAGACAAGCATTTGCCAGAAACTAAAGAAGCTGGCTGGCTACAAAAAGGTGAATTTTTTCGATTTGAAATTTAACCTCAGACGAAAAGTCTCATCAAAACATCTAGCACAGGACTCAGCAAAGCGCTGACGGCTGAGCGCCCACCAGCCCAAGGGAAGATCATCATAATCAAAATCATCGTGCCGTAACGCTCCATAATATCCTCATATTCTAGGCTAGCTTGGTGAGGTAAAAGAGCGCGCATAATTTTGCCACCATCCAGAGGATGAATAGGAATGAGATTAAAAATTGCCAAAGCAAGATTGATAAAAATCAATTGCATCGAAAAAAGGGCCACAAAATCGCCACCTATGTTAAATCTGAGCAAAATTGCCAAGAGAGTGGCAATTAAAATATTACTCAATGGTCCAGCAGCAGCAATCAAAGCTGCATCGCGAACGGGACTTTTGAGATTATAGGGATCATAGGGAGCAGCTTTACCCCAACCAAAACCAGTCAAAATAATAGCTGCAGTTCCAATTGGATCAAGGTGGGCTAGAGGATTGAGAGTCAAGCGACCCTTGATGCGGGGAGTGGGATCGCCTAATTTATCTGTCACGTAGCAATGAGTAAATTCATGAATAGCAATTGATAAGAGCAGACCAGTGATAAAAATCAGGAAGGCAATCGGACTCGCAAAAAGTAAATCGAGCATAGTGAGCTGATTATAGGTGAGGAAAGGAATTTTTTAAAGCTTGATCTACATTTTTTTTAGATCATGTGATAAAATCACTCTTCATTATGAAAATCAATTTGCACAAATACTCTCAAGTCGCTCACATTGGCAACAATGTTTCTCATGCCAAGAATCGCACCAAGAAGGGTTTCAAATACAACTTACACGCTGCTACCGTCATGATTGATGGTGTCAAGAAAAAGGTTAAAGTCCCCAGCAGAGTCCTCAAACAACTCAAGAAATTGGGTCTCACCACTCATTTCAAAAAGGCTGTTTAATTTTTCTAAATTTTTAAAGAATAGAGTTTTTACACTCATTAAAGGAGCAGGGGTTTTTGCCCTCAATTTGCACTTTAGTTAGAAGTAGTTGTTCGCCTTGACCCTGACTTGCCAGAATTTTCATTCTTTTTTCGCCTTTACTGGTTTGAACAATAGTCCATAACATGGGCCAAGGATTAAAAGCGTGACTGGCATTTGTCACAAGCTTAATTTGAGCGAGACGAGTGGGACAAATTTCTGGATTGCTTAGTAAGTCGTAGAGTAGACCAAAACAATTGGTTTGAGCTTTGATTTTTTCAGCCTTTATATCCATAAGTATCTGTAAATCCTGCCAAGCAATAAAGCTATCTTCCTTATTTAAACGACGAGCAATGAGAGTAGGACTTTCTAAGGGTTGAGCTTGAGACTTGATTTTGCCCTCCGCAAAACTAGAAACCAAATCCCCCAATTGCGCCGCGATTAAGTTAAAAGCTGTTTGATAGTACTCAGTTTGAGTCCAAGCGGAATCGATAGTGAAGGGTAGTTGAGAGATGATTGGTCCCTGATCAAGACCAGCATTCATGACCATGAGAGTAACTGCTGATTTTTGACCGTTTTCCATCAAATTTTGCATCAGCAAAGCAAATTGACCAGGGGAACTACCGCGCCACTTTGGTAATAGGGAAGGGTGGATGTTGAGAGGAGCGATTTGGGGCAAATCCAACAACCATTGAGGCACTAAGTAGCCAAAGTCGACCACTAGCAAAAAATCTATTTTTTTATTTAAAGTTTTAATCTTTTGGTGCAAGTTGTCGTCAATTTTTTTTTCAACCAGCAAGTGAGCTAAGTTTTTTTCTAGCGACCATTGGTGGAGAGGATTTTTGGTCAGAATTTGCTGACGACCAATAGTCTTTGGTTCTGGAGAGAGAGTAAAAGCAAGCTCAAAACGAGAGTCATTGGCCAAGGCTTGAGCCATTTGCACGGTGTAGTGGGTTGAGCCAGCAATGGCGATTTGATATGGCATTTTGAATCAGTTTATAGGGCTTTTAAAACTTCTTTTTTGTTTTCTACTTCTACCCATTGACCTTCTTTGTTGGTGATGTAGATGGGTAAATTATTTTGCAGACTATAATCAGTAAACAAAACACCCTCCAAATGATCATATTCGTGTTGGACAATTCTGGCGTCAAAATCAGTTAGGCGAGCCATTTTGCTGACAATTTGAGCCTGACCTTTTTTTTGCAACTCTTTGTAATCCAAGCTTTGATATTCTACTTCCACCCATTCGTGTCTTGGCACCGGTCCATACAAAAGAGGAATCGACAAGCAACCCTCAAAGCGCTCTGAACCATCCATGGCGCCTAGAATTTTTTTGTTGCTTAATTTGGTGAAGCGAGGATTAATAAAAAATTCTAAAGTTGGTCGATCGCTCTCTTGGTTTTTTTCTCCGAGAACAGCTACAAAAACCCGCCAAGACTTATTAACTTGAGGGGCTGCTAAACCAACACCACGAGGATTTTCTTTTTCAATTAAAGTTTGAGCGAGTTCTTTGGCGAAAGTAAAGAATTTTTTATCAAAAACTTCAACCTCTTTGGCTTTTTGGCGTAAAACTTGGTTTGGAGCGATAATAATTTTCATTTTTTTAGAATAACCTGCTTATTATATAACAGAAGGAATTTAGATGAATTTTTGCCTAATGTTTTCTTCAAGAATTTGCAATAATTTTTGTCTTTGTCCCAAAACAATTAAGTGGTTGGCGTCTTTGATAATCTCTAATTTGGCATTTTGTAGCTTGCTTTTAAGTTCAAAAGTGCCTTTTAAGTTAAAAACATGATCTTTATCGCCATGGATCAAAAGCACATTTTGTTTAATTTTTGGCAATTCACTAGCTAAATCTAATTTAGCAATTTCTCGGACAATATAGAGATAACTTTTGGGTGAAGTATGAAGAACGTCTGAACCAATTCTCATAACGTTAAAATCTCCACTTCGCTCGTATTTTTCATAGGCGGGGTATCTTTTGATGTAAAGATTGGGAAAAAATCTCAGTAGAAAGAAGATAATTCCCTTGAGAGGAAAGTAGTTATAAACCAACTTGGAAAAGTTTGGAGCTTTGTAGGAAGAGTTGATTAAAATTATTGATTTTACGAGTTGCGGATGGTGAGCTCCAAGGATCAAGGCAAGTATGCCACCAAAACAATGACCAATAATCGTTGCTTGTTCAACTTTTTCTTTTTTTAAAATTTCGACAAGATCATTTATAAAATAATCAATTTTATACTGGGCGCCATTTTTTGGTCTTTCTGATTGGCCATGAGAACGTAGATCTATGTTAATGATTTGATAATTTGATTTTTGTAGGCTTAAAATCAGGGGAGTAAAAGCTTTGAGACAACCGCCAAAACCGTGAATAAAAACTAAATTTTTTTTGGCTTTGCTGGAGCCGTAAACTTCGTAATTGATTTTTACCCCGTCACTACTTAAGAGGTATTTTTGCATCTTATTTCTGTCTTTGAGCGCTTAGACTAGCTTCTACAATCTTGAGTTTTTCTTTGACCAGTTCGTCATTTGGCGCAATTTTTTCTAAACTGTAAATATATTGTTCTTTGGCTTTTTCTAGCTCATTTCTGGTGAAATACATTCTCGCCAGCTCACCTCTAGCTTGTAGATAATTGCTTTTGATTTGCACTGCGTATTCCATTTTTGCTAGAGCTTCCTCGTTTTGCCCCATGATTTCCAAGACCAAGGCTAAATTGTAGTAAAGTTTGGCATCGGTAGGTGAGAGGCTAATGGCTTTTTCCAGAGCTTGCTTGGCGTAAGAATATAATCTTTGATCGAGTTGACCCAAGCGAATGTAGATACGAGCTTGGCTTTTATAAAAATTTAAATGAGCGCCGTTTAACTCAATGGCCTTGCGGTTGCTTTCGATAGCACTCTGGGCTAATTGTGAGCTGGCGGTGCTTTGTTTTTCATTAGCGTAAGCAATACTAAGTTGAGCATAGTTGTCGGCTAACTCATCATAGAAAAAGGCTTCTTTGGGTGATTTTAAAATTGCTTCTTGGATCAGTGGCAAACCCACTTGATAATTACCTTGAGTAAAAGCATTTTGACCTTTGGTGAACAGGTAATCAGCTTGCCAAATGGCATGAACTCTACCCAATAAAATAAGAGTAGCTAGCACAATTGTAGAGTAAATATAATACTCTTTATTATCAATATTTTCTTTATTATCAATCTTTTTAATGTCATCATTTTTATTAAAACTTTGCTTTTTCTGGTCTTGATTTTGTAAGACAATTATCGCCATAAAGCCAAATAACAACAAATTACTCATCACCGTAGAGAAGCCGAAGAAGTTTGCCACAAACATGGCCATAAGGCCAGCTAAGATGGCAACTGACTTTCTGCCTAAGTAAAAAGCAGCTCCAAGTAGAGTGAGGTAGCTAAGCAAACCAACCAGACCGGTGTTAGCCAATAAGTTTAGTAGCTCGTTATGAGCTTTGTTGTAAAGAAAATCCCACTCAGAAACTAGATTATGAGCTACTGGTCGATCCAAGTAGTAACTATAAGCAAAAGTTTCCACTCCAGAACCAAAAATAGGGTAACGTTGCCAGACTTTAACTGCACCTTGCCAAACAATCTTTCTAATTTCTTCAGAAGGTGTGCCACCAACTTGGATTTCTGGAGCAGGAGCTGGTGAAAGTAAAATTTTGCTTTGACCGCTTAATAACTCTTTAAAATTGGGGGTGTAGGGTGTGCCGATGAGAATGATCAGTAGAGTAATTAAGCTAGCGACTATACTTAACTTTTTGAATTGTAGGAATCTATTTTTTTTGCTTTTCCAAAGCTTAGCTATTCCATAAAAACTTAAACCCAGGGCCAGACCTAAAAGTCCTGATCTAGACTTGCTAAACAAAAGTGCGCTGACACTACTTAATAAAACAAGAAGCAAATAAAGCCGATTGAGCCATTTTTTCTCTCTAAGCAAATAATCGACATTGAGAGGAATAAGAGTGATAAGAAAAGTGGCTAGCCAATTTGGCTGACCAAAAGTGGCAAAGACTCGATTCTGGACATCTTGAACCCAACAAGCGACATCGAATTTTTGAGTAATCAGCCAACAGCTCGGAGAATGACCAAAGTGTTCAGGAATGGCATACAAACTGACAAGTAACATCGAGAGCAACAGACTAGAAATGATGCCTTGAACTTGAGTTTTTTTGAGGTTGGCAATCATGGCGTAAAAAATGGAGATGTAGCTTAAAGTTGAAAGTAATCCGCCATTAAAGCGAGTGTAATAGCCAAACCAAGAAGTGCGGGGGTGTAGTGAAAAAACTGTAGAAATGACTTGAGATAAGAGAAAAATTAATAGAAAGTAATCCAAGGGACTTCTCTTGAAGATAATTTTTTGTTCTACCGCCATGCGTAGCGACCATAAGCCTAGAATTATGACAGCAAAGGCATAAACGAAAAGCATTTTGCTAAACTCAAACAATTCCTGATTCATCCAAGTGAAGATGAAAGGAGTCATAAAAAACAAAAGATTAAAAGCGATAAAAATTGCTTGTTGGAGAAAATGAGCAAGACTTGAACGATTAGACATAACCAATACTTATTTTTTTATTTTGCTTGTGCTAAATTGGAATTGTACAGTAATCTATATTAGATGGAAACCTGCCTATGATCCAGATACAAGATGACTTTGTCAATCAAAGTCAGCCTGCTGCACCAATTCAAGCAACTGATAATTCAACACCTCCCGTGGTAGTTTCTGACACCGTCCCTGATCAAAATGAGCAGATTAATCAAGCAGTGCAGGCTACCATGCAAAAGGTTGAGGATAACACCAAGAATAATGCCGCTGAGATCGATCGTCTTTTAGCTGAATTAGATGAGCTTTCTAAAAATTTGGAAAGTCAAGCTGTCGCTCCTAGTGAAGTAAAAAGTGAACCAGTTGAATCGCCAATGGTTGAGCCTTTGGTAGTTGAGCCACCAGCGACTGAGCCTCCAGTAGTTCAACCTTTAGCACCAACAATGGATGTGCCAGACAAAGTAGAAACTTCTCCCTCTGAAGAAGAGGAAAAATTTGATTTTGATGCTTTCTTAGATGATTTGGAAAAAAAGATTGATGAGGAATCAGCCAAGATCAAAGCTGCCAAGGCAGAAAATCCTCAAGGTGATTCTGTTGTGCCTCCTGATCCAGCTCCAACAACTCCATCTTTAGAAGAGTCAACTCTGGTTTCGGACTCGGCAGATGATTTTAGAAAAAATCGCGCTCCAAGTCAGAATTTGGTTGAAGATCAAGAAGCCGCCACCGAAGCAATTTTGGCTCCAGAGCCTGCTGAGGAAAAGAGCTTAGAAAATAGTGATGAATCAGAAGAACTTCGTGCCCAAAATATCTTTGAGATGCTTGGTTTAGCTAAAATTAGTGATGAAGAGAAAAATCAATTTTTAGATGAACTGGAGAGTATGATTTGGGATGATTTTGTCGTTCATGATTTAGAATTGTTGCTGACCAGTGAAGAATATGTCAAGGCTAGAGAAATTCTTGATTCAGCTAGCGATGAGAACCAGAAAAAAGAAGACTTGATTGTTTATTTGGAAAAAATTATTCCAGACTTGGACGAAGTTTTGTACGAAAAAGCTCTGGAGCTTAAATCGGAAATGATGGGCGAGCGTTTGAGTAAAATGAAAGAGGGAGCTGATGAAGCAACCCTAGCCAAGGTTAAACAAGCCGAAGGCTTGATTAGTCGCAACCTATGGCGCCAAGCAGCTAACTTGCTTAATAGCTAGTGACTGCGGTAGACTTGAAACAAGTCTAACCATGAATTTTTTTGCTTACCAACATCTTCTTTTGCTTGATCTAAATAGCAGTGGCTTGTTTTTTTATTTAGCCAAAGATCTTCAGGATCTATCTTCAATCGATTTTTCCAACCTAACTTTGCTTAAAAAAGTTTTAAACACTAAGCTTTGCCAAGAAAATTTATTGGCCGATGAAGTTCTTTTTGAACAACTGCTTCACAAAAATCTTAAAGCTTTTGAGCTAGAACACTATAGTCTGGTTTTTTTATTGGCTCCGGAAACCAGTGATTTGGAAAAAAAAGCGATTAAAGCGGTGTCGCCATTTCTCAAGCAAGTTTCTTTTGTTGATCGCCACTTTTTTTACAATTTTTATCTTATACAAAAGAGAAATTTTTCTAAAACAAAGCTGATTGTTAATTTATTTAATGATTGTGTCGAACTTAGTCTTTTTGATCAGGATAAGCTCTTGGCTTACGAAAAGGTCTT
Source organism: Candidatus Microgenomatus sp. (assembly GCA_020724725.1). Lineage (GTDB taxonomy): Bacteria > Patescibacteriota > Microgenomatia > UBA1400 > PJMF01 > UBA1364. The sequence continues at coordinate 28,161 of DYGL01000001.1, read as the reverse complement.
GATCAGAAATTTGCTTTTGGCAAGCCATGATTTTTGGCAAAAGGCTAAACTGAAGTTTGAATTTAAACAACCGGATTGCTTCTATTTTTTTAATAATAATTTTCCAGACAAAACTTTACTCGCACCTTTATCTAAAAGTCTAAATTTAGAAGCGATTGAGATAGATAAATTATGTTGAATGAAAAAAACAAGCATTACATTGTGGCTTTTTGCTTGATTTTACTTTTGTTTTTTTTGCAATTCTTGGGTCTTTTGAATTTAAGTTGGTTTAGCAACTTAGCCAATCAGCTTAAGGCACAAAATTTCGCAGTTTTGAGTCAGCTTAATAATCCTTTGCAACGTTTAACTTTAATGTGGAATTTAACAGCCAATTTAGAAGATTTACAGTATCGCTATAGTGAAGCCGCCGTGGCTTTTAGTAAGGTTGAAGCTTTGGAAAAGGAAAATCAAGAATTACGTCGAATTTTGGAAAATAGTGATCGAAGTTACAATCAAGTAACTGTAGCAGCCCCTATTATTTCTTTTGCTCAAACCTTTATTGCAGTCGGAGCAAAAGATGGAATTAAACCAGGCTCAGCAGTTCTATATAAGGGAACTCTGCTTGGTCTGGTCGATTCAGTTGAGGAAAAACAATCTTTAGTGACTCTTTTAAATAAATTGCATGGCAATTCAATTTTGGTGAAAACTAATAAAGGCGTTAAAGGTTTACTCGCAGGCAATGGGCGAGAGATTATTTTAAGTGAAGTTTCTATAAACGAACCTTTGGAGGTAGGGGATTTGGTTTTTACCGCTGCTTCTTTGGGCATTGAAGATGGTTTATTGATTGGTCGAATTACTCACATTTCTGCTGAGAATCAAGCTTTGGCTACCAAAACAGCAGTTGTTGAACAATTGGTCAATTTTTATGAAGTAGGCTTGGTAGAAATTAAATAAATCTATGTTGATGTTTTTGTTTTTAATAATTATTTTAAGTTTGGAAGCCACAGTCGGCTTGCCAATCTTTTTTCTGTACATATCTTACAAACTAATTAAACGTCGTCGCAATCAAAGCCTTATTTTTTTACTGTTTTTAATCGCTTTTGCTTTGGCAATTTTTTATACAGTCTCTTGGCCAGTTATAGCTGGTTTATTGCTCATCCTTCATTACTTTGCTCAAAGATATCATGACAAGCCTCTTTTAAAATTGCTACTATTTTTCATTTTCAACATTATTTTCTTTCATTTAAGCAAACTTCAGCTTAATTATTTTTACTTTTTTCATTTCTTAGTTTTTTTGTTTTATGTTTACAAAACCAAGCTCAAAAATTATGCGCCTTAAGCTTTTGTTTTTATTGTTGTTTTTTCAGGCGACTTTTGCCTTGCTTTTAGTGCGTCTTTTTGACGTACAAATCTTTAAAGGTGAGAATTTTTTCAATTTAGCTGAAAATAACCGTTACTTTACCAAAAAGAATGTTGCTGAAAGAGCAATTTTTTTGGATCGCTATGGTCAGCCTTTACTTAGTAATGAAAAAATTTATTTTAAATATCTAAATCAAGATAGTTTTTATAGTGATAAGGAGTTTTTGGATAAGGATGAGGCTCTACGTTTGCTTGCCAGCGATAGCGCTAGCGTAGGCTATGAATTTAAAAGAAATTATCCACATAAAGAAGCTTTAGCCTCCATCTTGGGTTATCTTTCTCCAGTCACAGCTGATGATTTGGCAAAAAATCCGAACTTAGCGCTTAATAGTCGACTTGGCAGAATGGGTTTAGAGCAATTTTTTGATCAAAACTTACGCTCAATAGGTTCAGTGAACAAATTTGAGGTTAACGCTCTTGGTCAAAGACAACGCTTGGTTTCTTTGGAGGCAGCTCAATATGGTGACAACATTTCAACTTCTCTAGATCCATATCTAAGCGTTTTGGCTTATCAAGCCATGGCTGGTAAAAAAGGAGCAGTGGTTATTATGGATGCTAAAAATGGCGAAATTCTAAGTCTACTTAGTTCTCCAAGCTTTGACCCAAATGTTTTTGAAGATAATTGGCTCGAATCTTTATACAATCGAGAACGCTTGAGTTCCACAAAAATCCAAGCTTATTTGCAAGATGAAAATCAAGTTTTTTTTAATCGCAGTATTTCTGGAGCTTATCCTCCTGGGTCAGTTTTTAAGTTGGTTACCGCCGTAGCAGCTTTACAGGAAGGAGCAATTGAGGAAAACACCACAGTTGATGATCAGGGAACTTTGAAAGTGGGTGATTTTGAATATGCTAACTGGTATTTCACCCAATATGGCAGAACAGAGGGCGTAGTTGATGTTAAAAAGGCTTTGGCTCGCAGTAATGACATCTTTTTTTATAAGGCCGCTGAGTGGCTTGGTCCAAACAAGTTGGCAGAATATGCTCGCTTATTTGGTTTTGGCAGTCCCACTGGTTTGCAGTTGGGTCAAGAACTTGCTGGCTTGGTTCCCGATCCCAAATGGAAAGAATTTACTAGAGGAGAGAATTGGTATTTAGGCAACACTTATCATTTTGGCATTGGCCAAGGTGATCTTCTAGTTACGCCAATTCAAGTTGCTAGTATGACTCAAGCTTTGGCCAATCATGGTCAACTTTGTCAAAGTTCACTTTTGTCAACAGTTAAGCAAAATTGTCGAGATTTGGGAATTGAAGATCAATATTTAGAAATAGTTCTCCAAGGAATGATCGCTGCTTGTAGTCAGGGTGGAACTGCTTATCCTTTATTTCCTCATAACGCACAAATTTTGGTCAACTTGGATCCTAGTTTGTCAGCTAGCGAGCAAATCAGTCAGGGTATGATTGCTTGTAAAACTGGAACAGCTGAATTTGGAGCTGCAGATGAAAGAGGTTATCGCAAAACCCATGCTTGGACGACGGCAATCGTTGGTATAGATAAAGAAAAAATCTCTCCAGTAGAAGGCGAAGAAAATATTCTCAAGTCGAATTGGCAAAAACTTATTAAGGAACAAGGTTTCCCAGATAAGTTAATCATCACTGTTTTGGTTGAAAGTGATGGTGAGAAAATCTACTCAGAAGGCTCTCAAGACGCAGCTCCGGTCATCGCCTCCATTATTAAAGGAATTTTCTAAAAATCACGCTTTTTGCAAACTAGTTGATGGATAATCAGCAGTGAAATGTCAAATAATCATTTTCACTTGGTTTCTCGTAAGCGCTTAGCTTTTCTAGTTGCTCTAAATTCTGTGACTGGAGTAGGCGCTCGTACTAGTCTCAAAATTTTAAAAATTTGCCAAAAATATCAACTAAGCGATGATGAGTTTTGGGCCAACAAAAATCAAATTTGGCAAAAAATTTCTTTATCTGAAAAGATTGTGGAATCGATCAAAAAATTTAAAATAGCACACAGTTTACTAGACAATTTGGAAAAGCTTGAGGCTTCGGGTTTGCAACTGCTTTCTTTTCAGGATAAAAGCTATCCCAAGCTTTTGTTGGCTAGCGAAGACTTTCCAACTGTTCTCTTTGTCAAAAGCTTGATAAAAGTTGGTAGCGAAGCTTGGCAAAACACTTTTGCTCAGACAATTTCTGTAGTTGGTACGCGAAAAATGACCAATTATGGCCGACTGGTGATCAGACAAATCATTCCTTCCTTAATTGAAGCCAAGCAAAGTGTAGTTTCTGGCTTCATGTATGGGGTTGATCTTTTAGCTGCTCAAATGGCCCTTGATTGTCATGGTCAGACCATTGCCGTACTTGGTTTTGGTTTTGATCACTGCTTTCCAAAAAGCCAACTAAAAATAATGCAAGAATTTTTGCAAAGAGGAGCTATCTTTTTAAGCGAATTTCCTCCAGAAATTGCAGCTCGCCCAGCCAATTTTGTTATGCGCAATCGCATTGTGGCTGGCCTGTCTAAAGCGACCCTCGTGATCGAAGCAGCTAGGCGCAGTGGTTCTCATATCACGGCAAGTTACGCCAATGATTATGGACGCTTAGTTATGGCTGTGCCTGGTCCAATCAACAATCCTTTTAGTGTTGGTGCCAAAGACCTCATTAATCAAGGAGCGATTTTGGTTAATAACGCTTTTGATATTTTATCGGAGCTTGGAGTGAATGGGGGAAATGCTTTGAATGATCAATTTGATTCTTCAGGTTTTAAACAGTCGGTCCAAGCTAAAACTGTTTTAGAGCATTTGAGTTTTTATCCTGAACTGAGCTTAAGCGAATTGGAGCAAAATACTGGTTTTGATCAAGAAAAACTTAATCAGCTCTTATTCGACCTAGAATTACAAGGTAAAATTAGCAAAAAATGGGGCAAATATTGCTTAGTTAGTTGAGTGCCGTTAGAATGGGCAACTGTTGCACATTTTTTGTAGGAAAAATAAAATTATGGATTTAGTCATCGTTGAATCACCCACCAAAGCAAGAAAACTTAAGGATTATTTAGGTAGCAAGTATACGATCGAGGCTTCTGTTGGACACGTGCGTGACTTGCCTAAAAAGAACTTAGGAATTGATTTGGAGAATCATTATCAGCCAGTTTATGAAGTTAGTAGTGATAAGAAAAAGGTAGTCGCCAATTTACGTAAACTAGCCAAGAGTGCTGACAAAATTTATTTGGCTACTGACCCTGATCGCGAGGGAGAGGCGATTGCTTGGCATATTCAATTTTTATTAACGGATGCTAAAAGCAAGAACAAATTTTATCGCTCTACATTTCATGAAATTACCAAATCAGCTGTTCAAGAAGCCATAAACAAGCCTAGTAAGTTGAATTTGAACTTAGTTAATGCTCAACAAGCCAGACGTGTTTTGGATCGTTTGGTAGGCTACCAAGTCTCACCAGTTTTATGGAAAAAAATTCGTCGTGGCTTGTCTGCTGGACGCGTGCAATCAGTTGCTTTGCGTTTAATTGTTGAGAGAGAAAAAGAAATCTCTGCTTTTAAACCAGAAGAGTTTTGGGAGTTGTCGGTGGCTTTAAGCAAAAAAGGTTTACTTAAAGAGCAAAAAATTTTTGATAAGGAAGGTAAATCTCAAGATAATTTGAACCCCAATATTTTTATTGCCAGCTTAGACAAAATAGGAGATAAAAAAGCAGTTATTAAGGATGGGGATAAAGCAGATAAAATTAGCCAAGATTTGTTGGGAGCTAGTTATGTTGTCAGCAGTGTCGAAAAAACTCAACGTAATCGTCAAAGTTTGCCTCCTTTTACCACTTCACTTTTACAACAAGCTGCTGCTACTAGTTTTGGTTTTTCAGCCAAGCAGACTATGAGTCTAGCGCAGAGACTTTATGAAGAAGGTTTGATAACTTACCATCGTACAGATTCTTTCAACCTTTCTACTTCGGCTTTAGATAAGGCTAGAGAATACATTTTGCAGAATTTTGGCAAGGATTATTTGCCAGATAAAGCGAGAATTTTTGCCAAAAAATCCAAAAACGCTCAAGAAGCTCACGAAGCAATTCGCGTGACTGATTTGGCCATAGATCAAAACACTGTTTTAAGCAAGGGAGCTTCTTTGACTGAGCAACATGCCAAGCTTTACGACCTAATTTGGCGCAGATTCTTGGCTTCGCAAATGAATGCAGCAATTTATGATCAGACCACCATTTTGGTCAAAGCTGAGAGTCAGGATGCTGCCAATAAGTATTCGTTGCGTAGTAGTGGCTCGGTAGTTCGTTTCGATGGCTGGCGCAAACTATTTAATCTGGCAGCTGATCAAATCTTACCAGATTTAAAGGAAAAAGATGATTTATCTCGTCTTGATCAGATTGCCTTGCAGAAATTTACTCAGGCTCCGCCCAGATACAACGACGCTTCTCTGGTTAAAGAATTGGAAAAAAGAGGCATCGGCCGTCCTAGTACTTACGCTTCAATTATTTCTGTAATTGTTGACCGCGCTTATGTAGAGCGTGTTCAAAAGAAGTTTTTTGCGACGGCTATTGGAATTACTGTTTGTGATTTTTTGGTTGAGCATTTTGCCAATTTTATGGATTATGATTTCACTGCTTCAATGGAAGAGGATCTAGATTTAATTGCTTTGGGTGAAAAAGATTGGGTGGCGATTATTGACTTGTTTTATAAGCCTCTGGCCAAAAAAATTGGTGAAGTAACTGATGTGGCAGATCGAGTTCAGGTTCCGGTAGAAAAAACTGGCGAAACTTGTCCAGAATGCAATGAAGGTGAAGTAGTAATCCGTTCTGGTCGTTTTGGCAAATTCAAAAGTTGTAGTCGTTTTCCAGATTGTAAGTTTACCAAGAATATCGTTGAGACTTTGCCGGATCAACATTGCCCACTATGTGGTTCAGGAGATGTGGTGGTCAAAAACACTAGATGGGGCAAGCCATTTTATGGCTGCTCTCTCTATCCAAAGTGCGATTTTGCTTCTTGGAAAAAACCAGAACAAAATTATAAATTGACTCAAGCTGAGTGGGAAGAAATGAAGCGCAAGAGAGAAGAGTGGAAAGCCAAGATGAATAAAAATAAAAAACCAACTGAGCCGAAGTCAAGTAAAGCAAAAACTGGCGCTAAAAAAACCACTGCCAAAAAAGCTTCTAAAACCAAAAAAACTGTAGGAAAAAAATCCAAATCATGAAAGTTTTAGTTTTTGGCGGCACATTTAATCCTCCACATCTTGGTCATCAATTAATGGTTGAGCAGGTTTTAAGCAAATCTTTGCCGGATGGCAGTACAGTAGATCAGGTTTGGATTTTGCCAGTTGGCAAACATAGCTTTGCCAAACAATTTGTTGATCAAAAGCATCGCTTAGCCATGCTTGAATTAATGATTGAAAGTCTTGTTGCTAAAAATCCAGCTTTGGTGGGAAAAATTTTCCTGGAGACTTATGAATTAGGTAGGGCCGAAGAAAGTCAAACCTTTAACACCTTAGAAGCTTTATCAGCCAAACATCAAGATAGAAACTTTTCTTTTCTCATCGGTTCAGACAATCTTGCCAAATTTCAACTCTGGCACCACTACGAAACTATGTTGAGCAAATATCCTTTCTATGTATATCCTAGACTAGGGTTTCCTTTGCAACCCATTTTGCAAGGCATGATTGCTTTGACAGACTTTCCACAAATGGCAGTTTCTTCAACAAAAGTTCGCCAAGCTTTAGCCCAAAAGTCTAGCCTAAAGGGTTTGCTAGATGATAAAGTAATTACATACATTAAGGCTAATAAACTTTTTATCGAGGATTGATATGGCACAAACTAAATATCGAGAATATTATCAAAAAATGGTGGCAGAAAATCGCCAACTTTTTGACGAATTTCTCAAGATTCATGACGATTACAAGCTAGACAAAGCTGCCAATGAAGCCAACTTTCATCAGGTTGGTCAAAAAGTAGTGGATAAAATTCGCGATTTCGATCGTCGCTTATGCAGCGCTATGGGTCGAGGTGTTTTTAGTACTTACTCTCAAAAATTATCAGAAAAATTTTGGGAATTAGCCAGAAAAGATTTTGACCAAATCGACATGGTAGGAGTCAAAATCAAGCAGAAAATCTAGTTTTCGCATAAATTATGCTAGAATTAATTTATGTTTACTAAGACGCAAATTTTTGAATATTGGTCAATTTTCCCTATTTTAGCTTCATTTGTCTTTCTTCTTTTTTTGGTGGATATAGTTTTGAGAGCAGTTTCTCTTTGGCGCGCTGCGCGCGCCAACCAAATCCTCTGGTTTATAGCTCTTTTGCTTTTTAATACCATGAGTATTTTGCCTATTATTTATTTGGTTTTTTTCTCTCAAGAGCCCTTGTATCAAACTTGGCAAAAACAAGCCAGCAAGCAAACTAGTGTCAAAGCTAAAAGCAAAACTAAAAAACGCCTCGCCCGCTAGAATTAATTTATGCAGTCTTTGGAGATTATCAATTTTTTACAAAAGACTTTTCTCGCTACTGGTAAAAAACAAGCAGTGATTGCTGTTTCTGGAGGAATTGATAGTGCGGTTTCTTTTTCACTTTTAGTCAAGGCTTTGCCAAAAGAGCAAATTTGGCCTATTTTGCTACCTTATCATCGTCAAGATATGGCTGACGCCAATGCGATTTTAGACTTTTGGCAATTTCCTGTTTCTAATCGCAAAACTCTTAATATAGCTTCTGTAGTTGATGCACTTTGTCAATCTTTGCAAGTGGAGGACGCTGATCAGGTGCGAAAGGGCAATTTGATGGCTAGAACTAGAATGATTGCAGTTTTTGACTATGCCAAAAGTAAAGACGCTTTGGTGGTAGGTACGGAAAACAAATCAGAACATTATTTAGGTTATTTCACTCGCTTTGGTGATGCTGCTTCTGACATTGAGCCTTTGGTCCATCTTTATAAAACCGAAGTTAGACAATTAGCTCAAGAATTGGCTTTGCCGGAAATATTTTTACAAAAAGCTCCTTCTGCTGGTTTATGGGAAAACCAGAGTGATGAAGCTGAATTTGGTTTTAGTTATGAGCTGGCCGATCAAGTCTTGACTTATTTAATCGATCGTCACTTAAGCCAGAAAGAAATTTTAGAGCTCTTTCCAGAAGTTGAGCAACAAATGGTGCAGAAAGTTCTCACAAGAGTAGAGCAAATGGCTTTTAAACAGGAAGTACCCTACAAACTATGACCAATTTACATGGCAGAATTATTCTTCAAGCTACTGACATTGAGCCGATTGTCAAGCAACTACGTGAGCAAAAGAAAAAGATTGTTTTGACCCAAGGTTCTTTTGACTTGGTTCATATCGGACACGCTCGTTATTGCGCTAAGGCTAGAGAGTATGGTGATGTTTTGATTGTCGGAGTAGATAGTGATGAAAAGGTTCGTCAGCGAAAAGGTCCGAATCGTCCCATTGTGCCTGAAGACGAGCGCATGGAAATGCTCATGCATTTACGTAGTGTTGATTATGTAGTGCTTAAGGAAGCTGGTGAAGCCAAGTTTAATTTGATTAAATTGATCAAGCCAGATGTTTTAATTGCAACTGCCCAAACTTATGATGAAAAAACGATTAAAACTTTGGAGAAAATTTGTGGCAAGGTGGTGGTGCTTGATCCTATGGCCACTACTTCAACAACAGCCAAAATTCGTTTAATGCAAATGAACACTGCTCGTAAGTTTGAAGATCGCATGAAGAGCAAATTGATTAAAAGTATTGAAGAAGTTTTGGAAGAACTAAGAACTTCTTGATGTAAGGACATATGACCAAACAAATTCTCTTTGCTTATGTGCCAGTTTTACATCGTGGCTATGAAGAGTTTTTTGCCAAATATGCTGGCGCTACTCTTTATTTAATCAACAGAGAAGAGTTGTTGGCTTTTGAAGAGTTAGAATATCTCAAAAAAGACATTCGGGTTTTGAGTGTCTCCAAAGCCCAGCAGGCCATCAAATCATTTGATATATTTGAGATTGTTAAATCAATTAAAATTAATGATATAGATAAAATTATTTACTCATTAAAATCAACTATCAATGCACCCGAAAAATTTCAACTGATTTTTACCAATGATGACATTGGTCATTTTTTGGCTGAACATTTTTTTGCCAATGTGGAAGAAAAAATCTTTGAGCCAATTTTTTTACGTTGGGATAAAAACCTGATGAGCGAGCAGAAAGAAGTTTCGCCAGATGTGATCATTACTAAAGATGATTTCGCTCGTCAAACCATGACTCAGGCTTTTCAAGCAGCTGGTCTAAGTAGTGATTGGTGGCGCCATGTAGGCAGTGTTATTGTTAAAGATGGACAAATTATTTCCCTTGGCTCTAATGAACACTTGCCAAGCCCCGATCAACAGTACAAAAATGGTGACCCACGCATCTCATTTTCATCTGGAGTAGGCGCTGATTTTAGTAGCTCAATTCATGCAGAGGCTAATCTAATTGCTCTAGCTGCCAAAAGAGGTCTTGCTTTGGCTGGAGCGGAGATGTTTGTGACCACTTTTCCTTGCCCAGTTTGTGCCAAGCAAATTGCTGTCGCAGGCATCAAAAGAGTTTATTACGCCAAAGGCTATGCGGTTCTAGATGGCTTGGAAATCCTCAAGAGTTTTGGAGTGGAAGTGGTGTTGGTTAAATTCAGTAAAGATGAGTTTGAAGAAATTGAGAAACTTGAGCAATTAAGATCTAAAGTTAAAGATTGCTACGTGCTTTAATTTTTTTATTTTCTCTTTTCCCACTGCAAGCCCAATTTCACTCTGACTGGTTCAAAATCTTTAGCCATGGCGTCTGGGATAATGAGTTGCACATGCAAGTGATTGACTGTGCCAGCAGAGAAGTCAGTGTCTCCAAATCTGAGAGCGAGTCCGCCACCTTCAAAGTTCAATTTTTGTTCCAATTCTTTAATCATAGCAAAAAGTTCAGCTCCGGCCTGATCTTCTAAGTCTGTTAGTTTGCTAGCGTGAGTTTTGTAGATCAAAAGCAAATGATGTTTGGTGTGAGCATAGGGCCATTGGTTTTTGGTAAGGAGCCAATATTGGCCTTCTTTCAGAATGGGTTGTTGATGATAAAGTCGCAAGTTCTCGCTACAAAATGGACAGTGAGCTTGGTCAGCGATTTTTTGCATGACCTCGATTTGCTCATCTTCGCGAGCATTGTTTAGATTGATAAAGTTATTTTTATTTTTTGCCATACTTAAACTGCTACGGGAATGTCCCACATGCCAGGGTGAGGGTTGTAATCAACTAACTCAAAATCTTCGACGCGGTAGTCAAAAAGATTTTTTTTCTTATTTTTTAGAATCATGCGAGGAAGTGGACGAGTTTCGCGTTTCAACAATTCTTTGACGTGATCAACTTGGTCGACAAAAATATGAGCGTCAGAGAAACTGTGCACATATTCATAGGCCTCATAACCAGTTACTTCCGCAATCATCATCGTCAAGGCAGCGTATTGAGCCAAATTAGCTGGTAAACCAATGGGCACGTCGCTACTGCGCTGAAACATGTGTAGGGTTAATTTACCATCAATGACACGAATGTGAATCCAACCATGACAAGGACAAACGACGACTTTCTGTTGTTTGCCGGTGCCACGAATAGTGTACTGAGGGATCCATGGACTGATAAAGTGAGTTTTAAGATGAGGAAACTCTTTAATTTGTTCGATAATTTCTTTAAATTGATTGAAAGTGCCACCTTCACTAGTTGGAAAATCATGAAAAGCTGCGCCGTAAGAGCCGGGGCCAAGGTCGCCAGTTTCCAAGCCTCTTTTGTGACATTTGGCTTCAGTGACCCAAGCTTTCCACCAGTGACAGCCATAAGTTTCTAGCTCAGCTTGAGTGCGCGCACCATTGATAAAGCCGATGATTTCTCCGATCGCACCCTTCCACATTTTTTCACTAATTTTGCGCTCAGTAATAATAGGAAAACCTTCGCTCAACTTAAAACGCAGTGGAGCTGGAGCAATTTTACTGATCGTGTCGATTTCTTGCTGACTCTGGCCACGAGCACCAGTCTCTAAGACTTCTTTGAGTAAGTTTTGGTAGGGGGAAAGTTGATGAGACATGTTAAGGTTAATGTAGCAATTGTAGGCAGGGAAGGCAAGTGTTACTGATGTATAATTGTGACAATGCAAGTTCAAGCTCTCCAAACTCGTTTAGTAAAAGCCAATGATGATCTTTTACAGGTGATTGATGAGTCTATTGCGGCGGATACCAAACTACAGGCTCATTTGCCTGAAAACTCAGTCCTAGCCATTAGCTCCAAAATTATTAGTTATTGTCAGGGTAGACTAGTCAAAAAAACTCAAAGTGAAATACAAGGTTTTTCCAAAGAACAAGCACGAGCTGAAAAGCACGCTTTAGTTCAAAAAGAAGCTGAACTCTATACTGATCCGCACTCTTCTAAATATGATTTAATGTTGACGATCAAAGATTCGACTTTGGCGGTTAATGCCGGCATTGATGAGTCTAATGCCAATTTGGACGGTGAGGAATGTTTCGTGCTTTGGCCAACAGATTTGCAGGCGACACTCAACCAAGTTTGGCATCATTGTCGTCAGAAATATGGTCTCAAAAATTTTGGCGTCATCAGCACAGACTCTCGCTCTTTTCCTCTTCGTTGGGGAGTGGTGGGCACAACTTTAGCTTACTGTGGTTTTAAAGGTCTTAATAATCATATTGGTCAAAAGGATCTTTTTGGTCGCCAAATTCACATGGTTCAAGTTAATGCCGCTGAAGCTTTAGGAGTTGCAACAACATTTGCTATGGGGGAGGTGGGCGAGCGTACACCTTTGGCACTTGCGAGCGAACTCGAAAAAGTACAGTTTGTTGACCATGAACCAAGTGCTACAGAATTAGCTTCGAACAAAATTGCATTAGCAGATGATGCTTATGCTCCATTATTAAATAGTGCTTCTTGGCAAAAAGGAGGAAATTCTCATGACTAACATTAAAGTAACTTTAATAGCAGCTATGAGTATTGATGGTTTTATTGCTCCAGCTGACAAGGAAGCTTTGCCATCAACTACTTGGACCAGCAAAGAAGATTGGCAGTTTTTTACCCGTCAAAGTAAAGCCATCGGCACGATGATTTTGGGCTCCAAAACTTTTGAAACTATCAAACGTGCTTTACCTGAGCGTCAGATGATTGTTATGACCAGCCACCAAGAAAAATACTCTGAATTCCAAGATCCTAGTCTGATTTTTACTGGAGAAAGTCCAGAGGAAATTCTCAGTAATTTGGCTAAACGAGGTGTTAAAGAAGTGGCTTTATGTGGTGGCTCGCAAATTTACACTTTATTTATGCAACGAAATTTGGTGGATGAGTTGATTTTAACGGTTGAGCCTTATGTTTTTGGTCAAGGCATTAAGTTATTTAATGAAAACTTGGATCAGAGGTTCACTTTGGTCAAACAAGAGAAATTGAATGAAAACGGCACAATTGCCTTTTTTTACAAAAGAATCTTAGAAAAATAGCTGAGTGCTCAGGATGGCCAGCATTGCAAAAATCACTCCTCCTAAGATATCTAAAAGATAATGTTGTTTGGTGAGCACAGTGGAAATAGAAATGCTTGCGCCAATCAGATAGAAGATCAAATCTAGGCTTGGTGTTGTTAAGCTTAAATAATAACTACAAAGCAAACTGACGAACACATGCCCTGATGGGAAACCATTGGTGTCGCCATCATGGCGATAGATAAAATTAATTAATCGAGCTAGGTAGCTTTGACTTGGCAAAACTTCTCTCACCACACCGTTTGGCAAAAGATGCCAAAAAATTGTCGCCATTAGATTGCCTATAATTAAACTTATGGCGAAATCATTTTTAAAATTGTTTTCTAGATATAGGTAGGTAAATATGATAAGAGGGAAAAACAAAACATAAGGTATGACAAAAAGGGGCACAGCTTTAATTTTTCGATCAAGATTGGTTTGAAAACTGTATTTAAAGGGTTTTTTATTGGTTAAAAAATAACCGCTGAAAGACAGAACGCTAAAGAAAACTAACCAATTCATAGGTTTTAATTATAAACATTTTTTTAAACAAAAAAACTCTCTCCATGACCGGCAAAAACTTGTCCATACAAGCCTTCTTTTTTTAAATCATTTAGTTTTTTGAGGCTTTTGGTCATTGCTTGGCGATTTGAATAGGCAAAATCAGTGCGACCAAGATTGCCATTGGCAAAAATAGTGTCGCCACTAAATAAAATTTTATTTTCTCTGTCAAGCAAACAAATACTCCCTGGAGTATGTCCAGGAGTGTGAATAATTTCAAACTCTTGATCAACTAGAGAGATGTTTTTAATTTTTCCCAAATCTAAATTAGCCGGAGGCACTGGATCGCAGGTTATTTTCAACCAATGCTTGGCGCTGGCTTGAGCCTGTTGAAGCAAAAATTGATCAGCAAAATGCATGGCGATAGGTACCTGCCAGGCACTAGCCAAACTCAACAAACCCAAGCAATGGTCAAAATGACCGTGAGTCAAAACAATGGTTTTAAGTTGTAAACCGCGGCGTAATAGTTCTTCATTTAAAAAGTCACCATCATCGGCTGGATCGATAATTACCGCCTCAGTCTTATTTTCTTGCCACAAAAGATAGCAGTTAGTATCAAGCGCTCCCAACTTAAAAGTTTCAATCAGCATTAGCTTATGCTAACACGAAGCTGTTGCTATTTTTCTCGCAATGCGTTAGTTTTGATAACAAGAAAATGCTTAAAGTTCAAATCAAGTTGTTTGATTCAAGTTTGCCTTTACCAGAATATAAAAGCTCTGGAGCAGCAGCTCTGGATTTGTATAGTCGCTTGGCCATGCAGGTCGAACCTAGGCAAGTAGCCTATGTGCCACTTAATGTTGCTTTGCAGATTCCAGAAGATCATTTTGTTTTATTATCTGCTCGTAGTTCTTTACATAAAAAAGGCTTGTTGATGGCTAATGGTATTGGAATTGGGGATTACGATTATCGAGGTGATGGTGATGAGTATTTGGCCGCCCTTTACAATTTCAGCGATCAGGTCGTTAAAATTGAAAAAGGCGAGCGTTTAGTGCAAATGCTGATTCTTAAAAGACCGGAAATAAAACTAGAGCAATTATCAGTTTTGCCAGCTGACAACCGCGGTGGCTTTGGGAGTACCGGCAGGAAATAAAATGGCAAGTCAGCAAGAAGGATTAGCAAGATTATTTGAAGTTGGTTACACTGATGAAACTCATCCAGTTTTAATTTTGGCCAATCAATTGGCTTCTCCGACTGCCTTGATTAATTACACTTTAACTGAAGTCAAAGAATGGGAAGTTGAGCAAGCAAAACTTGAACGAAGTAGAGAAGAGAAAAAGAAAAAATTACCTCCTAGTAAAGAATTATTATTAGAGTTTGCCGATTTTATTGTTATGCTGCAAATTCTAAAACGCAAGTTAAATCTACGTTTTAGTGTAGAAGAGACGATTTTTGCCAAAGTAAATGGTCAGTTTCACGGCGATTTCAGCCAACTTAAGGAACAAACTCTGAATTTGACTGAAGGTAACATTTTAAAAAATTTTGAATCGTTATTTACTACCTTATTTTCCTTTGTTAAGCAACTCGGTCCAGATTTTCAAGGCGAATTCTTGGCTCGTTTGGTGGAAGCCAAGCTTTTTGCCAATCGTGAACCTCGTTTTTTTCAGCTTGAGCCCAATATGACTGAGGAAGATGTTTTGGCTAAAAACAATCACACTTTTGAAGCTTTATCGATCATTCGCGGTTTTTTGAAAAACCAAGTTGGTTATGAAATTGCACTACAGCCTTGGATTACTGACTTTTTCAAAGAAGAGATTTTAGATTGGCGAAATAGTCGTGTTTCTTTACAAAAACTTAAAGCTAAATTGGCTTTATTTAGACAACAAGTAGGCAATGAAGTAGCTTGGAATATAACTGGAGGACTTAAGTCAAACGATTCACTTTTGCAACTCAAATTAGCAATTGCTGGTGGAGTGGAAGTAGGATCTTCTAGAGCTCAGGCAGTTTTGCAAAACAATGCAGCAAATGCTACTCTGGGAAGAGGGACAGTTTTTTGGGTTTAGAACTATAAAAGAAGAAGGGAATTAATAATGAAAACAAAAGGTTTGTTGATCACTTTGGAAGGTGGCGAGGGAGTGGGTAAGACCACACAGGTAGTTAGGCTAAAAGAACGCTTGATTAAGGCTGGTAAAGACGTGGTAGTTTTGCGTGAGCCTGGTGGCACAGTAATTAGTGAGCAAATTCGCGAAGTAGTTTTATCCAATAAAAATGTTGGCATGGCTTACACAACTGAAGTTCTGCTTTTTCAAGCTGCTCGCGCCCAAATCTATCGAGAGATTGTCCTACCTTCTTTGGAACTTGGCAAAATTGTAGTAATGGATCGTTCTAGAGACAGTAGTGTGGTTTATCAGGGCATGGTCAGAGGTTTTGGGGTGGAGATTATCGACCAGCTTAATGATATTTCTACAAAAAAAACTTATCCAGATATTACATTTTTACTTGATGCTCCAGTTGAAATTGGTCTTGGTCGTCGCATGAGTGAAGAAGGTGCCAACCGCATTGATTATGAGGCCAAAGATTTCCATGAGAAAGTCCGTCAGGCTTATTTGCAAACTGCCAAAAATGATATGAAAAAGTATTCAGCTCATTCACGTTGGCAAATTATTGATGCTAGTGTCAACGCTGAAGAAGTTGAGAGACAAATTTGGTCGGCTACAGAAAAGTTTTTAGCCAAAAAACAAACCAAAGATTGGGAAAATCAATTGGAGGATGTGTCGGTTGATTATAGAGAAGAGTAAAAATGCAAAAATTGCCCAAAGCAGTTCGCCAACTAGTGGAAAAATTCGAGCGTTTGCCAGGCATTGGGCCACGTTTGGCGCAACGCTTGGTTTTTTATTTGCTTCATAACCCTAGCTCTCAATTGGAAGATTTTGCTGATAAGCTACTAGCTCTCAAGAGAGAGACGGTGATGTGTGAAAG
Source organism: Candidatus Microgenomatus sp. (assembly GCA_020724725.1). Lineage (GTDB taxonomy): Bacteria > Patescibacteriota > Microgenomatia > UBA1400 > PJMF01 > UBA1364. The sequence continues at coordinate 11,835 of DYGL01000001.1, read as the reverse complement.
TTGTCATAATATCGCCGAGCATAACCCTTGTTCTATTTGTAGTGACCCAAACCGTCACCTTGAATCAATCTGTGTAGTTGAGCAACCTTTGGATCTTTTGGCTATCGAGAAATCAGACAAATATCATGGCTTATATCATGTTTTGCATGGTTGCATTGCTCCACTTAGCAACATTGGTCCAGATCAGTTGTATTTAAGAGATTTACTTAAGAGACTAGACGGTGTGACAGAGTTAATTTTGGCCACTAATCCAACTATGGAAGGTGAAGCTACCGCTCTCTATATCAAAGAAATGATTGCTAATTCTAATCTACCAAACAAGGATCAATTAAGTATTACGCGCATTGGTCATGGTTTACCCATCGGAGCAGATATTGAGTATGCTGATGGGGTGACTTTGGCTAGAGCATTAGAAGGCAGAAGACAGCTTTAAAATTCGACTTGTTTAATTCAAATTTTGCCATTAAAATGGCTTTTTGGTGCAAAACAAGATTAGCCAAAAACTAGCGAATCCATGAAGAGCAAGGCCTAAAAACCTTGCTCTTTTTTTATGCCCAAAAATCATTAGTTAAACAAGAAAGAAAAGTTTTCATGCAACAAGCTTCAACTTACACTAAGGTTTCTTCTTATGAGGGTCGTAAGGGCAGTGTACACAAGGTAGTACTACTATATTCTGGTGGTTTAGACACCTCAGTCATGTTGAAGTGGATTCAAGACACCTATGAGGCAGAAGTGATTGCCCTCACTATTGATATTGGTCAGCAAGCAGATGATTTGGAAGAAATTAGAAAGAAAGCTCTTAAGCTCGGTGCAAAAGAGGCAATTGTGATTGATGCCAAAAATGAATTTGCTTATCACTATTTAGCCAAAGGCATTAAGGCCAACGCCAGCTATCAAGGTAAATATCACATGAGCACTCCGCTTGGCAGACCTCTTTTATCCAAAATTGCCGTCGAAGTAGCCAGAGAATATGGGGCCGATACTATCGCTCATGGTTGTACGGGTAAAGGCAACGATCAAGTTAGAATTGAGGGCTCGATTTTGACTTTGGCACCAGAAATGAAAATTATCGCTCCAGTGCGCGAATGGAGTATGGGTCGCGATGAAGAGTTGGCTTACGCCAAAAAACATAATATTCCAGTCAAGCAAACCAAAGCCTCTCCTTATTCCTATGATGACAACATGTGGGGTGTGACTGGAGAAAGTGGTGAAATCGAGAATCCAGCCCTTATTCCACCTCTGGACAAAATTTTACAAGTTTGTCGGGTGATTGAAAAAACTCCAGACAAGCCAGTTTACGTCAAACTACGCTTTGTCAAAGGTTTGCCAGTGGAAGTTGATGGTAAACCGATGCGTTTGGCAGATCTGATCATGCATTTAAACAAAGTCGGCGCTAAGCACGGAGTTGGTGTAACCCATCACATTGAAGATCGCTTAGTGGGACTTAAAGTCAGAGGTCTTTATGAAGCACCAGCCGCCGAGATAATTATTAACGCTCATTTTAATTTAGAAAAATATGTTTCCACTCGCGAAGAAAACGAGTTTAAGTCGCTAGTTGATACTAAATGGGCTTACTTGTGTTATGGAGCACTTTGGTACGAACCCTTGATGGATGATTTAAATGCCTACCTTGACAGAGTCAATCAAAAGGTGAGTGGCTTAGTAACAGTTAAATTATTTAAGGGTCAGGCAGAAGTGGTGGCTGTAGAAACTGCTAATACTATCTTTGATGAGAAATTGGCCACCTTTATGAAGAATGACACCTTTAACCAAAATGCTTCTGCAGGCTTCATCGAAATTTATACCTTGCAAATGCGTTTGGCTCAGGACAATGAACGCTTTGCTTTGCTGACAATTGGTGAAGAGAAGAATAAAAAAGCTTTGCTTCCAAGCATCAAACAATTAGCTGAATTAGGCTTTCAGTTCTATGCAACTGAAAACACTCATTTATTTTTGAAAAAACATAATATCCACTCAGTGATGGTGCACAAAATGTACAAAGATCTTTATCCATCTTTGGAAGACATCCTGCGCCAAAATGTTTTTGACTTGGTTATTAACTTGCCATATGACAATCAGACTAAAGAAGCCAAATCTGATGAGCAAGTCATCAAGAAATGGGCAGTTAAGAACGGTGTAACTTTGGTCAGAGATGTGGAAACAGCTGTTGGTTTGGTCAAGGAACTACAAAAAAGATTGGTCGTGAGAAAGCGTCGTAGTACTTAAAATAAATGCAAAACAATTGGGATCTCAAAGCACACTTATTGAAAGAAATTAAAGCGTATGGTGGATGGGTGAGTGCTCACAATCATCTCGATAAAGCCTATTTAATCAAAGCCGAAGATTTGCGCTTAGCTGATATTTCTTTGCAAGAAAAATGGGATCTAATTGACGATCTTAAGCAAAGTCAGACGGTAGACGACATTTATGATCGAATGGCTTTTGGAATTGAGCAACAAATCGCTCAGGGTGTAACTGCTCTATGTACTTTTATTGACGTTGATCCGCTCATTCAAGACAAATCAATGCTTGCAGCAGAGCGAGTCAGAGAACGTTACAAGTCACAAATCAAATTGCTTTTTGCCAACCAAACAGTCAAAGGAGTCTTGGAGCCACAAGCTAGAGAATGGTTTGATAAAGGTGCAGAGTTTGTCGATATTATTGGTGGTTTACCAGGTAAAGATTTGGGTCATGAGGCTGAGCATTTGGATGTTTTGCTGAGTACTGCCAAGAAATACGGCAAAATGGTTCATGTTCATGTCGATCAATTCAATACTCCCAAAGAACAAGAAACCGCTCTTTTGGTGCAAAAAACTATTGAGCATCAAATGCAAGGTAAAGTAGTGGGAGTGCATGGCATCTCTATTGCAGCACAACCACAAACCGTGCGTCAAAAACTATATCAAGATATGGTGAAGGCAGGAGTGATGATGATTGCTTGTCCAAGCGCTTGGATTGATCACCGACGTCGTGAGGATTTGGTGCCTTCTCACAATAGTGTTACGCCAGTGGATGAGATGATTCCCGCTGGAGTCACGGTTGCCATCGGTCCAGATAATATTGCTGACTACTACAAGCCTTTTACTGATGGTGATATGTGGACAGAACTACGCTTCTTACTGGAAGCTTGTCATTATTATGATCTCCAAGAATTAGTAAAAATTGCCACTACCAATGGTAGAAAAGTTTTGGGTTTAATCTAAAAATATGTTGCAAATTCCTTTTTACGATCCTAAGAAAACATATCAGGAAAATTTTGAACAAGGTCCCTTTGGTGATTTTGCTAACTCGCAAAAGTTGGCAAGAATTGGTGAGCCAAAGTTTAACTTCCTGGGTCAGAAAGTCTATTTGCCTTTTGGTATTCCAGCCGGACCACTTTTAAATGCTAAATTTGTAAAAGCTGCTTTCAAAAAAGGTTTTGATCTATGTGTTTACAAGACAGTTCGCACCAGAGCCTATCCCTGTCATCCATGGCCCAATGTTCTAGGAGTGAAAGTTAAAGGAGATTTGACTTTGACTCAGGCAGAAAATAATTTGCAGGCAGAGATGAGCTACAGTGAGCCACTTTCGATCACCAATTCTTTTGGTGTACCTTCGATGGATCCAGATTTTTGGCAGCAAGATATGGCTGAAGCAGTGCAGGACGCTGGTCAGGGTCAAGTTTTAATTGGTAGTTTTCAAGGTAGCAAAAAAGAAGGTGGCAGTGCTAAAGATTTGATTCAAGATTATGCGTTAGCTGCTCGCTTGGTCAAAGCTACTGGCGCCAAAATTTTGGAAGCCAATTTAAGCTGTCCCAACGAAGGCACAACTGATTTACTTTGTTTTGACACAGCTAGGGTGCGTTTGATTGCAGAAAAAATCAAAAATGAAATTGGCAACACGCCTCTCATTTTAAAATTGGCTTATTTTAAAGAAGAAGAGCACTTGCGAAACTACTTGCGACAAGTTGGTCCTCTCGTAGATGGCTTGAGCGTGATCAATACAATTGCAGCGCCGATTGTTAATCTTTTTGGTCAACAAGCTTTGCCAGGAGAAGGACGCTTGCGTAGTGGTGTTTGTGGTGCCGCCATCAAATGGGCTGGCTTAGATATGGTGAGACGTCTGTCCAAATTTCGTCAAGAGTTTGGCCAAAAATTTAGCATTATTGGTGTGGGTGGAGTGACGGAGCCTACTGATTATTTTGACTACAAAGAAGCTGGTGCCGACGCTGTAATGAGTGCTACCGGCGCAATGTGGCATCCAGATTTGGCTTTAAAAATATTGGAATTGCAAAACAAGAAAGGCTGATCATATGAATAATTTGGCAAAAAAAATTGCTCGCTCGCTTTTAGAAATTGGCGCGGTAGGATTTAAACCAACAGAGCCAATTACTTTTAAATCAGGTATTATTTCGCCAGTTTACGTTGATAACAGACGCTTTCCTTTTTATCCAAGTGCTTGGCAACAAGTGATTAGTGGTTTCCAAGAACTTATTGTGCGCGACAAATTGGCATTTGAAGTAATTGCCGGTATTGAAACCGCTGGGATACCACATAGCGCTGCTTTGGGTTATGCGATGAATCAGCCATCAGTTTTTGTGCGTAAAAAAATCAAGGATCACGGGACCAAAAGTCGGGTTGAAGGTGGGTCGGTTGCTGGCAAAAAAGTGATTTTGTTAGAAGACTTAGTTACTACAGGCATGAGTAGTCTAGCTGGAGTAGAAGCTTTGCGTCAGGATGGTGCTCAAGTTGACGATTGTTTAATCATTGTTGGCTACGGTTTTAAAGAAGCTGATGAAGCTTTCAACAAAGCTAAAGTTAAGCTACATCCTCTAACCAACTTTGAAGTGATTTTAGAGGAAGCTTTAGAAATGGGTCTGTTTGATCAAGCTCAAAAAGCAATTTTAGAAGACTGGTTCCAAGATCCTTGGGGCTGGGGAAAGCGCCATGGCCATGACATTTCTTGAAAAATACAATCAACGAGTTGATCAAGTTAATTCCTTGCTTTGTGTAGGTTTAGACAGTGATTTTGCCAAAATTCCTGATCAATTTAAGAGTATGGAACATCCTCAATTTGCTTTTAATCAGTGGATCATCGATCAAACTCATCAGTATGTCAGCGCCTACAAGCCCAACTCGGCCTTTTATGAGGCAAGAGGCGATCGAGGCTTACATGAGTTACGTTTGACCACCGCTTATTTGAAAGAAAAATATCCACAAATTGCTTTAATTCTTGACGCCAAGAGAGCAGATATTGGTAGTACCAATGAGGGCTATGTGACTGCTATTTTTGATTGGTTGGGTTTTGACGCGGTGACCCTACACCCATACCTTGGTCGGGAAGCTCTACAGCCATTTTTAGAGCGCCAAGATAAAGCTTGCATTATTCTTTGCAAAACTTCCAATCCTGAATCTGGAGAGCTACAGAATTTGGTTTTAGATTCTGGTGAAAAAATTTGGCAAAAAGTAGCAATCAAGGTTAGTCAGCAGTGGAATCAAAATGGCAATTGCCTGCTGGTAGTGGGTGCCACTTATCCCGAAGAGATGAAGCAGGTGAGGGAGTTGACTGGCGAAATGACTTTTTTGGTGCCAGGGATTGGTGCACAGGGTGGAGAACTTAGTTCTGTAATGAAGGCAGGCTTAAACAAGGAGAAAAAAGGCTTAATCATCAACTCTGCTAGAGGAATTATTTTTGCTCCAGACCCAAGTGTTGCTGCCAAGCAGTTGCGAGATGAAATCAACCAATATCGAATTTAAGATTTTTCTTTTTTGGGAGGTTGGTGGATAAAGAATTGGCGATCTGGATCAACTTCGGGAATAACAACTTTTAGTGAGCCACTTTCTTCAACTGTGCCGACCACTTCAGCTTCCAAATCTTTATCAGAAGTGAAACCTTCGTCACCATCTTCATGATCTCCTGCGTTAAACTCTTTTCCAGCCGGGATAGTGATCTTTTCTCCTGTCATATCAGCTATTATACACTGCTGTTTTAACTTGCTTTTTCGCTCATTTTTGTTAATATGAAAGATAGATGTTAAACGATTTTCGATTAGTTAAAGGCTAGTTGGGGGTCGTTTTTTTTGGTTAGACTCATAGCAAAATATTAAAACGGTTCCTTAACTTATCTTTTACATATTTTAGTTCTTTTCTTCTTCCTCAAGTAGACCCAGCTACTATCGTCATCAGAAAAGACTAAAATATATTAAAATCTAAGTTTAATTAACTCGATTTATTATTTCGCTACGAGTCTATCAATTATGGCTTTCATCAGAAGGGTGAAAGTTGAAAGGAGAACTATGACGGACGTGATTGTTCAAGCCAAAAGCCTGAGAGTGACGAGAGCGCTACGCGAATTTATCCAGAGACAAAGCCATAAATTAAGCAAACTAAGAGATTTTAAGGTAAGCAAGGTTACTGTTTATTTGGAGCAAGACACTAAAAAAGCTAGTGACAGCAAAAAAGTGTCGGTGAAATACAGTATCGAAATTCCTGGCAAAGATCTTTGGGTTGAGATCAATGGCTATGATTTTTATGATGCCATCGTTGATGCTACAAACGCAGCACTGCGCAAAATGCGTAAAACCAAAGAGAAAAAAACTGATTACAGGCGTTTGAGTAAACATGACTTGAGTTTGAGCTAAATCTTTTTAGGGTTCTTGCTTTGCTTGGCTTTTTTCTGCTAACATGAGCTAGTTAATCTATTTATTTTCCTATGGCAGACAATCAAGATCCTTTAGCAGCTCTCCAGAAACTTCTTGAAGAACAAAAAAAGCAAGGAACTACTGCACCAACTGACGTTGTACCTGAGGAAAAAGCTCCTGGTTTGAGTGCGGAAGAAATTGCTTTACTGCAAAAACAAAAAGAACTGGAGGATCAAATCAAAATTGCTGAGCAATTGACGATTATGAAAGACGAGCTCAAAGACACTCCACAGTATCAAGCTAGAATGAGTCAAAAAATTAACAACGAAGCTTTATCAGAGCAAAAAAAATTAGAAGAGCGTAGTATTAGAATTTTTCAACTTAAGCATCTGGATAGCTAAAATAAAGGGAAAAAATGTCTAGTTTTGGATCGCCAAAAGCTGGAGCAAAAACACAAATGAGACCTGGAGGAGGTTTCCGCCAAACTTTTGGTTCTGGTTTTAGTGATGAACATGAAAGTGCTGCTGCTTTAAATAGCGCCACTGCCCAAAAACAAATCGCTCAACAATCTTCCGTACTTGGTCAGCAAGGAGTCGCCAAGCAACAGGCAGTGGCGAGCGGAACAGGGCAAACGCCACTAGCTTCACCAGATGGTCAGCAACAGCAGGCACCTCCCAATCCGAGAAATATTGCCAATTTAGGAGAAGAGTTGGTTCTTCGTCCAGCTAAAGATATTGTAAATGCCTTCAAATCATTTTTTGACCTCAATGCCTTACTGGGAATCAACACAGAAGATCCTCCAGAGAAAAAAGCAAAAAAACAAAAAATTGCCCAAAATTGGCAAAAGCTGACTCAAGAAGAACAAGCTTACGTCCAACAAAAATATCAAGAAGAACAGCAAAAAAAACAGCAAGAAATGCAGGAAGAACAGCAACGTAAAGAAGAAGAGGCGAGACAAGCAGAAGAACAAAGCATTGCGCCTCCCAGCAGTCCCAAAAAAGGCCCAGTTGGTCCTTCAGGCAATAAGAAGCAACAAACTGCTCAATTGATGCAAAACAAACGTACTCAAATGAGTCAGGCTGATGGCTAGTGGCGCAAATAGCTTTTTCAGGCTAAAATCTAGAACTAATGAAACTCTACAACACTCTTTCCAAAAAAGTCGAAGAGTTTAAAGCTCTCCAAGAAGACTTAAAGCAAGTCAAAATTTACGCTTGCGGACCAACTGTTTACGATTACACTCATATCGGTCATTTGCGTAAATACGTAATGGACGACATTTTAGTGAGGGTTTTACGTCACCTTGGATATGAGGTAAAACATGTTCAAAATATCACCGACGTCGGTCATTTGACGTCTGATAGTGACGAAGGTGAAGACAAAATGGAAAAAGGGGCGCGCAAATATGGTCAAACCGCTTGGGAGGTGGCTAGAAAATTTGAAGCCTATTTTTGGTACAGCATGGATTTGATGGGTGTGGCGCGCCCTACTTTAAGCTGTCGCGCTACTGAGCATATTCAGAGTCAACTAGAGATGGTTTTGGATTTGGAGAAAAAAGGCTTTACTTATTTAATCGAGGACGACGGCGTTTATTTTGACACTGCCAAATTAAACAGCTATGGAGAATTAAGTGGTCATGATCCACGTTTAGCCACTCGCGAGAGTCGCTTAGGTGAGGTGACTGGCAAGAGGAACCCTAGCGATTTTGCTTTGTGGAAATTTGAGAAAACTGGCGAAGAACGTCAAATGGTTTGGCCTAGTCCTTGGCACCCTCGTAGTTTTCCTGGTTGGCATATTGAATGTAGCGCAATGAGCATTGAGCATTTAGGCGAACAATTGGATATCCATACTGGAGGTATTGATCACATTGCTGTTCATCACGCCAATGAAATTGCTCAGTCAGAAACTTTTACTGGTCATAAACCATTCGCTAAATTTTGGGTACATCATAATTTCTTACGAGTTGATGGGGAGAAAATGAGCAAGTCTTTGGGTAATTTCTACACCATTGATGATGTTTTAAAGAAAGGTTTCACCCCTCAAGCTTTGCGCCTCTTATTTTTGCAGAGCCATTATCGTAGCGAGCAAAATTTCACTTGGTCCAGTTTACAAGCTAGCCAGAGTGCTTTCGACAAGCTTTTGCAATTTTATTTAGAAATTAAGGAAAATCGTTCTTCAGCTGCTTTGGTAGATGAGGCTCAAGCCCAAAAATTTACAAGCGATTTCTTTAAGGCTTTGGAGAATGATTTAAACACTGCTGAGGCACTGGCTGTTATGTGGCAAATGCTGAAGAGTGATTTGGATAATACTTGGAAATACCGTCTGCTTTTGGAGTTTGACCGTGTTTTGGGTTTGGGTTTGGCTTCAATGACGAAAATGGAGCAGAAGGCTAATTTAGAATTAAAAGATTTAAGTGAAGAACTGCAAGAGCTTTTTAGAGAGCGTGAGCAAGCCAGACAAAGTAAAGATTTTGCCAAAGCAGATCAAATTAGAAAACAATTTGCTCAGGCTGGTTACAAGTTAACAGATCAAAAAGACACGGTTTTAATCGAGTCGCTTTAGTGTAGTAATTCTCTAAAATGTTCTCTCAGAGAAAAATAGTTTTTTTTGCTTACGATCAAGTGATCTAAAAATTTGACGCCCAAAAGTTCAGCTAAATGTCGCACTTTCTCAGTTAGTAGCAGGTCTTCATCTGAGGGCTCTGGGTTGCCTGAGGGATGATTGTGAACTAGGATTAGGCCACTGGCTCCAAGACTAAAAGCGGGGGCAAAAATATCTCGAGGCTCCAGAAAATTATAATTCAGACCTCCTACAGCAATAATCTTTTTGTGTAGTAATTCTTGGCGACCGTTAAGATAGAAGGCTAGACAATATTCTTGTTTCTTGTCATGAATCTCTAGTGATAGAGTAAAAATTTTATCTGGAGAATCAACTTGTTCAAAATGACTTAACTTATTAAAACGCTCAGCAAACTCTAAGCTAGCTAGAATTTTGGTGGCCAGAATTTGACCAATACCATTAATTTTGCAAAGCTCAGCTACATGAGGAGTGCTTGAATGAAGCACTTTTTCGACTTTTTTGGCAATTTCTAAAACATTGGAATTTTTCTGACCACTCCCAATCATCAAGGCTAAAAGCTCATGATCACTGAGTGCGGTTAGGCCTAACTGTCGAGCTTTTTCTCTCGGCCTGTGGCGCAGAGCTAGCTCTCTGAGCGCAATTTTTTTCTTGGTCTTTTGTTTTGACACAAGTCTACTATAATTGGAATAGGTTGCAGGAAGGTTGCAAAAAACAATTAGAGAAGTTTGCTAAGTTGTAGCTGTAAATCTTGATTGGTGGAAACGGAGCTTAGAACAGCAAGTTGCCCATTCCAAGTCAAGCCAGGCACGATACTGTAGGGTTTTTGCAGATCTACAACCAAAATAATAGGGATGATTGAAGTTTGACTAGCATCTTTGATCAACTCTAGTAAATTTAACATTTTTTTGTTGGAAAAACTGCAACTCAAGCAAACGAGAGAGAATTTTTTCTGCCCTAAATATTCTCTCGCAAGATTAGGATTACTGCAGCGAGTTAATTCAAAGATTTTTTTGTCAAAGAAAGCATAAGGCTGATCCAAGTTTGAATTAGGCTCAATAATCAAGATAGATTTTTGCTTGGAGACAGCAGACATAATTAAATTAGATTTTTTCTAATAAAAATAGAGTAATCGCGAACAAGCATTTAGTCAAGTAAACAAAGTATGACAAAAACAGACAAACTTTCTAAAAAAATCCGTCAAGCCAGAGTAGAAGCAGCTTTATCACAAAAAGAATTGGCTAGCGCCTTAAAATTGTCAGACCGCACCATTAGTGCTTATGAAAAAGGCAGAGCTTTACCACCACTTGATACACTGCAAAGTATTAGCAATTTAACTCACAAATCAATTAATTATTTTCTCGAAGAAGAACAAGAAATTGAAGAGAATTTTGACCTCCAATTAAAATTGAAAAAAATTGAGCTAGAGCTCATACAGATCAAAAAGGTTCTCAAAGAACACAAGCTGTGGGATTGATTAGGCGCGACGCAAAGCTTCAATCAACAGTGTATAGGTGCGCAAATTGTGTAGACTTGCCAGACGGAAAGCACTGCCGTCTTCGATTTTAAAGAGGTGGTGTAGATAGGCCTTACTGACCTGTGCAATATCATCTGTTTTTTTACAAAGAGTGCAATCACAAAACTGACTAATTGCGCTATTATCGGTGGCAAATTTACCCTTGCCGATGTAGGTATAATCAAAAATTTCTTGCAGACGATTTTCTTCTGTTAGCTTTTTAAGAATTTCTTGGTTCAGATTTTTTGGATCAACTTTAAAAACATATAAGCGTTGATGGCGAGCATCTCTAGTTGGCAAAACGCAATCAAAGAACTGATAACCCATAAAGAAAAGCTTCACAATGTTTTCTGGAGTACCAACTCCTAGAGCAAATCTCAAACTGTCTTTTGGCGTTAATTCAGCATTTTTTTGACAAAATGAGTAATCAAATTTGCCTTGCTCATCTAGTGGCCAACCACCCAAACCGTAAATATCAAAACCAATTTTTTGTAACTCTTGGCTGCAAAACTCACGCCACTTGTGACTATTGTGACCTTGAATTGGGGCGAGTAGGAGAGGGCGATTATCATCGGTGAAACCATGTTTTTGCAGTTGTTTTTCAAACTCAACTTTGGCGCGTTTAGCCCAAGCAATGGTGCGTTCCACACTTTCCCTAATGCGCTTTTCATTGGCTTTTGGGGGTGAAAAATCATCCAAACAAATCATGACGTCACTACCCAAAGCAAACTGCATACGAATTGAATCCTCGGGAGTAAAAAGAGTCTTTTTTTGTTTTTTAGGACCAGTGTAAAGCACAATTCCTTCATCAGTAATCTTGCCCAACTCAGGATTTTTTTGGATCAAAGAAAAAAGCTGAAAACCACCAGAATCAGAAGAAACAAAACCAGACCAATTCATCAGTTTTTTAATACCACCAACTTTTTGTAAGATTTCTTCACCTGGTTTTTGAATGAGGTGATAGGTATTAACCATTACACCTTCAAGTCCCACTTGAAGCAAATCTAAACTATCTAGATTGCGGGCCACACCAAGAGTGGCGTCTGGCAAATAAATGGGTAGCTGATAATCTTGACCTTTAATTTTGATTTTTTGCACGAAAGCTTATTATACCGCAGGGTTTAGG
>DYGL01000023.1 GCA_020724725.1 Candidatus Microgenomatus sp. | reverse complement strand
GGAGGCTTAAGGGAAGAACAAGGGAAAAGATAAGTGATAAGTTAAAGAACAATAGAAAATCTTAGATTTGGATCACTTCTGCTCTCACGATAGGGGGCTTTTTGGTTTGAGAATGACTAATAGTTTATGTCGCACAATATAACTTTTGCGACATAAACCATAAATGAATCTGGAAGGGTCCTTTTTTAGCAATTAAATTTAAGTTCAACTTTACTCTTTTAATTTGTCCGCAATTGTTAATTTATGCTTTATTTTCCTCTGGCTTGCCTGCCTTTGCCTCCTTGGCTGTTATTTTTTAATTTGCTTGATTGCCGACTTATCCACCAGATGTATCCTGGCTAAATTTGACTAGACAGTTCTCTATTAAATGATAATAATATTGATGTATCAAGGTATTTACCTCTAGTGAGCCGTTTAAAAGCCTAAAAACGGCTTTTTACTTTTAAAATGAGCAATCCATCATTGAACTAAGCTAAATTTGTTGGAGAAAGTGAGAATTTTATAAGTTTGTCGTAATTTGTTGAATTTTGACAAATGTTTTTACTTTGCAAAGTGGCGACTCATTAATGGTCGTGATTATTTTCTCGCGCTAGCAGCTTTTAATGATTTTAGTTAAATTTTTATCGAATTAGTTTTTTTTATTTTTTTGTACCGCACTGTAAATAAATAAATTAGAATTTTGTGAAAAGACTTTCCATTGTAAATTTCTGCTAGAAGCCCCAACAAAATAGGGTAGTCTCCCCTCTTGCTGTTTGCTTAAAATTTAGCTTGACCAATAAAGTGACGTAAGTCCTCTTTCTTGATGGAGTTACAGCTGTCTTGAGAAGAGCACTTATGAGCTAATGTGGCAAAAAGGATTGATTTATGGAGAAAAACATCATAAATTTCATTTTAGCAGAGTAATTGATTGTCTGCTAATGTCTGATAATATTTTTGAAAAATGAAAAAAAAGAACCAATACCAAATTTTCAGATTTGATGAGAAAGGCCAAGCTAGTGCAGGAACCTTAAATTTATTGTAGAGTAGTGTTAGCAAAGATGTCAAATTCTAAAATTACTAACCCAGACATTTCTCTGATCGATTTTTTAGAGTCTTTGGAGGTGGAAAAAAACTTGTCTCGCCTGACCATCCGCAACTACGGTCATTATTTGCGTCGTTTTAATGAATGGTTTAAAAGTCAGGGCCTTCGTGATCTTAAAGAATTAGATCGTGAGGTTTTGCGCAAGTATCGTATTTTTCTAGCGCGTTACCGTGACGAAATGTCAAGAACCCTATCAAAAAAGACACAAAGCTATCACGTAATTGCTTTGCGCTCTTGGTTTAAGTGGTTGATCAAAAATGACCATGAAGTTCTGCATCCAGAAAAAATTGATTTGCCCAAAGGTGAATCCACTCACATGCAGTTCGTAAACGTTGAAGAAATTGAAAGACTTTTGTCTCAACCTGATCTAGCTAGTAGAGAAGGCTTGAGGGATAAGGCTATTTTAGAACTCCTCTTCTCCACTGGCTTGCGTGTAAGTGAGTTGGTGGCTTTAAATCGCGATCAGATTGATTTTAGTCGCCGTGAATTTGGCGTAATTGGTAAGGGGCGTCGTCCCAGAGTAGTTTTTTTAAGTGAACGAGCTGCTAGTTGGCTAATTCGCTACATGAACTCAAGGGAGGATAACTGGCGTCCGATTTTTATTCGCTTCTCTGGTAAAAAACCAGATTTGCTTATGGACGGTGAGGAAATGCGCCTGACTACGCGCAGTGTACAACGCTTAGTCGATCACTACGCTCGTCAAGCTCGCTTGACTGTAAAACTAAGCCCTCATGGTATTCGCCATAGTTTTGCCACTGATCTTTTGATTAATGGTGCTGGACTGCGTGATGTTCAGGAGATGCTTGGACACAAAAATATCGCTACCACGCAAATCTACACCCACGTTACTCAACCTCAACTCAAGAAGATTTATGATGAGACGCATTCTAAGTTGTAGAGAGTAGCTTGGCTTTTTGTAAAGCTAATGTTAAAATTCCTCTTGTTCTAATTAACATCATTAGAAATCGGGCCGATAGCTCAGTTGGCTAGAGCGCTTCTATGGCATAGAAGAGGTCAGGGGTTCAAGTCCCCTTCGGTCCACACCGTCGAGTGAACTCGTAAGTCACTAGTATTTTTAGTCACGAAGCACGCGACTAGTCCTCGAAGAGGGCGACGGCTTTATAATGCCAACCACACTCAAAGCTGCTTTAGCCCTTCTCACCGCCACTTTCCTCTATAGTTTTTTTGGAGTTTTGACCCGCATCATGGGTTTTGAATTGCCAATTTATTATGCGAGTTTTACTAGAGATGTGGCCGGAGCTTTGATTCTTTTGTTGCCTCTTTATTTGTCGAAAAAATGGCAAAAAGTGGCCAAAAAAGATTGGCCCTGGCTTGTTCTGAGAGCTAACGGTGGAGTCTTGGGTTTCCTTGGTTCTTACTACGCTTTTTATTATTTGCCTCTTGGAACGGCTTATTTTATTTTCTATGGTGGCTCGACAATTTTTGGCTTTCTTTCTGGAGCGATCTTTTTTGGTGAGAAAGTCAGCCGCTTGGAAGCTTTTTCTCTAGGCATATCTTTACTTGGTCTGATACTGCTTTATTCAGTGGGTGGCGTGGCGACTGATTTGCTCAAATATGTGCTTTGGGCTTTTGTGGGCGGTATGGGCGCTGCTATCTGGAATACTTTTTCCAAGAAAATCTCTGGGACATACAGCGCTACTCAGGTTAATGGTTTGGATTTTGCTGTTTTTGCTTTGCTGATGATGATTTTATCTCTTATCCAAGGTGAAACTTGGGTGGGACCAGCTTTGAATTTTACTTGGTTAGCCAATCTTTTATTCGTCATCATGTTCGTGGTGACTGGCCAATTGATGATTTATGGCTTCAAACACCTAGATGCGCAAAAAGGTAGCTTAATTATGCTTTTGGAAGTAGTTTTTGGCGCGATAATCGGCTTGATTTTCTATCAAGAAACTTTGGGCCTTGGAGCCATAGTTGGTGGCTTATTGATTTTACTCGGCGCTATTTTGCCTCAACTGCGCTCAAGAACTCAGGCCTAAATTACTCTTGTGAGTCTTCTGCTTCCCCATCATCCATAGTTAAAGCCACAGCAACTACTTGATCACCATCGCTCATTTTCATTAAGATGACTCCTTGAGTTGGTCTAGTCAGAGTAGGAATAGAAGACCTAGTAATGGCCATTTTGATAGCTTTACCTAGTTTGGTGCTAATTACCACTTCCTTATTGAGGTCGGAAACCATCTTGGCAGCAGCGACTTTACCAGTGCGCTTGGTGATCTCTGAGACTTTAACTCCCAGTCCAGAGCGCTTTTGCAATGGATAGTTTTCTAGAGTGGTGCGCTTGCCCATTCCATTTTCAGTAATGATGAGCAGGCTATTTTCTTTGAGAACTTCTTTTTTGTCCTCAAAAACTTCTACACCAACGACGTGATCTCCACTGTGTAGAGTAATGCCTTTCACACCTTTGGTGTCGCGTTGAGAAGATTTAACTTCTTCTTCGCTGAAGCGAATGGATTTGCCCTCATGAGTAATCAGCATGATGTGGTCGTGACCAGTGGTAATTTTACCCCAGACTAATTCATCACCGTCATTGAGAATAATGGCGACAATGCCACTTTGGCGAATATTGTTGAAAAGCTTGAGGGCTGTTTTCTTGACCAAACCATTCTTGGTAGCCAGAGTTACAAACTTGTCTTGATCTTTTTCTTGATCAACTACCAAGATGGAAAGAACTTTTTCTTCTGGTTTAAGATTGAGGATATTGACGATAGCTGTACCTTTGGCTTGGCGACTGGCATCTGGAATCTCAAAAGCCTTCATTTCAAAAACACGACCTTGACTGGTGAAGAGGAAAAGATTGTCATGAGTATTGCAGGTAACAATGCATTTAAGCACGTCTTCTGCTTTCATGTTGAGACCTTTACTGCCTTTACCTCCTCTAGATTGAGAGCGGAAAGCATCTGGACTCAAGCGTTTGATGTAGCCACTTTCAGTTAAAGTGATCACAGTGGATTCTTCAGCAATCAAATCTTCTTCATTGAATTCACCAATTTTACCCTTGATGACTTTGGTGCGACGCTCATCGCCGTAAGTTTCGATCATTTCCTCTGTTTCACTGACAATTTTAGCCAAGATCTTTTGAGGATCATTAAGCAAGTGAATTAAAACTCCAATGGCTTCTTGAATGGCTTTGTATTCTTCTTCAATTTTTTGTCTCTCCAAAGCAGCTAAGCGTTTGAGCTGCATTTCCAAGATGGCAGTGGCCTGAATATCACTGAGGCCGAATTTTTTCATCAAGGCGTCGTGAGCGGTAGGTGTGTCTTTGGACTTCTTGATGGTTTCAATGACTTCATCGAGATTGTTGAGGGCGATAATTAAACCCTCAAGGATGTGGGCGCGGTCGCGAGCTTCTTTAAGCTCACTTTGACTTCTACGGACCACTACTAGTTGGCGATGAATAATATACTCGCGCAAGACTTGGCGTAAAGTCATCAGAGAAGGTGTGCCTTCACTGTTAAGAGCCACCATGTTGAGTGAAAAGCTACTTTGCAATTCAGAGTATTTGAAAAGTTTATTGAGGACGACGTTGGGACGAGCATCTTTTTTGAGCTCAATGGTGATCTGCATACCCTTGCGATCTGAGTCATCACGCAAGTTACGGATACCCATAATTTTTTTATCACGGACCAAATCAGCAATTTTCATCAGCAAGCGAGCTTTATTGACTTGATAAGGCAATTCGGTAATGGCGATAATGAATTGCTCTTTTTTATTCTCCTCGATGCTGGCTTTACCACGAATGACGATACGACCCTTGCCGGTGCGGTAAGCTTCAGAGATAGCTTTTTGGTCGTAGATGATGCCTGAGGTTGGGAAATCTGGTCCTTTGATGTGCTCCATCAATTCTTCATGAGTGATTTCACTTTCAAATTTACCAGCTAGATCATTTGGATTGGCAGCTAGGATGTCATTAATGCATTTAGAATCACTACTGAGTTTTTCTTCACCAATTTCAATGGTGTTGGAAGTGGTGGCTTTGCCCTTGTTGACCATGGCAATGGTGGCCTGACAAACTTCAGTCAGATTGTGAGGTGGAATTTTGGTAGCCATACCAACCGCAATACCCTCAGAACCCATGAGTAAGAAATTTGGCAATCTAGTAGGCAAAACAGTTGGCTCTTTGGTGGAGCCGTCAAAGTTATCAACGAAGTCGACCGTATTTTTGTTGATGTCAGCTAAAAGTTCTTGAGTGATCTTGGCACTGCGGGCCTCAGTGTAACGCATAGCAGCTGGTGAGTCACCGTCGATCGAACCAAAGTTACCTTGCCCATCAATCAGCGGATAACGCATGCTAAATTCCTGTGCTAAGCGCACTAGAGCCATATAAACAGCACTATCGCCGTGAGGATGATATCTACCCAAAACGTCACCAACAATACGAGCAGATTTCTTGTAGGGTGTGTTGTAGTGAATGCCGGATTTGAACATGGAATAAAGGATGCGACGATGAACTGGTTTGAGACCATCGCGCACGTCGGGCAGCGCACGAGAAACGATTACACTCATTGCGTAATCGAGGTAGGATTTTTCCATTTCATTGACAATGGAAGTATGTTTGAGTTTGCCGTAGCTGCTGTCCTCGATGGTGCCAATTTTTGATTCAAGCTCTTCTTCGCTTAATTCTTCTAAATTGCTGTTTTCCAAATCCTCGACGCTGACCTTTAGCTCCTGATTTTTGTTCTCTTCTGACATATTGTTTTGCTTTTAGATATATTATTTAATATTTTGATTAATTTGTTTGACTTTATTTATAAATAGATTGATGTTTCAATCAAAATATTTAAAACGCTCTTTTAGCAGACAATCCTCTACTCTGCTAAATAGCCCAACTCCTCTTTTCAACTCAAGGCCTTTTCAATTGGTGGGGCAATTTCTTTTTTACGAGAAAGTTTGGCTCCAATATCTAGGATCTTGTCTTGCACAGTTCCGCCAAAAGCCTGGCTAGCCACTTGGGCAGCTGCTTCATCAAGAACTAAGAGTTTGGTATTTACTTTGAGAATGTCGGTGATGGCAACAAAAATTAAATCGACTTTGAGCTCACCTTGGACCTGACGCATTGCGTCTAAGAGGCAGTCTTTTTTCTCGCTCATGATCTTTTCTTGTTCAACGGTTTCCAGTTGATCAATCATGACTTTTTTACCGCCAAAATCAAAGACTTTATAATCATTTTTAACAATCTCAGTGCAACTGAGACTACCAACGTCTGACTTAGCCTTAAAGATTTCTAAGGTGAAGGCATCAAGATCATTGATTTGAGCCAGCTCTGCTAACCAAGTAGCCATTTCTTTGTCCTTGGGAGTGCAGGTTGGAGATTTGAAGCCAACAGTGTCAGATAAAATAGCAGCCAACATCAGACTGGCCAGTTTTTGGTCTGGTTTGAAGTCATTTTTCTTCATCATGAAAGCAATGATGGTGTTGGAAGAGCCCCAAGTTTTAAAAGTGAGGAAAATGGGCTGATTAAAGTTAAGCTTAGCTTTGTGATGGTCGACAATTTCAACAATTTGCTCAGGATTTAAACCTTGTAAGCGTTGGTCTTCCTCATTATGATCAACCAAAATAACTTGGTCGTCGCTTTGGAGTTGATCGGCAGTTAGTACTCTTGGAGCAGTCATGCCGAATTTATCCATCAGAAACTTGGTTTCTGAGTTGATAGCTTCAGTGATGGCTGGTTCTACGTTTTGGTAAGCAAAACAATCGACGCCTTGGTAAAGACTGGCCAGAGCCATAGCAGCGACAACTGAGTCGGTATCTGGTTTAAGGTGGCCGATGATGTAAGTTTTCATGATTTTCCTTTCTTGTCTTTAGACATCTAATGAAGCCTGAGCGGCGCGACTTTGAATAAATTTCTTGCGTGGAGCGACCTCGTCTCCCATTAGAACCGAGAAAGCATCGTCAGATTTGGCAGCATCTTCGATGGTGATTTTTTTGAGAATGCGAGTCTTTGGATCCATGGTAGTAGTCCAGAGCTGTTCTGGATTCATTTCACCCAAACCTTTGTATCTTTGCACGCCAATTTTGGCATTTGGGTCTTTAGCTTGAATGTCGGCAACCATCTTGTCTTTGTCAGCGTCATCATAAACATATTTCTCTTCTTTGCCGTAGGTGACTTTATAGAGAGGTGGCATAGCCACATAAAGGTAACCAGCCTCAACTAATTGTCTAAGGTGGCGGAAAAAGAAAGTCAGGCCTAAAGTGGTAATGTGTTCACCATCCACGTCAGCGTCATTCATGAGAATAATGCGATGGTAGCGCAATTTTTCTGGATTGAAGCTGTCGCCAATGCCACAGCCTAGAGCAACGACTAGATTCTTGAGTTCTTCAGAAGCGACGATTTTATCCAGACGAGCGCGTTCGGTGTTGAGAATCTTGCCGCGTAGTGGAAAAATAGCTTGAAATTTACGGTCTCTACCCTGTTTGGCAGAGCCACCAGCTGAGTCACCCTCGACAATATATATTTCACTCTCTTCTGGATGACGGGATTGACAGTCAGCTAGTTTGCCAGGCAGAGAGACACCCTCAAAAAAGCCTTTGCGGATGACGGCGTCTTTGGCAGCGCGAGCCGCGAGGCGAGCGCGAGCAGACAACATGATTTTATCAATGATGGCGCGGGCTACTTTAGGATTCTCTTCAAGGAAAGTGGCGAAAGCATCTTTGAAAACCTGATAAACTGCAGTTTGAGCTTCAGCGTTATTGAGCTTGGCTTTGGTCTGAGATTCAAATTGTAAGTCGTTGGCAGGCATTTTGACAAAAACGACTGCTGTTAGACCTTCGCGCAAGTCGTCAGCCACAAAACTTTCTTTTTCTTTAATTAAGCCGTTCTTTTCAGCATATTCGCGCACTACTCTACCCAGGGCCAGACGGAAACCTTGCACGTGGGTTCCTCCATCTGGAGTGTGAATAACGTTAACATAGCTTTCTGTGTGTTCGTTGTAGGTATCGTTGTATTGGAGAGCTAGTTCGATGCCAATGTTCTTTTGTGTATCTGGATCTTGCCAGTCATTGGCTACGTAAAAAACTTTATGCAAAGATTTGCGAGACATATTGAGATGCTCGACTAAAGAGCGAATACCGCCTTCAAAATAGAAGTGTTGCTCAATATTTTCCAAGAGGTCAAAGAATTGAAAATAGATGCCGGCCATGAGGTAGGCGCGGTCTTTGACAATGGATACCATTTGCTTATGACTGTATTCAATGGTCGAAAAAATAGTTGGATCAACCACGAATTGCACCATTGAGCCAGATTCATATTTGACGAAAGAGCCAGCCTGCTCACTAAACTTGGCGATGATTTCTTCTTCACTGATTTCTTTGACTGGAGCAGCTGGGATACCACGCGAGTGGCTTTGGTAAAAATATTTACCATTTCTTTTGACTGCAACCTGCATCAAGCTAGATAAAGCATTGACAGCTGAGGAGCCAATACCATGCAGACCACCAGAGGCTTTGTAGGCGGTTTCTTCGAATTTACCACCTGCATGAAGCTTGGTCATGACTAGTTCCATGGCGGAAACACCAGATTCGTGGATGTCGGTAGGAATGCCACGTCCATTGTCTACAACGGTAATGACTTGTTGGCCGATTTCTTTGGAATCGGCTTTTTTGCCTTTGTTGCTTGGGTGTTGTTCAAATAATTGGCGGTGGTGGTCGTTAGTGGCGCTACGAAATAGTTGTACTGTTTTACCAAAGCCAGCAATGGCCTCATCCACAGAGTTGTCTAAAATTTCCTTGACTAAATGATGCAAACCCTTGATGTCAGTTGAACCAATGTACATACCAGGACGCTTGCGTACTGGTTCCAATCCTTCGAGAACTTTAATTTGTGAGGCTTGGTAGTTTTTCAAATCATTGCTAGTGGCCATATTTTTCCCAATTTCTTTTATTCAAGAAATCTGTTGTATCACAATTCTGCCTTGAAAAAAAGGGCTTGTTTTCTCAGTTAAAATATGAAAAAAGCCGTTTTTGACCTATTTAGAGGCTTAGTTTTCCAGATCTACCAGATTGAAAAAACAGTTTTCTAAAACTAGTTGCACGTTTTGGTTGCGACTTAAATCTTGATAGGCTTGAAGAATAAGTTGTTTTTGCTTGGAAGAAATGTTGTTTAAAGCAATTAAACTGCTCAAGATTTGTTGAGCCTGACTCCGATCTTTATATGCTTCACCAAGAGTGATGGCGTCAGAGTAAGTTTTTGGCCAAGTGATTTTTATACTCTGCTCTTCTTGTTGCTCTATTTCTGCCTTGGCTTTATCCAATAAAGAAACAATTCGACAGCGAGAAACGATGGTTTCCAGTAGTTTCTCTTTTTGGCTAAGCAGCAGCAAAATAAGGGTATCTTTAGGACTTTCTTCAATAATTTTTAAAGCGGCATTTTGCGCTTCGACACTCGCACTATCGAAATTACACAAAATAAAAGCTCTTTTACTTGGGCCACTAAAACTAGGACTATATTGAGCCTCAGCTTGAATGTTTCTCACTTCTTCGATGGGAAAGTTGGCATGTTCTTGATTAAAAAAAATTAAGTTTTCCAAAGATTGAAAATCTGGTTTTGTTTGTAAATATTCTTTGATTAGTTTCTTAATTGCTTCCAAGGATTCTTGTGAGTTGAGCTTTTTTGGTAAAACTAGAATTTCACTGGTGAAAAATGTCGACATTTATGCCATCATTATAAAGCATTAGTTATGTTAGCTGCCCAGAACAATCCTCAAGCGACGACTTTTATTCCTACCAATTCTTTTTTGGATGCTTTGTATGAGAAACAGCGACT
>DYGL01000022.1 GCA_020724725.1 Candidatus Microgenomatus sp. | reverse complement strand
GGTAGTTTTGATAAATTGGGTATCATCGCTCCAACTTTACTTAATCCAGATGGCAGTATTCAAAATCAAGGTGGTTCTTTGCCTAGCTTGAGTACTGTTGCCGCACAAATGCTCTTCTTGGATGACATTCCATTCTTTGGTAAATTTTTCCCTTCTACCCAACACACAGGGATGAGCGACTTTGCCTTTCAAAGTTATGATGAAAACACACCCAAATTAATCTCTAAAGGTTGGGTGGCTGGCACGGCAATGATGATTCGTCGCGCTCTAATTGACGACATTGGCATGCTGGATGGCAACATTTTTATGTATGGTGAAGACCAAGAGTATTGCATGCGCGCTCGCCACCACCACTGGGATATTGCTATTCATCCCAAAGCCAAAATCACTCATTTCGGCTTTGCCAGTTCTTCTTCCCGCAACGCTATCCACGGCGAAATTAAAGGCTACCTTTATATTTGGCACAAGCATAAGACTGCTTGGCAATTACCAATTCTAAAAACGCTAATTTTCATTGGTTGTTTGTTGCGTCAAATGGCCTACAAAGTGCGCAAACAGGAAGTGCCTTCAGCTATCTACAAGGATGCTAGAGCCTTGCTGAAGTAAAGCCAAAAGTTATAGAATGAAAGCATCTTATTCATGCCACAAAATTTATTGTTGATTGCAGCCAGTTTTCTTTTAGCTTTCATTCCACTTTATCCTAAG
Organism: Candidatus Microgenomatus sp.; assembly: GCA_020724725.1. GTDB lineage: Bacteria > Patescibacteriota > Microgenomatia > UBA1400 > PJMF01 > UBA1364. Next base: position 9,369 of record DYGL01000022.1, on the reverse strand, counting down.
ATTCCTTTATTTGATGTCTTACCTGGCTACATTGTTCGAGTAAGAGTGGAGGATGTTTTAGTTTTAATCGCCTTTTTGTATTATTTGGCCCAATTATGGCGTCGCAAGCTAGACTTCAAAAACCAACTCACTCCCTGGATCTTTGCTTATCTTGGGGTAGCTAGTTTATCTATTCTCTCGGCTGTTTTTCTGATCAAAACCATTCCCATTGAACTAATTCACATTGGCAAGTCAGTTTTGCATTTATTTAGATACACCGAATATTTTGCCTTATTTTTCATCATGTTTTCAGCTATCAAAAAAAGCAAAGACCTTAAAGTGGTTTTCTACGCTTTAGCGCTGACAGTAGTGGCAATTGTGGTTTATGGTTATGGCCAAAGGTATTGGTATTGGCCAGTTTTTTCCACTATGAACCGCGAATTCAGCAAAGGCATGGTCCTATACCTCACCGAACACGCTAGAGTGCAATCAACTTTTGGCGGTCACTATGATTTAGCCGCTTATTTAGTGATTGTTTTGCCTATTTTTTATCTTTTAGCTATTAATGCCAAGAAAAAATGGCCTCGCCTTGCCCTGCACAGCGTGCATCTGCTTGGGCTTTGGCTACTAATCATGAGTGCTTCACGCACTTCCTTTATTGCTTATTTAGGAGCGGTCATGGCTGGCTTGCTACTTTTGGCTTTTAAGCCAAGTAAATTTTGGCACAAAGTTTTTTTCTTTGTTCGTCAAAGCTTGACCTCCTTGTTTTTAGTGGCTTTAATGATGCTAGTTTTTGGTGCAGATATGAGAGAGAGACTAGAGCAGGTGCTCCAAGCATATCCCAGTGTTTTTAAAGTTTATCAAGAATCAGAAAATTTCCTAAGCAAACAAACTGAATTTTTTAACGATCCTTTGGCCAAAATCAGAGATTGGCAAGCCAAAATGAAACCAAGTAATGGCATTGCTTTTGATAACACCCAACTAGACAGCGTTCTCACTCCCACAGACCAACAACCAGTTAGTCAAAGGCCGGTTGACGTCTATGCAGATATACCAGACAAGGTTGCTGTCTCCACCCAATCAAGTCAAGGAGAAACCATTACCACCTATGTCGAAAAACCTCGCACTTGGTCAGCCAATGCTTTGAAATATGGCCTATCTTTTGCGATTCGTTTAGATGAATTATGGCCCAATGCTCTCAAGGGTTTTGCCAAAAATCCTTTGCTTGGCTCTGGTTACGCTACTCTTAACAAAAAAGAGTTCCAACAATTTACCGAAGCAGAAAGCACTGACAATAATTTCCTGCGTACCTTGGGAGAAACTGGCTTGTTAGGTTTTATCACCTTTTATGGTTCAATTATTATTCTGCTAGTAGTACTTTACCGCAATCAAAAAACTTCCACCGATCAACAATTGCAAGTTGCCAACATTTCTTTTATCGCCGCTTCAATCGGCCTTCTCTTAAACGCCAGTTACATTGACGTTTTTGCCTCATCTAAGGTTGCTTTTACCTACTGGGCTCTGGCTGGAGCCATCCTGGCCTACAATAATTTGACTGTCACCAAAAATGTTAAAAAAACTAAAAAAAGCACTTAGCCAAACAAATTTTTTGCTTGGCCTAATCTTGCTCTTGGCTCTAATAGTTCGCCTCTATCGTTTCGATACTCCTTTAGCTGATTGGCATGCTTTTCGCCAAGTTGACACCGCTTCAGTCACTAGAGAATTCGTCAAAGCTGAAAAAATAGATTTGCTGCGTCCAAAATATCACGACGTCAGCAATATTCAATCTGGTCTTGATAATCCTGAAGGTTATCGTATGGTGGAATTTCCTTTTGTGAACGGCTTTCTTGCCCTTATCTTACGTCAGTGGCCAAGTTTAGACTTGGTAATTGTCAGTCGACTTGCTTCGATTTTGATTTCACTTGGCACTATTGCCGTTCTGTTTCAATTTATTAAACAAATCTCAGGTCTGAAAATAGCCCTGCTAACAGCCCTGCTTTATGCAGTTCTGCCATACAGTGTTTATTATTCTCGGGTTGTTTTACCAGAACCTTACTTTTTATTTTTTGCCACTTTTTCTCTGTGGCAATTCTATTTATTTGCCAAAAGTAAAAAATTTAAATACTATTGTTTGGCTTTAACTGGACTCGCTCTGGCCGCACTGCTCAAACCTTTTGTGCTTTTTTTAGCCCCTGCTTATCTGATGATTATTTGGCAATTTCGCCATCAAAGCTTATGGCGTGATCCAAAAATATATTTGCTTCCAGTTATTGCTTTTACTCCCATGCTGCTTTGGAGAGAATGGATTAAGAATTTTCCAGAGGGAATTCCTGCCTCAGATTGGCTTTTCAATGGCAACGGCATTCGTCTCACTCCGGCTTGGTGGCGCTGGCTATTTTATGAACGTCTAAGCAAATTATTTCTTGGTTATTTTGGTCTGATTTTTATATTTAGTAATTTCTGGAAAAGAACTGCCGATTTTTATTTTTATGGAGCTTGGTGGTTGAGCATTGTTATTTATTTTGTAGTCATTGCTACTGGCAACGTTCAGCATGATTATTACCAAAACTTAGCTCTTCCAATTCTGGTGGTTTCCATGGCAAGAGGCATGGTGATTTTTTATGAACAATTCAAAGCAAAAATTGCTTTACCTCTGGCTTTGACTATTCTTGGTCTAAGTCTTTATTTTGCTTGGCAAGAAGTGAGGGGTTATTTTAATGTCAACCATACAGAATACGTAATTGCTGGTCAAGCAGTTGATCAATTGGTTGATCCTCAGGCTCTTTTGATTGCTCCAGCAATGGGTGACACTCAATTTCTTTTTCAAACCAACCGTCGCGGTTGGCCCATTGGTTTCGAGATAGAAGATAAAATCAACAAAGGAGCTAGTATTTATGTTTCCAGCAGTTATGATTGGGAAGCCAAAGCTTTGGAAGAAAAATACCAAGTTTTAGCCAAAAATGAAAATTACATTATCATTGATCTGAAAGCCAAGAAGCCATGAAAATTTTAATGCTGACCCCTTACTTGCCATATCCTTTGCTTTCTGGCGGACAAATTCGCACTTACAATTTACTCAAAAAACTTAGTCAAAAACACCAAATCACTCTTTTTGCTTTGATTAAAAGTGAAGAAGAGAAACAATATGTTAAAGAATTAGAGAAGTATTGTTATAAGGTGAAAGTTTTTAAACGTAGTGAAAAACCCTTTACCCTCAAAAATATTTTCAAAACTATTTTTTCTAGCTTTCCTTTTCTGGTGATTCGCAATCAAGCTGAGGGTAGTCTAGAAGCGGTGAGAAAAGAAATTGCCAAAGAAAATTACGATTTGATTCACGCAGAAACTTTTTACATGATGCCTCATATTCCTGCCTGTCAAATTCCGATTATTTTGGTTGAGCAAACCATTGAATACTTGGGTTACGAGAGTTACGCCAAAAAGGCACCTTTTTTCTTACGCCCTTTGCTCAATATCGATGTTAAGAAAATTCACCACTGGGAAAAACACTACTGGCAAAAAGCCAAACGCCTGATTGTAATGAGCGAGGAAGACCGTCAGTTCATAGGCAAAGAACTAAATAAAGAAAAAATTGATGTGGTGGCCAACGGCGTAGACACCAAATGGTTTGCTCAAAAATCTAGGTCTCTCAATGAGCGCCCCACTATTTTGTCAGTTGGTACTTTTAAGTGGTTGCCCAATATTGAGGCTGTCGATTTCTTAGTTGAGAAAATTTGGCCGTTAATCAAACAAAAAATTGCTAATGCCCAATTATTAATTGTCGGCAATGCTCCCACCAATAAAGTCATTGCTTATGGTCAAAATGATCCCCAAATTACCGTCGCTGGCAGGATAGAGGATATTCGAGATGCTTTTCAAAGCGCCCATGTGCTTTTGGCTCCAGTTTTTAGTGGCAAAGGCACTCGTTACAAAATTCTGGAAGCTATGGCGAGTGGCACTCCTGTGGTCGCCAGCAAAATTGCTGTAGAAGGTTTAAACATTAGAGATGGTCAAGATGTCCTAACTAGCAACGACGCTCAAACTCTTGCAGATTTGACAGTTCAGGTACTAAATGATAAAAATCTCTGGCAGACACTTTCAGCTAATGGCAAAAAATTTGTCAGCCAGCATTATGATTGGGAATTGATTTCTCAAGAATTAGATAAAATTTATCAAGAAATAGGTGATCAAAAAATATGAAAAAAAATCAACAACTAGACCTCAGCATCATTATTCTTAACTACAACGGCCAATTTTGGCTCAAAAAATTATTGCCAACTCTTAAAAAAAATTATTTAGACAAAACCCCATATGCTGTAGAACTAATTGTGGTTGATAATGCTAGCACGGATGATTCAGTCAAAATCATGCGCAAAGACTTTAAATGGGCCACCACTATCGAGTCTGGACGCAATGGGGGGTTTGCTTTTGGCAACAATGTTGCCATCAAAGGCAATAAAGCTCGCTACGTGATGCTGCTTAATAGTGACACCGAATTTTTAAATAATGGTCAGTCTAATCTTGATGAGATTATTGAATACATGGATCAAAATAAAGAAGTTGCCATGACCTCACCCAAAGTTGAATTGGGTGATGGTAGTCTGGATCCAGCCTGTCACCGTGGTGAACCCACTCCTTGGGCCAGTTTCACTTACTTTGTCGGTCTAGAAAATCTATTCCCCAAGGTCAAACTTTTTGCAAAATATCACCAAAGCTACAAAGACTTAAGCACTATTCATCAAATTGATGCTTGCACTGGTGCAGCTATGATTGTGCGCAATAGCGCCATCAAAAAAGTCGGCATGCTAGATGATAACTTTTTCATGTATGCCGAGGATTTGGATTGGTGCAAACGCTTTAGGGATGCTGGCTACAAAATCATGTTTTACCCAAAAATCAAAATCATTCACTATAAAAATAAATCGGGCATCAAAAGTAGCAATAAAAAAACTGCTTCGATCACTCAACAATATTTCTACAAAACCATGCTGCAGTATTACGACAAGCATTATAAAGATAAATATCCAAAATTTTTACGTGAAATCGTCAAATATTTTGTTTTAATCAAAACCGATGGACGCTAAACAAAACTTTAGAATTGGCATTGACGCCCGTTTAGCTGGCCAAGAACACGCCGGCATTGGTCGCTATAGTGAAAACCTTATTCGAAGGCTAATTCCTTTTGCTTTAAACAAGAAGGGAGAGAAGATCGCTCTGGTTTTATTTTTTGCCACCCCACAACAAGCCAGAGATGTTTTGGGCGATTATTTTGACAACTCTCAACTGCAAATCATTATTACTAAAATCAAACACTATGGTCTCAAAGAGCAATTACTTTTGCCCAAATTTTACAAAGCTGCAAAATTAGACTTGCTTTATGTGCCTCATTGGAATGTACCTTTGGCCTATCGTGGCAAATTAGCCATCACTATTCACGACTTGCTTTGGTATGAACAGAAAGGTCTTCACGCCACCACTCTCAAGCCTTGGCAATATTACCTTAAATATCTGGCTCACCAAAAAGTAAGTCAGCAGGCAGTCAAAAAAGCCTTAGTTATCTTCGTCCCAACTCAAACTGTCAAAGACACTGTCTTGAAATACTATCCAATGGTGAAAGATAAAATCATTATTAGCAAAGAAGGTATTGCCAATAGTTATGAAAGAGCTCTCCAACAAAAAATAGAGACTAAAACCAAGATCAAAAAACAATTCATCTACACCGGCTCGCTCTATCCACATAAAAATCTTAAGCTAGTGATCCAAAGTTTAAAAAAATTGCCTAAATACAAGCTTTGAATCGCTTCAGCGCGCAACATTTTCCAGCATCAAATTCAAACTCTCATCGCCAATTACAAAGTCAAAAAACAAGTGGTTTTTTTAGGCTTCGTTCCAGATGAAAAACTAATCAATCTTTATCAAGAATCAACAGCTCTAGTTCAACCTTCAGTTTCTGAGGGTTTTGGCTTGACTGGCATTGAAGCCATGGCTAGCCACACTCCAGTTTTAGCTTCAGACATCAAGGTTTTCAAAGAGATTTATCAGGATGCAGCAATCTTTTTTGACCCCAAAAAACCAGAAAGTTTTATCGAAGCGGTTAAAAAACTAGAAATCAGTAATCGAAAAAAAATCATTGACCAAGGCCTTCAGGTAGCCAAACAATATAGTTTTGATCAAATGGCCAAAGACATTTGGCAAGCTCTCTTGAAGCAGCTATGACAAGCAAAATCGCTCTCGTTTATGATCGAGTCAATACAATCTATGGCGGTGCTGAACAAGTGCTTTTGGCCCTACAAAAATTATATCCTCAGGCAGTCCTTTTTACCTCAGTCTATGATAAGAAAAAAGCCAAATGGGCTGAGAATTTTTTGGTCAAAACTAGTTTTTTGCAAAAAATTCCTTTGGCCAAAAACTTTCATCGTTATTTGGCTTTTCTGATGCCCTTGGCTTTTGAAAGCCTTGATTTGTCAGCTTTTGATATTGTCATTTCTGTAACCAGCGCAGAAGCCAAAGGGGTTATCACTAGGAGGGATCAACTTCATTTTTGCTATCTTTTGACCCCACCTCGCTACCTCTACCATTACAAGACAGAATATCTCAAAAAAAACCGCTATCTAAACTTACCTCTTATTAAAAATTTGGCTCATTTTTTACTCAATTATTTAGAAAAATGGGATCAAATTGCCATGTTTAGACCAGATATGGTAGTGCCAATTGCTGAAGTTGTCAAAAAAAGGGCTAAAAAATTTTACCAAAACCTAAAACTTAGTCCTGTTATTTATCCGCCCATCGACAGTTCCTTAAAAAAAACCAAGACAAATAAAGAGGAAAATGATTATTACTTACTAGTTAGTCGCTTGGTGCCTTATAAAAATGTTGAGTCAGCCATTCTCGCTTGCAAAGCTTTAGATAAAAAGCTAATCATTGTCGGTGAAGGTCCAGAAGAAAAAAGTTTAAAAAGAATCGCCAACTCATCAATAAAATTCAAAAAAAACTTAAACAAATTAGAACTAGCCAAACTTTACCAAAGCTGTCGCGCCGTGCTTAGTCCAGGTTTAGATGATTTTGGCATCGCTGCTTTGGAAGGCAATCTCTTCGGCAAACCAGTCATCATTAATCGTTTAGCTGGAGCTAGCGAGTTAATTAAGGATCAAATTCATGGTCTTCATCTTGAATATAAGCTTGGAGATTCAAAAGAAATCATCGCTTCAAACCTCATTAAAAGCATTCTTAAACTAGAAAAAATTAAATTTGACTGGCGAAGCCTTTGCCAAAATGCGCTAGAATATGATACAAATAGTTTCGTTCAAAGTTTTGACCAAGCCTTACAAAAAGCTTATAAAGCCAAAATAGAAGGAAAATTATGATCGACAAAAAGCACATTTATGCCGTCCTCCTAGCTGGAGGTGGAGGCACTAGACTCTGGCCCAAATCTAGAGTCAAAACTCCCAAGCAATTCCTCAAGCTCACTGGCTCTGCCACCATGATGCAAGTGGCTGCTGCTCGCATCAATAAAATTGTTGATTGGCAAAACATCATTGTTGTCACCAATCAAATGTATTTAGAAGAAGTCAAAAAACAATTACCAGAAATTAATCCAGAAAATATCATTGCTGAACCAGAAAAGAGAGACACTGCAGCTGCCATGCTGATTGGCGCTCTTTATGCCAAAAGTAAAGATGAAGAAGCTGTGGTGATCAATGCTGCTAGCGACCATGTGGTGGAAAATCTTGAAGAATTCACCAAAGTTATGCAAGCTGCGGTTGAAACCGCTGCTCAAAACCAATATTTGGTTGCTGTAGGCATTACTCCCTCATACCCAACCAGTGCCTTTGGCTATATCAAAGTTGGTCAAGATATCAAAAAAATTAAAAGAGACTTAATGCTTTTCAAAGTGGACAGTTTCACTGAAAAACCAAACCTAGCTACCGCTATTGCTTTTATCTCAACAGGAGCTTATTTTTGGAATGCCAATATGTATGTCTGGTCAGCTAAAGAGCTCAAGGCTGCTTTTGCCAAATTTATGCCTGATATGATGGAAATTTGCAAAAACATTGATCAATTAAACAGTAAAGATTTTCATCAAGCCCTGCCGGCAATCTACAAAAAAATTGAAAGTATTTCCATCGACTATGCCATTAGTGAAAAGGCAGATAATTTGGTTTTGATTCCCGGAGATTTTGGTTGGAATGACGTGGGCGACTGGAAAGTGGTTTATGATCTGGGCAAAAAAGACCTTTCAGGTAATGTTACCATCGGTGACGAAAAAGAAGCTCGTACCTTAGCAGTCAATGCCCATAACAACCTCATTCACACCGATGGTCGTTTGGTGGCTATTTCTGGTATAGATGATTTGATCGTTATCGATACTGAAGAAATTCTGATGATTTGCCCCAAAAACAAGAGTCAGGATGTTAAAAAACTAGTCGAAAGACTAAAAGAAGAAAGCAAGAAAGAATACCTATAAAAGCTATGACATACGATAGGCAAAAAAGAGTTTTGGATTTGCTGGTGGCTTGCATTCTCATTGTAGCTTTCTTACCATTTTGGCTAATTATTCCACTTTTAATTTTTTTTGATTCTGGCTGGCCAGTCATTTTTACTCACAAAAGAGTGGGTAAGGGTGGAGTTGATTTCGAACTTTTTAAGTTTCGTTCCATGGTGCTTAATGCTGATGAGATCTTACATCAAAAAAATCACCGTTTACTCAAGAAATTTAAACAAGGTGACTGGAAGATTGCCGCTAAAGATGACCCGCGTATCACGCCTCTTGGTCGCTTCTTGAGAGCTTTCACAATCGATGAATTCCCCCAACTGTTCAATGTTATCAAAGGACAAATGAGCATGGTTGGTCCCAGAGCTTATGTGCGCAAAGAATTGGAGGAACAAAGCAAGAAATACCCAGAAACCAAAAAATATATTCCTCATATTTTGTCGGTCAAACCAGGTATCACTGGCCCATGGCAAACTAGCGGACGCAACGAAATTCCATTTGATAAAAGAGCCAAGATGGATGCTGAGTATGCTATGAAAAAGAATATTAAAAATGATTTGATCATCTTGCTCAATACCCCCAAGGCTATGATTTCAAAATGGTAGCTTGGCTAGCTGGAGTCTGCTATACTAAATCTCTATGCCCGCTATCGATCAATTATCAGAAGACGTCTTACAACAATTTTCCGCTACACCAACAGAACCTGCCAAGGTCGATCCTCAAACAATGCAAGAAAAACCCATCGCTTCTAAAAAGAAGTTTTTGAGCAGACCATGGCAAAAAATTCTGGCTATTTCTTTACTTTTGATTCTTGTCATTTTAACTAGCGTTGCCAGCTACACCTTGCTAGTGATTAGGGAAATGAAGCAGATCGCTGAAACGGCTGCTCCTCTGGTTTTTGA
>DYGL01000021.1:7554-11259 GCA_020724725.1 Candidatus Microgenomatus sp. | reverse complement strand
GCGAGACCAAAGCATTTCTGGCAACAAGAAGTAAAATAAAGCCACTGCACCAGCGTAAAGAGCTGGGAAAGGCACAATAGTCACCCATTCTGTCACCTGCAAATCCTCAGCTAAAGCCCAAGCTGAAATCAGATATGAGAGTACAAATAAAATAGCAGTAGCCAAATAGCGCCAATCCAAAGGTACGTATTGAGTAGCTAAAAGCCCCAAACTAAGCAGAACTGAAGCTACGACGAACTTCTCTCTACGCCGCATAAAAAACATCCTCTACATCTTCTAAATCAATTAGATTTTCCACCAATTCTTCCAGTTTTTCTTTATCTTCATCGCTAATGGGAAATTTCATACTAGCCACAAATTCTCCGTCTTGATTGCGATTAAACATGTAACGCACTGAACCAGGAGCGCCAAGTGAACCGCCAAATTTATTTAAGACAAAGCGAATTTCAGCCGAGCTGCGATTGACGTTGTCAGTCAGGGAAACAATCATTAAACCAACTCCAGCTGGACCAAAAGCCTCATAGACAATTTCTTGAATTTGACTAGCACTACCCTTGCCCATGGCCACGTCGATGGCTTTCTGCACCTTGTCTTTGGGCATGTTGGCCAGTCTGGCTTTGTCTAGCACTAAGCGTAAAGCAGGATTACTTTTTGGATCACCAGAATTACCTTGCTTGGCAGCCGCTCTTATCAGGCGAGATAGTTGACTAAAAACCTTACTCTTCAACTTATCTTGAGCGCCTTTGCGATTTTTGATATTGTGCCATTTGCTGTGACCCGCCATAAATAATATTCCTTCAATCTCGATTTTAACATGCTTGACATTTATAAACATGACCTGTAACATCTCTCAGGATTTCAAAGGAAGGTTAAAAACATGCAAAATCAAATGCTCCTGAAACAAGAAGCTATTAATGCAGCTAAAAACTCTGATTGGGCCAAAGCTATTTTGATCAACCAAGAAATTATCGAGCGCTATGGTGAAGAACCAGAAACCATGAATCGTCTTGGTTTGGCCTACCTCAAGAACAATCAAGTCTCAGAGGCTAAAAAAACCTTCAAAAGGATTTTAGAAATTGATAAATCCAATATTATTGCCAATAAACATTTGGATAAAATCAAAAATAACGAAAGCTCAGTTGATATTATTTTCAATCAAGATAATGATTTTATTGAAGAACCAGGTAAAAGCAAAATCGTCACTCTTCATCGTCTAGCTGGCAAAGATCAGCTCAAAAAACTCAAAGTTGGTCAAGTTTGCTTCCTTCAACTCAAAAATAGATACATTAGCATTGTTGATGAAAATGACAGACACATTGGTGCCTTACCAGAAGATATTTCTTTTCGCTTAAGCAAATTAATCAGCAATGGCAATGAATATCGCTGTGTTGTATACAAGGTCAATGAAAAACAATGCTTGATTCAAGTCAAGGAAACTTTCCGTTCCAAGAAAAATGAACAAATTGTTTCTTTCCCAAACAAGGCTCAAAACAACCTAGTTTTACCAGATGATTTTATTTTAGAAGAAGATATTCCTTTTGAAGTCTTGGGCGAAGAAGAAGATGAGGAAGATTTAGATTTGGCCATGGAGAAAATTAACAAAAAAGAGATATAAATCAGCCAAATCTCGACCGATATAAATCACCAAAGCAGCTCGATGAGCTAAAACTTCTTCTTGGTTGGCTACCACACTGCCTGTTGGCAAAATTTCTTTTACTTTATCCAAAAGTGGAGCGCAATTTTTTTCATCTGGGTCATAAAAAATTTTACTTTGCTCTAAATTTTGTTGATTATTATCTTTCTTAATAATGGAAAAAGCACTTTTTTCCAAAATGCTAGCCAAGGAGCTGGCCAAACCAGCCTCACTGGTAGTATTAATTAAAGCCACTGGACAAGAGAAAGCTGGCTTAGATAAACTTGGCAACTTTTGATCAAACTTTTGTTCTCGCCAAAGCAAGTCTGGGTCTTTGAGAAAAAAATAATACCTAGGCTTATCCTTAAAAAAGACAAGCAATTCTTCTCTACTTAAATCGGCACTTTTATAAACAAAGCTTTGCTCAAAAGCCATGTCAAAAAGAAAAGAATAAAGTAAATTTTTATTGAGTTCACTTGTCAGTGTAGCTTCCTTTTCAAGGATGCTTAAATCAAAGTTTGTTTCACTTAAATCGGTTAAAAGCAGTTGTTTGTTTTCAACATTAAAAAATAAAATTGCTACTGGCTTGTTTTCATTAAGAAGCAGGATTCTTTCGTTTGATTTGAGACGATAAAATTTGGCCAACTCAATTTTGACGGCTAGAGCAACAAAAAAAATAACAAGTATCACCAAAAGACCAGAAAAAAATAGTTTAGGGTTGATTTTGTTAGCTTTAGTTTTGGCCTGACTAATTTTAGTGGTTTTTAAACTAACTTTCTGGCTAGGGCGATAATCTTTGATCATCTCCCTAATACTACAAAAAAGCCCGCCTTGTAGCAAGCGGGCCCTTTCTTTATTAATTTTAGAAAACTAAGCCTCAATGGCAAAACGAGTAAAACGACTCAAAGTCATCTTTTCTCCAATTTTCCCGCTCAAAGACTTAATCACTAGCTCAATAGTTTTCTCTGGGTCTTTAATGTAGTCTTGTTGTAAAAGTTCTTCGACATTTTCAGCACCCATAGCTGCCACTTGCATAGCAATGTCACGAGCCATTTGACGAAACTCTTCATTCTTGGCTACGAAATCAGTCTCGCAAAGCATCTCTACCATTGAAGCCACCATGCCAGTGTTGTGAGTGTAGGTGGCAATATAACCCACCTTGGTCTCACGATCCTGACTCTTCTCTGCTCTAGCCAAACCTTTGGCTTCGACAATCGCCGCAGCTTTATCTAGATCGCCACCAGCTTCTTGCAAAGCTTTTTGACAATCGAGAATTCTAGCTCCAGTGATTTCTCTTAATTTTTTGATTTGATCCATTGAAATACTCATAGTTTACTTTCTGGCGGCCTTACCGGCTTTGTAAGCGGCAGTAATTTGATCGACAAAAAATTTTATACTTTTAACAGCATCATCATTGCCTGGCAAAACAAATTGCAATGGACGTGGATCACTGTCTGAATCGACCAAAGCTATCACTGGCACACCAACACTGTTGGCTTCATCAATGACAATTTTCTCTTTCTTGGGATCAACCACAAAAATACAGTCTGGCTTAGCTTTCAAACCTCTAAGTCCTCCAAAGAAACGTTCTAGCTTGAGCTGTTCTTTTTCTAATTGGACGCGCTCATACTTGGTATAACCCTTGTATTTGTCAGTGGCCAAACCTTCACGGATTTCCTCCATGCGCTTAATAGATCTGCTGACTTGAGGCCAGTTGGTCAACATGCCACCCATCCAACGAGCATTGATGTAGAAGCAGGAAGCCTCCAAAGCGGACTCTTTGACTACTTCGCGGGCTTGTTTCTTGGTACCAACCAAAACCATGGTTTTACCCTCTTTGGCGAGATTGTAGACATAAGCACAAGCTTCTTTAATGAGTTCAGCGGTTTTGGGTAAATCAAAAAGATGAATACCATCTTTTTCGCCGTAAATATAAGGAGCCATCTTTGGATGCCATTTACTGACTTTGTGACCAAAGTGACAGCCCAACTCAAGCATTTCCTGCAAATTAAGCTCAGAACTGGCTTTGGCTGGAGCCACTTCAACTTCAACAGTTTTTTCCACTACAGTTT
>DYGL01000021.1:0-7454 GCA_020724725.1 Candidatus Microgenomatus sp. | reverse complement strand
GAACTGGCTTTGGCTGGAGCCACTTCAACTTCAACAGTTTTTTCCACTACAGTTTTAGTAGCTTTGTCAGCGACTTTTTCGACAGCTGGCTTAGCAACTTTTTTAACAACTGGCTTAGCGGTTTTACTAGCGCTAGCCTTCTTGACTGGAGTTTTTTTGGCGGTCTTTTTGACTTCTGCCATATTATTTGTCCTTTTTTTATTCTCGCTTTTTGATTTTAATCAAAATCAAGGCGAAAAATGGTGTTTAGAGCTAGATAAGGACCAGGCTCTAAAGCACACAAATTTATAATAGGGGGATTATACCACGCCCTTGAGCAAATCCAAAGCATTAGCCATGAGCGACACAACTGTCATCGGTCCCACTCCACCTGGGACTGGAGTAATAAAATCGGCTCGATTGAGACAGCTCGGCAAATCTATATCACCTTGTGGTTCACCAACGTCAATGAGAATGCTATGAGGGGCTAATAAATCTCCATGTAAGAGATTTTTTTTGCCAGTGGCACTGATAATTACACGAAAATCTTTCAATGATTTTCTTTGTTCAATTATGTCTTCTAATCCCTGCTTACCAACCAATTTAACTTCGCATTTTTTGTTACTATTCTGGGCTTCGTCAAGGGCAATTTGGCAGGCCTCTCCAAAAGTTGCTGGAATACTCGCTCCCTTTTCCATGAGCTTTTTGATGTGCCAATAAAGAGGTTTGCCAAGCAAATCTGATTGGCCAATGATAAGGATTTTTTCAGTTAAATAAGAAAAATCATGATCAACTTGTTCACGATAGTCTTTTAAAATAGACAAGACTGCTCGAGCAGTGGCTGGCAAAACCATGCCTTGCTCCATCCAGGTTCCCGCTTTGATTGCAGCCAGAGTGGCTGGAGCCAAACCATCAACGTCCTTATTAACACCATGGGACTCTTTGGTTGCAATGTGACTCACCAAACCAAACCACCAGCTTGCAAAATCACCACCTGGCACAGCTTCTAGCCATTTTTTAGTCCATGGTTTTTGAATGATGATGCCAGTAATACTTGGGTCTTGGTTCAAATCATCGAGATAATTTTGAATCACTTTCACACTATCAGCAAAAGAAAAGGCTTTAGCCTGATAAGCTATGCCAAGAGCTTCGGCGCTTTGTTTTTTGAGCGTCGTGTAAAGAGCACTGGCTTGATCTTCCTTAAAAAAAACCGCTGCAATCTTGGGCTGTATTTCTTTAGCCTGATAAGCCAAGACCTTAGCCTTGAGTTTCAAGGCCTTGCGCTTAGCTAGCTGTTCTCCATTGAAAATTAGGGTCATATTAATTCTTAGCCATTCTACCAAACGAATTACCAAGCAAATAATGGGAAAGTACTGGCCAATTCCTTTACTTCTGCCCTAATTTTTAAAAGTACCTCGTCTTTGGCCATGCGTTTCTTAAAATCTTGCAAAAAGGCGCGACGCGCAGCTTGTTCAACCGGCAATTGTTCGGTTTTTATATGGTCGACTACCCGCCCAATCCATTGAGCAATTTTTGTCATCTCTTGCTCTTTCATACCTCTGGTAGTTACTAGAGGTGTGCCAATGCGCAAACCAGAAGGATAGAAAGGTGAACAAGGCTCGCTTGGAATAGTGTTGCGATTGGCATAAATGCCGGCCACATCCAAAGCAAAAGCCACTTGTGTGCCAAAACCCTCACCAAAAGGCGTCAAGTCTATGAGCAATAAATGGTTGTCTGTACCATCGCCCACCAATTTTAAGCCTGCCTCTCGCAAAGCCGAAGCCAGAGCTTGAGCATTTAAGCGAATTTGCTTGCCATATTGTTTGAATTCTGGTTGCAAAGCTTCCGCTGCCGCAATCGCAATAGCGGCTGTGGTCTCATTGTGAGGCCCACCTTGCAAGGCTGGGAAAACTGCCTTGTCGATTTTATCGGCTAGATCTGGATCTTTGTCCAAACCTTTTTGTGTCACCATAATCATGGCACCACGTGGACCGCGAAAGGTTTTGTGAGTGGTTGACATCACTACGTGAGCGTAAGGCACCGGACTCTGATGCTCTCCAGTCGCAACTAAACCCGTAATATGAGAGATATCAGCCAAAAGATAGGCTCCTACTTCATCAGCAATGGCTGCAAATTTTTGAAAATCTAGAGCAAAAGGATAGGCCGTGGTCCCAGCGACAATCAATTTTGGTCGATGCTCTAGCGCTAACTGACGAACTTGTTCGTAATCAATGCGAGCGTTTTGATCCAAACCATATTGCACAGATTTGAAATAACGCCCAGAAAAAGTCACTTTAGGATGGCCATGAGTTAAGTGGCCCCCGCTGCTCAAAGCCAAGCCCATCATGGTGTCGCCTGCTTCTAACAGGGCAAATTCAACCGCCGAATTGGCTGGTGAACCAGAATAAGGCTGGACATTGACGTGCGGAACAGCAAATAATTTCTTGAGTCGCTCTTGAGCCAAAATCTCAATCTCATCAATAATCTGGTTACCTTCATAGTAACGACGTTTAGGATAACCTTCGGCATATTTGCTTGATAAACAAGAAGACAGCACGCTACGCACTGCCTCAGAACTATGGTTTTCTGAAGGAATAAGACCAATCATTTCTTTTTGGCGCTCTTCTTCTTTTTTGACCAGCTCGAAGATTGGATCTGGATTGAGGTTTTTTTGTTGCATTTGGTTTTTCCTTTATATTTTGATTAAAAATTATTTTGATTTCTTCAGCCAATTAACAGCTAAATAAGTCACTGGCGTTTCCACCATTGAGAAAAGACACTTTAGTCCCCAATAAGGTAAAACTAAAGACCAGACAAATTTGGCGTTGCCAGGTTCAAAGAAAGCCAAAAACATAAAAATGCTGGTGTCAAAGAACATGCTGACCACATTTGAAATATTGCTACGCAACCACAAACCACTGTTTTTTAAACGAGCGCGAATTTTACTAAAGACATAAATATCCAAACGTTCTGCCACAAAAAAAGCTGTCAAACTAGCAATGGTGATGCGTAAAGACTTGGCAAAAATAGTCTGATAAGCCGGTTCAAAAGCTGCTGCTCTAGTACTTGGTGGCAAACTAATAGCCAACAAATTAAAGGCTGCCAAGAAAAGCAAAATAAAAAAGGTGCTACGCATAAAACTCAGGGCTCTAGCTCTACCCTCCACCTCCGTCACCACGTCATTAATGATAAAAGTAATCGGCAAAGTAAAAATTGCCACTGAAGCATTAAAGATCCATATTGGAAAAGTTTTGGCACCCATTAATTCGGCCGCCACGATGGAAGTGATGTAAATTGCTAATAATAAATCTAGTTTGTGTTCTCTAGTTTTCATTTCTAAAATCTTTCTGTCTAAAATAATAATAGAGCTTTTTATCAAAAAGCACAAAAATTTTGCCAAAAATGGCCTTAGGAAAAATTACCCTTAGAGAGTGGCGTAGGAGAGCTGGAAGTGAAACGCAGCTTTAAACATAAGAGCGATTCTAACCCAAACTTTAAGCCACGTAAACTGGCTGGTTATTATTGATCGAACGTCTAATCGCCAATAATTCTTCTGGCTTGGGAGATTGACGGAAGTCAGCAAATTTGTAGCCTTTTCTTCTCAATTCATAAGGCAATCTAGATACAGTCTCAATCTTGTGACTCTCACATAACATCTCAAAAGCCGCCATATGAGTATTAGAATTAAGAATTTTACCATCAGCTACAGCTTCAGCTAGGTAAATTTCCAAAAGTTCTGCATCTAAAGGACTAGCTATCACTTCAATCCAATCAGTAAAATCATGTTCTTGACCATTTATAATCTCTTCTGAGATATCCCAAAACATTCTTACTCTACCGCTGGGTGGATTGACATAGTGTTTATAAAGTTTAGTGCGCAACTTAACATATTCTGATTCTGGCAAAGAAACAGGGTATTCTCTAGATTTTTTGTGATTAGCAACTACTATTCCAGTTTCTGAATCTTCACTAAAACTATTAATATCGCCCCCATAATAGATAACATAAGCTAGCTGCTCAAAAAAGAAATCAGGCTCTTTCATTTTTTTTTCAACATATTCTTGACGAGCCGTCTCGGCTTTGAAACGAGCCACATTAATCGCCAAAAGACTAGTCGGCTCCTCCCTTTTGGAGGGCTGAATAATTACTCGATCAGAATCGAGTCTAATGTTGGGATTTACTAGATTGGCAGCAATATTGGCCGCAGCCTCCGCCTTCATGTGTGTGCCAGTATTAACTACCAAGTGAGAAATGTCGGCAAAAGCTTCCTGCAAATTTCGGCGGCGCTCAATTCTGGCCGCCTGTTCAGCCTTAATTCTAGTCAAGTTTATGACTTCAACAGACACTTCGATAAACCTCCATAAAACCCAATTGCTGATAACGTTGCAAAATAGCCTGCTGATCAAGGCCTTGTTTAGACCAAGTTGCCTGAAGCAAATCAATCATTTCGCGTCTTTCAAATGGAAAAATAATCCAAGCCTCAGTTGTTGCTCCATAATAATCAGGCTCAACCACTGACCATGGCTTATAAAGCAAGCTAGCTACTTTAACTTCTTTGGCTCCTTGCTTTAACAAGTAGTCTTTAGCAAAACGTAAAGACTCACCAGTGTCAGCCACATCATCAAATAAAAGAATCTTTTTATTTTCCACCTCCACCGGTAGTTCTTGATAAATGCTTGGTTGTTTTAGGCGTTCATTAATACCTTTATAAAACTTGACTCCCAAACTAGCTAATTCTTTGATTTGAGAGTAATCAACTAGAGATCTACTCATGGGCCAAGCCCCCTTGGCTAAAGCCACCACTAAATCAAAATTTTCAGCTGAAGCCTTGATTTGTCTTGCAATTTGTAGAGTAAGCTCATCAAGCTGATCCCAAGTAGGCGTGATGTACTTAGCCGGATCACCAGGGAAAGAAATTGTTGTAAACTGCATAGATTTAGCTCCTTAAAACAAAAAAGACGTCTACTTTTTCCTATTCGCTTGGTATCCCCCTGATTTAATAAATCAGGATTGTTGCTTGGGAATACGAAAAACTAAACGTCTTTTCGCACTCTTATCTAATTGTTAACTAAGTTTCATTATAACATTTTGCAAGTCTTTTGCCAAGGGGGCTTCGATTTTGAGCTGCTTTTGGCTTCTTGGATGGGTAAATTCCAAAGATAAGGCGTGCAAAAATTGACGCTGGCACCAAAAGGTGTCAAATTTACTTCTTTTTTTGCCAGAATAAAGTTGGTCGCCAACTAAAGGATGTTGCATGGCTGCCATATGCACTCTAATTTGGTGTGTGCGACCAGTTTTAGGTTCTAGTTGTATCAACGAAAAACCAGCCTGGTAAAGTTCTTGAATTTTTTTAGGCTTGGTTTTGCTATTTTGAGCGACTAGAGCTAATGTCTCTGGATTTAAAACATCGTATTCTTGTAGAACATTGTAACGTGTCAGTGCTGGTCGCCCATTATTATCAACAGCGAACTTCAATCGATTGTGAGGATTACGACCCAAAGGAGCATTGATTTCTCCACTCTTTTGACTAAGCTTGCCATGAATCAAAGCTAAATAAGTTTTTTGAGTTTGGCGTTTTTTAAATTGAGCTAGAAGGTTGACAAGGGCGCCAGGGTTTTTAGCCAAAAGCAAAACACCGCTAGTGTCTTTATCTAAACGATGAACAACGCCTATTCTCTCTTGCCAAATAGCTAATGGATCGCCAAAATCACTGACAAAATCAGCGGGAATCATAGCTTGATAATCATTTTTTGCCTCCCAAAAAGAAGCTTGAAAGTAAGCTTTGGTAAATTTTTCTAGCAAATAATCTTGGAGAGTTTTTTCCTTAACTGTCTCTGCCTTATTTACCACCAAACCGCTAGGTTTATTAATCACCAGCAAATCTTGATCCTCAAACAAAATTTCTAAATTCATGATTTGTGCCTAGCGAAAAGTTTAAACGATCTTCCTGATCTTCTATAAAGCAGAACCAAACCAAAAATCAAAACCAACAAATAAACAAAATAATCCAAAACAACCCCATTGAAAAAGAGGCTTGGCAAGCGAGTCGGACCGGTAATTAGGTGAAACAAGGCTGTCAAAATCAAAAAAGTACTAAACAAAAAACCAGATTGAGCAGTTTTTTTACCACTACGATACCATTCTAGGGTGCGATAAACATATTCCATTCTGCTTAAATAAATATAGGCAAATAGATAATAAAACAGAGAATAAAGCTGAGTGGGATGTGTTTTTTCAAAAGTACCAAGGGCAATTACTCCCCAAGGCATCTGTGTGAAAGTTCCTCCATAACTACCGTCCAGAAAAAAACCAGCATAAACAAACACCATGCCCAAACTAATTCCTGTTACATAAAAGTCCAAAATTTCGAAAGCATCCCACTTATTTTTATTAGATCGACGATAAAGATAGAAAACAGCTGCGGTCAAAGCAACCAAAGGTTCGTTACCAGGCTTACCTGTGATGTTAAAAATTTGTAGAACATTATTTTCAAAAAGAGACCAGTGAAAAACTATAAAAGCCAGTCTGCCAACAATAAACCCAAAAAGTCCAGAAAGTAAAAATGCATCAAAAATCTCAAAAGTATTGTAATGTTCTTCCCTACCCTTGCGCCAAAAAATAAAAGCTGAGAAAAAAAGAGCTAAAAAAGCCAACAAGGTTAAAGATTTGAGGCGAAAGAAAGGTAATTCAAAAAGAATTGGCAGCATAAACTCAAGGATTACATTTTACCACGCTTATTTACTGCCATGTTCCCTATTAAGCCTTTTAATCCAATCTTCAGTGGATTCTCCAGGTTTTCTTTTCATACTATCATCAACTTCGTTTTGTTTATCTGGTGGAGTTACTGGACCGTTTTCTTCACCTCCACCAGTAGAGACCCTGTCTATTTTTGGCTCATCATCACTTTCCTTAGAAACTTGATTTCTATTTCCAAAAAATGAGTCTGGTCTTCCTTTTAAAAGTCCTTCCATCATAGAGAATCCTTCCTTGTTTTTTTAACGAAGCTTAGAAAATATCAAAAATAAAAAACTATTGCAAGTGGATAAGTAAGGGGTAATTTGACTGTGCCCTCTTCGAGGACTAGTCGGGCAAGTTTGCTCGACGGTGCCGGGAGAGGGAATCGAACCCTCATGAAGTTGCCTTCATAGGTTTTTGAGACCTACGCGTCTACCAATTCCGCCATCTCGGCTAAAAGACCAACTTTAGATGATCTATATTCTACCTTATTTTCAAGCTCAAGCAAGCAAGTCAATGATTGGTTGATAAGAACCATTCTTTGGCAAAACCAAATCAAACTTCTCTTGAAAATGATTTTGATTGTGATCGCTAAAAGCCACCTTATAAATTGAATCAAAATCAACACCTCTCACCATATTGGCATCCTCAAGAGTGTCACCAATTAATAGACATTGGCGACGATCAGGTTTTTGCTGGAGCAAGTTGTTTTTGATCAAAAAATCACCCGTTTTATTGGC
>DYGL01000020.1 GCA_020724725.1 Candidatus Microgenomatus sp. | reverse complement strand
TACCAACTGCAAAATCGCTACCAGTTAGTCAACTAACTTTACCTGTCATTCCTATCCGTGAAGGCGTGCTTTTTCCTTCTACAGAATCAGTTTTGACCTTTGGCCGCAAACTTTCTCTCAAAGCCATCAACCAAGGCAAAGCAGAGAATCAATACGTAGTGCTACTCACACAAAAAAAATCAAATCTCGAAAATCCTAAAAGTAACGACTTATACCAATTTGGCACCTTAGCCATTGTTGAGAAAACCATTTCTACTGAAGATAGTGTTAGTGCTCTCGTAAGAGGTATTGGCAGAGTGAGGGTACTGAGTTTTGTACAAAATCGCCCCTTCATTGTGGCTAATGTTGAGAAAGCTTATGATGTTTTTCAAAAAGATGAAGAACTTACTGCTTTAAGCAATCAGTTGCAGAAACTTTTCAAGCAAACAGTTCAAATGGGTAAACAAATCGAGTTTCTCAACTTCATTAAGTTGCTTAGCGGAGTCAATGAAGGAGAAATGGCCGATCAAGTCGCCAGCACTCTCAATCTTTCCACCAAAGAAAAACAAGAAATTCTAGAAATTACTGATGTAAAAAAGAGAATCAAAAAAATTATTTTTTATCTCTCTAAAGAAGTTAAAGTTCTAGAAATCGAAAAAGACGTTTCCAAAAAAACCCAAGCCAAATTCGATAAACACATGCGTGAGAGCATTCTACGCGAGAGACTGCACACCATCCAAAAAGAACTGGGTGAAATCGATGAGGAAGAAGAAGTCATTAGTGAATACGAAAACAAGCTCAAAAAAGCTAAGTTGCCAATTGAAGCTGCCAATAAGATCAAAAAAGAAATCAAGAAACTAGAACAGATGTCACCCAACAATCCAGAAGGATCTTACATCCGCAATTGGTTGGATTTGGTTTTGGAACTTCCTTTTGGCAAGCTCAAAAATAAAGTCATTGATATCAAAAAAGCTGAAGAAATTCTAAATCGAGAGCACTATGGCCTAGAAGATGTAAAAGATCGTGTTTTGGAATACATTTCTGTTCTACAACTTAGACAGAAAAAAGAAACTCGTTCTCTCAAAGCTCAGTCACATAGTGTTCCAACTATTCTTTGTTTTGTCGGACCTCCTGGTGTAGGTAAAACCAGCATTGGTCACTGTATAGCCGAAGCTCTAGGCAGAGATTTTACCAAAATTTCTCTAGGTGGAGTGCGAGATGAAGCTGAAATTAGAGGTCATCGCCGCACTTATGTTGGCGCTATGCCTGGTCGCATCATTAAAGCTATCAGCAGTGCAAAAAGCCTCAATCCAGTTTTTATGCTAGATGAAATTGATAAGTTAGGTAATGATTTTCGCGGTGATCCTAGCTCGGCTTTATTAGAAGTTTTAGATCCTGAACAAAATCATGCTTTTGAAGACCATTATCTAGATATGCCATTTGATCTGTCTAAAGTGCTTTTTATTGCTACCGCCAATAATTTGGAAACCATCCCACCAGCCTTATTAGATCGTTTAGAGATTATTCACTATTCTGGCTATACAGCTGAAGAGAAATTTGAAATCGCTAAGCGCTATTTACTCTCCAAAGCAATTCTTGGCAATGCTCTCAAAAAAAGCCAACTGACAATTGCTGACAGCATTCTCAAGAAAGTTATTAAAAACTATGTTAAAGAAGCAGGTGTGAGAGACCTTGAGAGACAAATCAATAAAATCATGCGTAAGGTAGCAAGAGAACTATTGGAAAGTAAACAGAAAAAAATCAATGTAGATCAAAAAAAACTCCAAAAATACCTTGGCCCAGCCATTTTTGATGAGAGTTTAACTGAAGAAAAAAGTCAGGTTGGCTTGGCAACTGGTTTAGCTTGGACAAGCGTTGGTGGAGATGTGCTTTTTGTGGAAGTTGCTCTTTCACCAGGAAAAGGGCAGATCAAACTAACTGGTCAATTGGGCGAGGTCATGAAAGAATCAGCTCAAGCTGCTCTAACTTATGTCAGCGCTCATCATCAAGAACTAGGAATTGATATTAAACAAATCAACCAATCAAACGTTCATATTCATGTCCCGGAAGGAGCAGTACCTAAAGACGGACCTTCTGCTGGCGTAACTATCACTACAGCCCTAGTATCTGCTTTTACCAAAAAACCTGTACGTCGCGAAGTAGCCATGACTGGCGAAGTTACTTTACGCGGAAGAGTGTTACGCATTGGTGGACTTAAAGAGAAAGCCATTGCTGCCTATAATGCTGGCAGTAAGGTGGTAATCATTCCTAAAGAAAATGAGCGTGACTTAGAAAAAATACTACCACTGGTGCAAAACAAAATTGATTTCAAACCAGTGAGTGACGTAGCTGAAGTCTTGGCCATTGCCTTAGAAAAGTAAAAAATCCAAAACAAAGAGAACTGATATACTAGATATTAGTTTTGAATTTTTATGCTAAATAAAATCCTACTGATTTTATCTTCTTTGTTGTTGCTTGGTGTGGTCATGCTTTTCATTTTTGCCGATCCTCTCAAAAAAAATTCCCGTGCTGGATTGCAAATCGAGTATTTAAGTGAAAGCGCCTCAGTTTTTTTGGATGATAACTATCTAGGCAAAGCCCCTTTGACAGAAAATAAGCTCCAAAGTGGTGAATACATTTTAAAAATTGTTCCAGATGAAGCCAATAAAAGCAGTCTCAACCTACCAATTTATCTAGAAAAAGGCACTCTTACCATTGTTGTCTATAATCCTGGAGAAACTCCGAGAAATAGCTCTAGCACTGTTTTTGAACTTCGCAAAAGAACTGATAAAAACTCTTCAGTGAGTTTCGAAACTTACCCAGAAAATGCTTTTATTTCCTTTGACAATCGAGAAGTAACTTTTTCGCCTCTCACTATTGAAGAAGTCGTTCCTGGAGATCATCATTTTTCTGTTAATTTGCCCTCTTACGAAGCTCAAGACCATAGTTTTTTAGTCCTAGAAGGCTATGAAACCAAAATCACCATCAACTTGGCCAAAAATATTAAAATAGAACCAGAAGAAGAAAAAATAAATGAAGCCACTGCTAGCGTCATTCAAGAAAAACTAAATGGCAATTTAAATGAGGCTAGCATGAGTGCCACTGCCTCAACTGCCTCGACTAACATAGCACCATTTGCCAGTCCAGCTGGTAGTGTCGTAGAATAGAAATATTATGAATGAAAAACCAAATCAAGGTAACTTATTATTCGCTTTTATTTTAGTGGTTGGCTTAATCGCCATCACTCGCTTTACCAGCCTCAAGCCACATTGGGGAACCTTGGAAATGCGTCCTAGTGCTACCATTACTGTCAGTGGCACTGCCAAGGAAGAACGAGCCAACCAAATCGCTACTTTTACCGCCGGTGTAGAAAGTATTGAGGCTAGTAAAGAAGATGCCCTCAACAAAGCTAATGAAGCCATGAATGAATTGATCGCCAAGGTCAAGGCTTTTGGCATTGAAGACCAAGATATTAAAACTGAAAATGCCAGTGTTTATCAAGAAACTGAATATGAAGCAGAAATAATGATCTATCCAGCTCCTGATCGTGGCAATGCTAAAAAAGGGGATTGGCGCGCCAATAATTCTGTCACTATTAAATTGAAAGATGTAGCTAAGGCTGAGGAACTTTTGGCCATCCTCAACTCAAGTGGAGCCAACTATGTCTATGGACCAAACTTTAGCGTTGATGACTTAGCTCAATCTAACGATGAATTGCTAACTGAAGCTGTAGCCAACGCCAGAGAAAAAGCTGAAAGAATTGCCAAGAGCAATCAACAATCAGTTGGCAAAATGATCTCCGTTACAGAAAGTGGCAACTATCCTTTTTATGCTGCTTACGAAAGTGCTATGCCTATGGCCATGGGTAGTGCTAAATCAATCACTGATGCCAACCTAGAACCAGGCTCTAGCTTAAGCAGTAAAACAGTCACTGTAACTTTTGAATTAAACTAAATCAGAATAATTTAATTAGGTAACTTTTACCCGACACAGCCACTACTGGACCAAGAGACACCAAACCCTCAAGGTCCATTAGTTTGTAGGCTTCGTATTCTTTGCTACCGACAACGATGTATTTGATTTGATAATTACTCAGATAAGATTTTGCTTCTGGACTGGTAGGATTATTGTAAATTTTCTCCACTACTCCTGTGCGTTTAGCCGGGCCATCCCAAGAAGCTCGCCATAGCCACTCGTGAACTCGCCAGCCCAAAATTGTTGACATGCCAGAAAAGGCAGAAATTCTAGCAAACTCAGTGTAAGACTCACCAACTGCTTCAACAATGTTAACTTGTTCACTTTCATTATTTTTTAAATAATTAAGTAAAACATAATCATCAGGATATTTGCGCTCAAACCAAGCCAAGCCATTTAAACCTTGATAATTTTTGAAGTTGCCATAGTAGTTTTTGTAAGCTAAGTAAGGATAAACCAAAGTTGAAAAGAACAAGAAAAGACTAATTGGCAAATGTAGCAAAAAAAATTGCCTTAGACGAACCTTTAAAAGAAATATTTTTTTCTTCTTAAAAGCCAAAGTTGATCGAAGATCAAATAAGCGCCAAGCAAAAAAGTTTTTTTGCTGACTCTTTTCAAATAAAATAAAACTAAAAAATAAACCAACCAGAACACCCAAAAGCATAAAGCCTTGAAAAACCAATTTAAACATCGTGTTGGCTCTGGGATAGGTAGTGTAGATATCCTTAAAATAGAAAAATTCTGGAAAAATTATTAGAAAAATAACCAGGATAAATAAAGAAGCAATTAGGATTGGCGCAGCTTGTTCTATTTTCTTGATAGAAAAAAAGGGCTTAATCACAAAAAGCAATAAAGTAGCCCAAAATAAATGAGGTCCCCAAAGTACTAAAAGCTGCCAAAAAGGAGTGTGCTCTTGAGCCAGCATCAGACTATTAGAAATTGGCGTAAAATTTAAAAGCCAAAAAGCAGAAAATAAAGCTGTACCAATCAAAACACTCATGGCTGACAGCACCAGTGGCCCAAAGAAAAATTTATTTTTAAACAATAGAAATATGCCAATTAAAAAGAGAAGGGCTCCATAAATTAAAATATCCCAAGTGTTAGTCATGACCAGCACACCAAACAAAATTCCCATTAGCGAAGCTAAATAGAAAAAATTTGCTCTCCACAATAATTTAATTTTACGCAAATTTTTTATAGGAAGAGCTAAAACCTCCCTAAGCCAAATAAAAACCAAAAGCAACAAAAGCAAACTAATTGGCAAAGACAAAACGTGAGCATGTAAATCGGAAACGACAAAACTATAGGCAGGAAACTCGTGAATTGTGCGCTCTATAAACCTCGTTGCGTCAGGATACCAGTATCCAGCAAAACTACCTTTACTGAAAAAGTACCACAAAGTATGACCGTTGGCACCCAGAGCTACTAAAAACACCGCAAAAACACCAGCAAAAACTGCCGCTTTAAAACTACTTTTGCCTAAATTAAATCGCAGATTAAAAGCCAAAGAAAAAAGCTGCACACAAAGCAAGGCAAAAAGGGCAGCGAGAAGCAAATTATAAGCATAAGACAAATCAATTTGCCAAAGTTGCACCAAGATTGAATGATAAAACTGACCAAAACTATAATAGTTAATGCTCGAGCCAGCGTACCAAATATCAAAAGCTGGTAGAGTTGGAGATTTTAAATAAGCTTGAATAAAACCAGCGTCCATAAATTTTTCCAAGCCTAAAATCTCTGGTTGAAAACTACGCGCTACAAATAAAAAAACCAGAGCCAGAAAGAAAATAATTTCCTCAATCAAAATAATTCGTCCAAATTTTTGTAAGAATTTTTGCAAAAAATTCTTTTTGCTCAGAAAAAAAGCCCAGGACACATAGAGCGAAAATAAAGACAAAATAAAAAATAAAATTCCAACTCCTAAATGAGTATTGATCGGCACTTTTAGGAAAGCCAAATTCCAAACCAAAAGTGACAAGAGTAAGAGTGAAAAAATCCTGCCAAAACCCCAAGCCGCATCTTTGAGAAAAGTAAATTTAGAAGCAACAAAAAAAATTAAAGGCAAGGCTACTAATTGCAACAACAATAAAACAAAGGCAATCCAAACAAGCAGGGTAAGATCGTGAAACAACATGATGTTTACTATAACAAAAGCTTGGCAATTTTTTCAGTTACAGTTTGAAAGGAAAAAAATTTATGAGGATAATCAATTTCACGATCCAAAAAATTACTTAACCACCAAATTTTGGTGCGTTTTTGATTTTTGGCCAAATAAGAAACCACATCCCAATTATCCTCAACAAAATAATCAAGCTTTAACTCTTTAACCATTCTTTCTTTAAATAAATGTGGCTGTTCGTCCTGATCATTAAAATAAAGTTTTTTGAAAATCTTATTTCGATTGATTACTTTAAGCCATCTTTTGGTATCAGAACTCAAACAAGCAAAGCGTGCACTAACCACGTACAATTCTAGACGATTGTCGCTAGCTAATTTTTCTAGCTGCTTGAAACCAGCCGCCAACTTAAAACTACTCTTGTGAATTATTAGCCATAAAAGATCTTCTAAAGGAGAATTTGGGTGGTAAAACTCCAACTCCTGACGAGGTATTAGATGAGCTTTTTTGCTTTTAGAAATTAGACCACGAAAAATACGACTCGGATTAAAAAGAATCACTCCATCCATATCAAAACCGATTTTTATTTTTTCTTGAATCATAAAGTTGTTTTAGAAGAATTTTCCATTCTAACATGCTTCACAAGCTGTCTAGCCTTAGAGATGGCGTGATTAATCCCCCGATCAAAAGGGTAAACATGTTGCATGCACACCCAATACAAACCTTTTAGACTTGTATTAAAAGAAGGTAAAAACTTACTTTGACCAACAAAACTAATTGGCTGAGCAAAAGGAGCTTTATAAAGCTTGGCTTCGATTAGATTTTGGTCAAAATCTGGATCAATTTTTTGCAAAAAGGGTCGGTAATCTGCTAAAAGTTCTCTGCTCGTTTTTTGATATTCTGCGTCAGTGCTAGGCAAATAACGACCCAAATAAACCAAGCTTTCTCCACCATAATGAGCACTAGAAATATAATTGTCATGTTCGACAATGGCTACAAAAGGCCAATTCTTCTCATTAACATTCAGCCAATAAGTGCCATCTTTGAGTAATTTTTTCTTTAGACGAAGCAACATCGTCATTGCTCCTAAACCCATTAGCTTAGCTTTCTTTAACTCTGGCAAATCAATTAACTTAGCAAAAACAGGCGAAGAGAGAGTGGAAATGACCAAATCGTAAGAACGATTGATTTCTTGACCATTATGTTTGATGTTTAACATAAAACCATCTGCTACCTTAGTAATCTTTTGCACTTGACTGGAAAGAGAGACTTTGACTCCGGATTTTTGCAGTTTTTTAACAATCAAATCAGCTAAATGCTTCCAGCCACCCTCAAAATAGCCCAAGGCTGCAGTGCGAGGATTCACTCTAGCCCAAAACCAAGAAAGGTTAACTTCCTCACTAAAACGACCAAATTTAGACACAAAAAGAGGCTCCCAAATCACTTGCCAAGCTTCTTGACCCATAGTTGCTCTTAGAAATTGGCCAGACTTGAAATTTTCTAAGACAATACCATTTGGCAAAATTTTCAAAAAAGCCAAAACTGCCCCAGTACGAATTCTGGACCACAAAGAGATTTCTTTAAATTTTAATAAAGAAAGAGGAGAGTCAATTTGGTGCATTTTGCCATGGTACAGGGTCGAGCTTTTCACTCTTTTATAGACTAGTTTTTCGCGCAAACCCAAATCTTGTAGAAATTGCTTTAAAGCCTTGTCGGTGTCAAAAGCATGATGATAATGTTCTTCTAGCGACCACTCCCAGTTTTCTTCCTCAAAGCCAGCAGCTAGGCCTCCTGCAGAACTGCCAGGATCAATAATTTCAATCTCATCATTTAGAGATTTGCTGAGGTCAAAAGCAGCTGCTAAAGCTCCAAATCCAGCACCAATAATTGCAATTTTCATAATTGTTTGTTCATTTTCTCATAAATTCATCATTTCTTGGAACTCAAAAAAGCTCGCTTGAAATTTTTAGCGCCAGCTGGTGATTGCAAAATAAATAATATCAGCAAAACTCTCTGGCACCGGCCAAGCGGTCCATTGTGGGTAAAAAATTAAAAAGAAAAAAAACGGCCAAAATAAAAGATTAAAAAATAAAGCTCTTCTTTTTGATAAGTCAGTAATTTTTTCTAGGAAATTTAACAAAAAATAAGCCAATAAAATAATTAGAAATGGCAGGGCTGGCAGATAATGATAAAGAAACATTGGTCTCGAGAAAAAAATCCATGGCAAAAAACTCGCCAAATAAAAAGAAAATAGCAACCAAATAGTTTTTCTCGCCAAAGAGAGCCTGTCTCTTTTAAGCAAAGAAAGAAAAACCAAAACAAAAGTGAGCAATAAATAAAAATTTAAGAGAGGATTTTCAAGAGCATAGATATTGGCAACAAAACCAGCCGACAACCAAGAATTGCTGGTAAAAAACCAAACTGGTCGCCAATTGATCAACCAACTAAGCGGATCACTACTATAAAGATGGAAACTTGGATTGCTTAAATGAGATAAAAGGATGGTTTTTTGCAAAATCAGAAAATCGCTCAGATGATTTCCCGCCATAAACATTGGTAAATAGCTCAAAACATAGCTGAAAACCGGCGTCAACAAAAAACAAAAAAGTAAAAAAGGTAATTCGCGGTAGCTTTTAATACTTGCCACTTCTCGAATCAAAAGCAAAAGAATAAACCAAAAAGCCGTCCACTTTACACTCAAGGCTAAAGCTAAAAACAAACCAGTCAAAAACAAGAATAAATAGCGCTTTTGATCTAGATAAACAAAGTAAACAAAAATCGCTAAAATCAAGAAAAACAACAAAAAAACATCATTCATGGCAATTCTAGATTGCACCAAAAACAAACCACTCAAACTCAAAAAATAACTAGCCACCAAACTCAAATTCACACTCTTATTAACTTGCTCTCCAACCGACAAATGTTTGAAAAAAAACTGAAGTCCTAAATGTTTGACGAGAAAATAAAAAACTAAAATAGCTAAAGTAGCAAAAAAAACACTTGGCAAACGCCAAGCCATAGGATTTTTACCAAACAAAGACATCGCTCCAGCCTGGAAATATTTAGCGAGCGGTGGATGCAACCAGTCGGCCACATTTTGACCATCATAACTTGCTTGCTGCGCATCAAAAGGTCTAGAAAAATCACCAACACTCATCATCATCGCCGCTGGTACGTGATAAACCTCATCAAAATACATTTGACTGGGGTAATCCAAGCGAAAAAGACGAGTCGACAAAGTAAAAAATAAAATTAAACCAAGTAAAATTATCTCTTTAAGAGTCACAGTAGATCAAAATATATGACAAATCAGAGCTTTTGGCAAGCTTAGCTCAAATCTGCACTACCGGCTTGATAGAGCAAATCCAAAAAATCAGCCAGAACCAAAGAAGCTCCGCCTAGTAAAACTCCAGAATAAACTCTAAGGTAAGCTCGCACATTATCCGCATTAACACTACCCCCGTAGATTAATTCTCTGGCGCCATAAGCTGATGACATTTCTTTGACAATTTCCAAAAACTTACTTGGGTCTTCAGCTTGGCCACTGCCAATACTCGCAACTGGCTCGTAAGCCAACAAACATTTCTCTAGCAAAGTAGTCTGCAAAAACTTGGCTTGCTCAGCAAAATAAGGTCTATCCAAACACAAAATCGGCTTAATCTGCCATTTAACTGCCTCGGCTACTTTATCAGCTATTAACTGTGAACTCTCTTGCAAGAAACGACGACGCTCACTGTGACCCAAAATAGCGTATTCGATATTTAGATCCTGCAAATTAAAAGCCGCCACTTCCCCAGTGTAAGCTCCACTACCAAAAGCACTCAGGTCTTGAACTGCCAATTTAATTGGCAACTCTCGCTCGACAATAATATCGCGTGCCAATGCCAAAAATGGATAGGGTGGAGCCAAAATAATTTCTAGAGAATTTAAAGTCTTTAGACTATCTTCGTCATTTGGAAAATTATTGAGCCAATGCGTTACCTCAGACCAAGTTTTATTGGACTTCCAATTGGCAATAATGCGCTTTTTCATTTAAGTCTAGTATAGAAAGATCTTGGAAATTAGCAAGAAAAAAAGATCTGAAAAATGCTAAACTGCTCCCGTGTTAGAAATTGCCAACCTTCTCAATGATCTCAACCCTGAACAACGTCAGGCTGTTTTGCATCAAGCTGGACCAGCGATTGTTTTGGCTGGGGCAGGCAGTGGTAAAACTCGAGTTCTAACCACTAGAGTCGCTTATCTAGTCAAAGAAAAAGCAGTCCCTGCTACTGGCATTTTTTTGGTAACTTTTACCAATAAAGCGGCGGCAGAAATGAAAAAAAGAGTTTTAGAATACACAGGACAAAATCTACCTTTCGCCGGCACTTTTCACAGTTTATCGGCCAAAATTTTACGCATTGAAGCTAGGGAAGGACATCTGGCTAAGTTTGGCCTTAGTGAAAATTTCAGCATTTATGACAGCGATGACCAACTCTCCTTGATCAAAAATATTTACAAAACCAATGGCTTTGATCAGGCTAAATTTAAACCACAAGTCGTACGTTCCAAAATTAGTAGTGCCAAAAATGAGTTGATTACTCCAGAGGAATTTAAGGACTTAGCTCGAGATAGCTTGCAAATTTTTACCACCAAGGTTTATAAAAGTTACCAAAAACGCTTGCGCGATGAAAATGCTGTTGATTTCGATGATTTACTTGGGATTTGTTATCACTTACTTGCTGAAAATGAGCAACTTAGAGAAAAATATCAACGCAAGTTTCAACATGTCTTGGTTGACGAGTTTCAAGACACCAACAAAGTTCAATATTTTCTAACCAAAATCTTGGCTCAATCTCCTTTGCCAGAAAGTAATAATAATCTTTTTGCTGTTGGCGATTTTTCGCAAAGCATTTATGCCTGGAGAGGAGCTGACTATCGCAATTTGGAAAGATTAAGCCATGATTTTCCAGATATCAAGGAATACCGCCTAGAACGAAATTATCGCTCCACTCAAAATATTCTAGAAGCTGCCACCTCAGTCATTTCCAAAAATCTTTCTCACCCAGTTCTAGAATTGTGGACCGATCAGACTTCCAGTGAAAAATTGGAGGTTTATGAAACCAGCACTGGCGAGCTCGAAGCAGAAAAGATCGCCAGTATCATCAAAGAAAAATATCTAGACAGACTACAAGAAGTAGCTGTTCTTTACCGCACCAATGT
>DYGL01000019.1 GCA_020724725.1 Candidatus Microgenomatus sp. | reverse complement strand
TAGCAACTTCAGACATTTTTTCCAAACGCTTACTTTGAAACTCTTCCTTCTCTTCCTTAGCAATTTCCACCAATTCTTCTCTTTTTTCCAATATTTCCTGCTTGGCCTCAAGAAATTCTTCTCTGGCCTCCTGCCTAACTTTAGTGGGAGTACCAATAGGCTCTCTTGCTCTCATTTCCTGAGCAGCAACTTCCTGCAAAAGCAGTGAAAAAAACAAAATAGCAAAAATTGGAAAAACGAATCTTTTCATAAAAGATCTCCTTCTAAGGAAAAGTCTACGCTTATTCAATGCAACAATCAATCGCTTTTTTAACCATTGCGCCGAGTTTATCAAAAACGCTAGCCTGACCTTTTTTCTTGGCTGATTCATCTTCGCTAATCAAGTTAACCTGACTAGCCATGGATTTATCTTGTTTGAGCCCATCGAGCTTGACTGCCCCCATGTTTAGGCCCCAAAACAAGGTGTAAAGATCATAAGATTTTTTGAATAAATCCTCTGCATCTTTGTTATCACCCTTGGTTAAGGCTTTGGTGCCAACCTCCATTAAACGCATAGAGGAAGCCAATAAATGCTTACTTATACACCAGACTTCACCCTCATATTGTTTGATGATTCTTTTTAAAAGTTGCTTGCGAATTTCACGAATCTCATAAAGCAAATTGTAATAACTTGGCTTGCCAGTTTTATTGGCAGTAAAAAATAAATGCTCTTCAATACTAATCAAATTCATGATCGCAATCGACAAATCTTCATCTGAAGAAAGGTCCAACTTCTCTCCATGTTCCATTTTTTTGATCTTATTCATGAAACCATCTAAATCCATAGTAAGAGTTTTTGCTTTTTTTGCCATAATCTACCTTTCAACCAGTAATCAAATAAAATAAAACACTAGTTAAACTCAACAATAAAACCGGGCAAATAACTTTTTGAAAGTAAACAAAAACTTTACCTTCATTGATAGAGCGCAGATATTTATCCAAAAAGAAACCAGCTGTAAAAACCAAAGAACCCACTGCTGTACCAAGCAAAATTTTATCTACACCCCACAACTGATTACCTTCATGACCGATCATGTCCATCCAAAACAAAGGTGGCACAACTAAGAGATAAAAGAAAATAATTGAAACAGCAGTTTTTTGAGGAATCTTCCAAGTTTTACTCTTGAGCCAACTCGCAGTCCACAAAGCACTAGAAAGGATAAGAGCGCCAATCCACAAGCCTGTGACAGTGTCATCTATGCCTAAGTATCTAGAAAAACCCAAACCAGCTCCAACAGCAATTGTGCAAATTGGACAAACAGCCTGAGCCTTAGGAGCTAAGCTTAAAAAAGCAAATAAGGAAAATAAACTAGTTACTAGCTTCATCACTGGCCTCCTCTACTTGTTCTAAATTTTCAGCAGCTTGGTTAAGTGGATTTTTGGCTGGATCTACTGGGGAACCCATTTCCGCCAGTTTGGTTTCAAAATAAGCAATTATGTCTGGAGCACCAATTAAACATTTCTCCTCAGCAAAAAGGAAAGGCACTCCGATCTCATTAGCATTAATGCCACAACTAGCGGCCACCTTGGCTAATTCTGCAGCGTTTTGACGACTATTCCAAACTTCTTTTTTGGTGTAAGGGACTTTATCTAAAACTTGGTTTTCATCCAACCACTCTTGAACAACTTTACAGTAAGGACAGGTAACGCCGTAATAGTAAACTGGATCGCCAGATTTAATCTCCGCAACTTTTTGCTCTGCGCTTTGTTGTTCCTTTTTGTTGCTGCCAATTACCACTAAAGACATTAGTCCAGCAATTAAAACTACTAACAAAAGAGTCACAACTTTTTGCTTCATATTTCACTAGAGTCTATTATAAAAATTGTGAATAAGCAACTTAGAAACCAAGAGCTTCTTCGACCAAAATCACTTTGATTCTGCCCGGCATTGCTTCTCTTTCCAAAATCACCCACTTACCAAACATGCTACCAGCACCATAAGCCTTCATTGCTCTTTCATTTTCCAGGGGAAAAACATATTCTCTAATTCGTCGCATTGCCTCATCCAAATCTTTAGTGATCTTCTGTGCTCCAACAACTAAAATAAGTTTCTTAGCTGCAAAAGGCATCGCTCCAGTTCTACTGCCAGTAGCATCAACCGCGACTAAAACACCATCCTCTGTAACTGCGTTAACACTAGAAACAAAATAATCAGCGGTTACTGATTTTCTACGCAAATCTTGTCTCTTACTTTCATCATTTTCTTGATTAATCTTATTTTGCAAAGAAATAAGCTTGCTCTCAGAAGAAGACAAGTAGTCCACAAAACCAATTTCTTTAAGCGTAGTTGAAGAAGCAGTCATCACTTCAGCTCCACTTGGTATAGATTCTTGCAAGAAACTCAAGGCTTCTTGTTTATTCTTGGCCACTACCGCCTCGAAATTTCTCAATTTCATGTTCTCGGCTAAAATCTCTAATTTTTTTCTGTCTGCTACATGATCAAACATAGTCTATTCCTTGTTAATTTTTATTGATTGCTTTATAATAAGCTATGTAGTTACAAAAATAAAGTAGGTACTAAAAAGTAACTACATAATATATGGCAAAAAAAAGATGTCCCTTACAAGTTTTTTTAAATGAATTGGGAGGCAAATGGAGCTTAGTCATCCTTTGGCATTTAACTGAAGAAAAAACAGGTTTTAATGATCTCAAAAAAACCATTGGACCAATTTCTGCCAAAGTACTCTCTGAAAAACTTAAAGAGTTAAAAAAAGCCAAGCTCATCACCAGAAAAACTTTGGGTGGCAATCCCCCTCATGTTAAATACGGCCTGACCAAAAAAGGCAAATCTTTACTACCTATCATTAAAATTTTGCACGACTGGGGTGAAGAAAACCTCTAAATAATCAGCAAAAATAAACTGATTAAAACACCAAAAATTCCAAAAATTTTTAAACTAGACAACTCGTCCTTAAACAAGAGAGCTGATAAAAAAGTTACGGTCATAATTGATGAGACGTTGATAGCTGCCACATAACCAATATTTGGAGCAGTCTTGTAAGCCGTCTGCATAAAGAAGTTGAAAATTGCTTGAAAAATTCCAATCATGATTACCAATAAAATTTGCTTGCTAGACAAATGCAAGCTTATTTTTTGCTTTTTAAAATCAAAAAAATTAAGAACAGTGACAAAAACATTAATATAAAAAAGATAAACAAAAGGTTCTAAACCAAGGTTGAGAAAATGCTTAGAAATTAAAGAGCCAAAAGCTAAACAAAGATTGGTTAGTAAAGAAAAATAAACCCAGGCCTGATTTTTATTTTGTTGTCTTTTTGGTGTAGAGGCGATTAAAAAAGCAAAAAATAAAATCGAGAAAATAGCAATTAATTTTTGCCAATTAAACTCTGCGCCAAATAAAAAAACAGCAATAATTGTGGTCAAAACAGCATAACTTTTCTGCAAAATTAAACTGTAACCTGGATTAGAAGACAAAAGAATAGCTTTTTGAGAAAAAAAGTTCCCCAAATAACTCCAGAAAAAAGCTGCCAAAATAATCAGTAAAAAATATTCAAGTGGAACCAACAAAGAAGTTTGATTTAAATAAGCCAAGAAAAAATAAATAAAACTTGGAATTAAAAATAAAATAATTGAATAAAAACTAATTGGAATTCTCTGTTTTTGGGCCAAACGGATCAGCAAATAAAGAACATTGGAAGCCACAAACATGATGAAAGCATAAAAAAGCCACATGATTATGTTAGTATATAAGCAAGCTTTAAAAATTAACAGAAAGGA
This sequence comes from Candidatus Microgenomatus sp., assembly GCA_020724725.1. Taxonomy (GTDB): domain Bacteria; phylum Patescibacteriota; class Microgenomatia; order UBA1400; family PJMF01; genus UBA1364. Next base: position 7,944 of record DYGL01000019.1, on the reverse strand, counting down.
GAAAGTTTGAATTAAAAATTGAGCGTGTGGCCTTGTTTAAAAAACAAGGAGACGAGGAAGAGGGATGTTTTTTAATCAAGTTGATTGAAAAGCGATCGGACCTACAAGTAAACTCAAATTTATAAAGTAGAGTATCTGCGGAGACCCTCTGGGTGGTTAAGATTTTGCAAAACAAATGAAGATCCATCCAATCAAGAATCAAGATCAAATTAAACAAAGTCTTGACTCAAAAATCTTAAAAATCAACAATTACAATGAAAAAAGGATAATATATGTGTGGTATTTACGCCTGTTTAGGTGATAGTGAAGCAACTAATAAAGTATTAGCTGGCCTGAAAAGAATTGAGTACCGTGGTTATGATTCTTGGGGTATAGCTACTAGCAAAGATGGAAAACTCAAATTAGAAAAATATGTAGGTAAAATCAGCAAAGTAAAAAAGATTTCTCTAGATAATAGTTTTTTTGCCATTGGTCACACTCGCTGGGCAACTCATGGTGGGGTCACAAAAAATAATGCTCACCCTCATTTGGCCAAAAATAAAAGCTTTGCTTTGGTACAAAATGGCGTTTTAGAAAATTACAGTGAGCTTAAAAAAGAATTGCAAAAAGATGGCTATAAATTTACCACCCAAACTGATACTGAAGTGATTGTCGCCCTAATCGAACAAGTCTGTGGTGAAAATATTGAGGCAGAAAAACTAAATCGAGTTATCAAGAAATTAACTGGACGCAATACCATTTTGATTTTAACCAAAAATGGCCAAGTTTGGGCTCATAGGCAAGGTTCTCCATTAATTGTTGGCAAAGATCAAAAAGAAAATTATTTTTTCTCTTCAGATTTGGCTTCAATTAGTCATGATGCCAAGTTCTACCACGTCATGGAAAATGGCGAACTAATTCACCTAGATCAAAAGTTGACAAGCAATTTGAGATCTAAAATAGTCTTACAAAAAATTAGTCAAAAAGCTTTAGAAATTGATAAGGGAGAATACAAGCATTTCATGCTCAAAGAAATTTTTGAACAACCAGAAAGCTTGCTTAAAGTAATTCAAAACAAACAAGAATTATTAAAAAAGATTGCAAATAAAATTGAATCATCAACAAATATATATGTAGTTGGTGCTGGATCTGCCAGTTATGCGGCCAATAGCATAAGTCATCAATTACGTAGAGTTAAAGACAATGTCTATCACGTGCCAGCCTATGACTACAATGATTTTGCCAAGAGTTTTAAAAAAAATGACCTTGCTATTATCCTAAGCCAGAGTGGTGAAACAGCTGACACTATTGAAGCTGTCGAATTCTTAAAAAGCAAAGGTGTCACAATTATTTCTGTAGTCAATATGCCTGGCTCATCCCTTATGCAGATGGCAGATTTAGCCTATCCACTAGATGTTGGGGCAGAAATTGGGGTAGCCAGCACCAAGGCTTTAACCGCTCATATGCTTTTTGGCATGGCCTTAGTTGATTATTTAGAAAAGCAAAATTTTTCTTTTCTACAAGAAGTAGAAAAATTTTGCCAACAACTAGAAATTTGGTTAAGAAAACAAAAAGAAGAGAAAAAGATTCAAAGCTTGGCCAAGTTTTTGCGCAGAAAAAACGATCTCTATATCTTGGGTCGTGGCCAACTTTTATCCAGTGCTCTCGAATTTGCGCTTAAGGTCAAAGAGGTTTCTTATTTACATGCTGAAGGCTTTAGTGCTGGTGAATTAAAACATGGCGTGATTGCCTTGATTGAAAAAAATACGCCAGTAATCTGCTTGTTGGCTTCAGATCAACATCGAGAAGACATGGTCTCAGCAGCTCATGAGGTTCAGGCTCGAGGAGCTAAAGTTATTGGAATTGCCATGGAAAAAGAGGATGTCTTTGACTATTTCATACAATTGCCAAACAATGAAAAATTCATTAATCTAAGCACCATTGTTGTTGCTCAACTCTTAACTTACGAGTTGGCTTTAATCAAAAAACTAGACCCAGATAAGCCAAGGAATTTGGCCAAAAGTGTCACTGTCAAATAAAATCAAAGCCTTCTTGAATCATAAGCCCAATGCAATAAAGCCTGCCTTTGCACCTTACGACAATCGTAGTCCAAAGGCAGGCAGTTGCGCTCAACCTGAGCTAAATGACGACGAAAAAGTCGCCAACGCTTAATTTGCCGTTCGTCTTCTCCATTTTGTAAGCGTCTACCCAAAAAATAGCGGCAATACCATTGAAACCATCCACGCGGATCTTCATGATAAATCCAACCTTTTTCCTGCCAAACTTTCAAAGGTTGACTAGCATTGACGGCAAAAAAATTAAGACTTGGATCATGAAATTCATGGCACAATTTAGCACTAGAAAACCAACTCTTTGGAAACTCAGCAGCGCAGTCAGTCATGTACTTTCCACCAAAAACTCCTAAACTCAACATCTCCATTGGACTGAGTTCTGGCTTGAAATCATGATGAAAATTTGCCCCTTCTGACTCTTTCAGCTCGTAAGAATATTTTTGCTGCATTAGGTCACTAACAGAGATAATTTTTTTCATGATTACTTACAGGTTATAATACGAGCATGAAGCAGAAAATAAAAGATACTTCTTGGAATAAAGTGGCTACTTGGTATGACAAAAGCGTTGGTCAAGACGGTCATTATTATCATGAGCATATAGTTATCCCTGGAGTTTTGCGTTTGCTTGATCTCAAAAATGAAGATAGTCTCTTAGATTTAGCCTGTGGTCAAGGGGTTTTATCTCGCAAAATCAAACCCATCAAAAAATACCTAGGCTTAGATCTGTCAAAAGATTTGATTAAATTTGCCAAAGAACACAATCGACAAAATAATCATGAATTTATGGTTTGCGACTTAAGCAAAATACTTCAGCCTAGAACTGAAAAATTTGACAAGGCTACCATCATTTTAGCTTTGCAAAACATTGAGCTTGCCAACAATGTGATTAAAAATGCAGCCAATTACCTCAAGAAAGGTGGTAGACTCGTAATTGTGCTTAACCATCCATGTTTTCGCATTCCCCGTCAATCCAGTTGGCAAACAGACATAAAAAACAAACAACAACAAAGAGTGCTCAATCGTTATTTGTCTCCTTTAAAAATTCCCATCGACATGAATCCTTCGGAAAAAAATCAAGAACAAAACAAAAAAATCACTTGGTCTTTTCACAACAGCTTGCAGGACTACAGTCAAATGCTTTATGAAAATGGTTTTTTGATCGAAAAAATCGAAGAATGGTCGAGCGATAAAGAAAGTATGGGTAAAATGGCTCGCATGGAAAATAGAGCACGCAGTGAATTCCCACTTTTTATGGCTATTTCAGCTCAACTTGGCTAAAATCTTTTGCGCCTTGGCTTCAATTTCCAAAGCATTCTTTTCATTCTGACCAAAAACAATGTATGCTAATTGACCTTGTTCCAACATGTTGGCTGAGGCCACTACTAAGCCCTCTTTGGTTTTCTTGTCAAATAAAACTGGCTTTAATACTTCCAAAAGCTTGCTGAGGCTGACCTTAACTCCATTTGGCAATTTCCAAGTGTTGTCAGATAAAACATAAGTATCATTGAGAAAATCTTTACCAATTAATTTAAAAGCTGTCTTGTAAACGTGAGTACCTCCAGTGCGACGAGTATTGGATTCTGAGACATAAAGCTCGCCATTTTTAGCAGCCACTAGGTCAACATCGTAATAACCACGATAACCATTGGCAGCATATTGTTCACCAATAAAAAAGCCCATATCAATAATTCTAGTCATCAGGCGATCATTCATCACGTCTTCATTGATTTCCACGCCTTGAAAAACACCGTTTTTGGTTACTCTCAGACCACAATAATAAAGAAAGTCGATGCGACCACTCTTGTTAATTTTGAATTCAACATTCGGAAAGCCACCTCCAACAGCGTAATTAACATTAATTAGACCTTCAATAACGATTGGAAATTTATCCCAGTAAGCATCTTGTTTCAATAAATCATAGATTGCTTTTTCGCAAGCCTTATAGTCAATTGGCAAATCTCCAGGTCTAAGAATCAAAACTCCAGCTCCAGAATGACCTTTATTGGTCTTGATTACTACTCCATCTTCCTTGATGTATTTTTTTGCGGCAATTTTGGCAGCATCAACAATGTTGACACAAATAACTCCATCGCTCATGAGAAAATCTGGCTCATCAGCCACGCTTTGCTGAGCAAGCTGGCGAATACCAGACTTACTACCATAAAAGTTAACTGTCCAAGCATCTTCTTCCTCTGGAGATTCTGGGGTATAAACAGTAATGCCCCTGTCTCTCAATTGGTTCACCAAAACCAAGAACTGAGGACTAGTGCTGTAACTAAGTAAAGTTAGTTTCTTAACATGATTGGCGTGTTCGATCAGCTGATCGAACAAAGCTTTGTCCTCGTAGATATCTTTACAAATTTCACCAGAATGGTTTTTTGGAACCAAGATTTCCAGTTTGCGAATACCAAACAAATCTTTGTAATATTCTACGAAATCTTCTTGCAATGGTTTGGGGCTAATAAAAACTAAATCACTCTCTTCAGAAGTTGTGAGCAAATCACGATCAGAGAGACTAGCGTTCTCAACAATCTCAATTCTCTTCTTTTCTGGATCAGTAATTGCCTCTATAAAGGGCCAGACATCTTCGGAAAGGTTACAAATATAAACTGTTTTTTCTGCTTTTTTATGAGGAGCAGGTATAGGGTCTTCTTTTTCTAACATAACTCGTGTTTCACAAGTTTTTTGAAACACAGACACTTATTTTATCACAAATAAAAATTTGTAAAGCAGATTATTTTTTGTCCTATAATTGCTTTTATTTTGATAATATGCTACAATAATCTTTCGTTAAATTTAAAAAATTCATTTGGTTTGAGCACGCAATACTTTTGCTTCTTGTCTTTGACCTTTGGAAAAGATTAAAGAAAGAAGTAAATATGTATAACAACAATCGTCGTTTGGATTCTAATTTTCATGGTGGTAGAAGAGGTGGCTTTAATCGTGGTGGAAACCGCGGTTGGGGCGGCAATAGAGGTCGTGGCGCTAGAAAAATCGTCAGTTTTGACCCTTCTATGTTTATCAAAAAAGCTGAAATAAGCAAGCAAGAACCAGAAAAGATAGAGGTTTACCAAAATCAACATGCTTTTGTGGATTTTGCCATTACAGAACAAATTAAAATTAATTTAGTTCATAAAGGCTACACTGAGCCAACTCCAATTCAAGATCAGGTTATTCCTTTTATTTTAGAAAATCGTGACGTGGTTGGAATTGCCAACACTGGTACCGGTAAAACCGCAGCCTTTTTGATTCCACTGATTGATAAAGTTTTGAAAAATCCAGACACTAGAGTGCTCATTATCACTCCCACTCGTGAACTGGCCCTACAAATTAGAGAAGAACTTCTGACTTTCAGTCAAAATTTACCAATTTACTCAAGCATCTGTATTGGAGGCTCTTCAATTTCTCGTCAAATTGAGCGCTTACAAAGAAGACCTGCTTTTGTGATTGGTACTCCTGGCCGTTTGAAAGATCTAAATGATCGTCGCAAATTGAATTTTGCTCATTTCAACACCATTGTTTTGGACGAAGTTGACCGCATGTTGGATATGGGTTTTGTCCATGAGATCAAGAAAATTATTGCTGCTCTACCTGAGGAAAGACAATCTTTATTTTTCTCCGCCACCACTAACAAGAAAGTTGAAGATATCATGAGTGGTTTTTTACGTAATCCAGCCATGGTGGTCGTTAAATCTAGAGAAAGTAAAGCCAATATCAATCAGGATGTAGTTAGTGTGAGAGGTAAAGTCAAAGTTGATGTTTTACACGATTTACTAATCAAAGAAGAGTTTCAAAAAGTTATTGTTTTTGGTCGCACCAAACACAGTATGGAGAAACTCACTAGAGAATTGGATGGCAGAGGCTTCAAAGTGGCTTCGATTCATGGCAACAAAAGCCAAGGTCAAAGACAAAGAGCTCTCCAGCAATTTCGTGAAAATCGCATTCAAGTTTTATTGGCTACTGACGTAGTTTCTAGAGGACTGGACATCAATGATGTGACTCATGTCATTAATTATGATATGCCAGAAACCTACGAAGACTACATACACCGCATTGGTCGTACTGGCAGAGCCGACAAAACTGGCACAGCCTTAACTTTCGTCGATTAAAAATTGGCAAAAAACTATCTGGCTCTTCTTTTACTTAAGCTGAACCATAGAGCTAATCTCAAGATCAAGACTATTGCGGTAAAAATTACCACCAATAAACTTAAAGCTGGTGGCCCTTGCATGCCTTCTTGATACCAAGTTAGCCAACGAGCTGATTTGAGGAAAAAAACATGAAGCATGACTAAAATTAAGGCAAGAAAGCCAAAGCGTAAAATGCCTTTCCAAAGCTTGCTACCTAAAAGGCGAGTTGACAGTTGATTGGAGATAAGAGCCATCACTGTAAAAATTGAAAAAGCCAAAAAGCCGGTCAACATTGGCCACATTTTGCCACTTTCCCAAGTCTCAACTTTAAATAGATTGAGTAAAGCTGACCAAGACAATAACAGATGCCAAACAGCAAAACCAAAGCCAATCATACCAAGGTGTTTGCGATAAATGGCTAATCGATCAGCAAAGTTGAAAAAGTAACCTAGACTGCTAAAAATCATTGATAAAGCAACCAGCAAAGCTGCTGTATCAGCAGTAGTTTTATTTAAAGTTCCTGGAATTTTCAGCCAAGACAAATAAAGATAAGCTCCAAGAAAAATAAGTAGGGCAAAAACAAAGGTTTTAAGATACAAGCTCAAATCAAATAGAAATTTGTTCTTTTTAAAGTTAATCATGTTTTAAGTATACATGAAACTAAAAAGAATCTAAAACTTGCAAAGTTAATCCAGAATGAGCGTGAATTGATTTAAGCTCTTCTTTTCTAGATGCTGGCATTTTTTTGAGAAAGTTAACTGATTTGGCCTCATTGGCTAAAATTGCACTGAGAAACTTAGCAAAATGATTTCTATTCTCCATGCTTCCAGAATAAGGATCAAACTCCTTAGCTTGAGGAGTCTCTCTCCTACCAAGCCTCATTCTATAATCCATGGAATGACTGTCGTCTCTGATTTCCTCTTTTGATCTGGGTGACATATTGGCTTTGATTATAACAAATGTGCTAACATTTAAGATAAGAAATATGAAAAGTAATTCTATCAAATCAATCGTCCGCGACATCACCTATAAACCTAGAGAAAGAGTACAAATCTTTGAAGCTCTGGATCAGGAAAAACAAAGGCTTGTTTTACTAAAACTTTCCAAATACGTCCAAGCACAACTCATCGGTGCCCTTAAAAAAGAAGTTATTATTCCAATTCTTGAACACTTAGATCCTGACGACGCTACTGATTTGATGCAGATTCTGCCCAAACGCAAACAAAAAGAATTGTTAACCGAAATGACTGAGGAGCTACAAAATACTCTTTCTATTTTGCTCCAATTCGACCCAAAAACTGCTGCTGGCCTGATGAGTCTCAACTACATCCAAGTTGAAGCCAAAGAAAAATTTAAAGAATTTGCCGAAAAAATTAATTTACACGAAAAAAGAACTGGCAAGTTACCAGTTATTTTAGTGCTAGAAGAAGGCAAGTTAATTGGTTTTCTGCCCATCAAAAATTTAATTTTTGCTAAACCTGAAGATCCGGCTCGCAACTTCATCAAAAAAATTGCCACTATTAGATATGATGCCAGCTCTCAATCAGTCATCAATAAAATTTTAGACAATCCTCACCAAAAAATTTCTGTGCTCAATGATAGTGGCAACATTATGGGCATTATTTATTCAGATGATGTTTTGCGCCTCTTACAAGAGAGAGAAGCTTCTAATCTCTATGATTTTGCTGGCGTGAATAATGAAGAAACGATTTTTGGCTCAGTCAAACAAAAAGTTAAGTTTCGCTATAAATGGCTGATCACT
>DYGL01000018.1 GCA_020724725.1 Candidatus Microgenomatus sp. | reverse complement strand
TTACTGCTGGAACAGTTGGTACACTAGGATTGAGTTCATAACCAACATGAGGGGTAACTAGAATATTGCCTTTAACAATGAAGGCTAAGAAGCTAGTTCCATCCACACTAGTGATTTTACGATTAGCATCATTTGGATTACTATCGTCTATAGTTAGATTGCCATCGACAAAAACAACTAGTTTTTGACCAGTAGTTAGATTGAAGCCTTGGCTTTCATCAATGCTGACGTTGCCATCGACTGCTATGTAGTTGATCTCATCAGTTTGCCACCAAGCAGCACCAGTCCAGTCTGCGAGTAATGGTTCTAGATCTTCGCCCGTACCAATGGCTTGTAGAGAATTTTCAGCCAGTTTGTAGAAATAGTCATAATTAAGCTGATTTAAACTGGTGTTAACGCCGTAGGAGTTGACGTTGTTAAGACGATCGATTAGGTGGAAGTAGGCATGGTAAGAACTGCTGCTGTCACTACTTCTCAAGCTGTTGGTGTTGCCAGTACTAGCAATGGCAAAACCACTGGCAAGTTGGTTGCTAGAGCCGACTGGCGGAACTAAAAGAGCCGCCTGACAGCTGCCATCTGCCTCACAAAAATCATAAGGCACATCGCTAGCTACACTACCAAGACTAAACAAATTGCCACCAAAAATTTGGAACCAAGAATCATTGGAGAGATTGTATTCTTTGAGGTAGAAATTGACGTTGGAAGCGGATGAACCTACACCAGTGTAGCGACAGACGTAAGGGTTGTTTGGGTCGATAGGAGCAGGACAAGAACAGACATAGTTGGTGCCACCGGTTTGGGCAGTGAGGTCGAGAGTAACAGTGTAGTTGGAGCCGGAGCTTGTTGTGTTTATTGACCAAGAACCACCACTAGGCACAACATTGAAATTATTAGCAATATTATTAGCGTTAATATTAATTCCAGCGAGACTTAAAGGAGAGTTGCTGGCTTGATTGCAGTAAGCACCACTTAAAGCAGCATTCACATCGGTTTGCACTGATCCGGAGACGTAAACTGGACCAGTTGGCTCGGCTGTTGGCTCTGGATCTCCACCGCCACCTCCACCGCCTCCAGTTCCAGTACTGGTTCCAGCACAGTCACCGCAGTATATTTCTTTTGTTTCTTCTACATATCCTGAAGAGCCAGAACTTCCTTCACTTTCTTCACAAGAGTATTGACACACAGTGTTGTCATAGCCTTCAGGACTCCAAGGAGCATGAGGGTCATTGGGATTGTAATTTCCAGCATTTCCTTCTTCACAACTAATTACTATTTGATAGTTTGATCCGCAATTTGGAAACCAAACAGATTCTTGAAAGTAATTATAGTATGTGCATGTGTCTGTAGTGCCACACATACCATCACAGCAGGCAAAAGTTTTATTGTATGTGGATGAAAAAAAGGCAAAAATAAAAATTATGTGTAAAATTATTTTTAATCGCATAATCCAACAACAACCATTTTCTGAATATAGTTGCTTTCTTTTTCACTATAATCTTTTGTCAATTGTAAAAACACGTAAGTTTTTTCATTTGCGTTTTCATAGAACTTGTTAAAATCAATTGGTTGCTCTCTTGAAATATTCATGGTTTGACCATTCTTGACAATAAATCCAAGACTTTTTGTTTCATGAGTTTTACCAGTGATCTGATCTTCAATAGTTGAAGGCGAACAAAATGTTTTTTGATCTGGTGGAAGTTTAAAAGTAGCTAATTTGTATTGACTTTCTCCTGTAAAAGGTAGAGCCATTTTAATTGTGATTTCATTTTTTTCCTGATTTATTTGCTCAAAATATCCTCTAACCACAGTTCTATTATTCAAGCCATCTTTATTTGGATTTGGATCAGCTTCATTAAGCTCAATTCTTTGAGGGTTTTTTGTTTCTTCCCAATTTCCAGATATGGGATTGAAACTCAAAGATTTAAGGCTTTCTTCTTCTTTTTTTTGAAAAAAATAAAAGATTGCTAGAAAAGCACCAACTAAAACTACCAAAATTGAAAAATATAAAAGCAATTTTTTATGCATTCAACAATCAGTTTAGCACTGATTTTTGATTAAAAGCAAGAAGCTTATTTGTTTTTTCTCAAAATAATTACTGGAGATCTTAGTATTACAACTCCATCTGTAGAGTGTCCACTAAGCATTTCTTCAATAGTGTCTTTTGCGTCAGCAACATTTTCGAGTGGATCCATAGTTTGTTTTGATCGTTCCCAGCTTTCAGGTTGGTTTTGTTCAAATATTACATAATAAACCACATTTTCTTTAATTTTTTTTCTCTGATCAGAAGATTTGAATCTTCCGAGGGCTTCTTCTTCACTTGAACCTTCTATAACTAAATCCATTCCTCCAGATGGGCCAATAAATGTTCTTATTCCAAGTTTTTTATTTCTTACAATTATTGTTTCCAAGCAATTGTAGTCAAAATACATTCCCTGAGAGCTTACCAAACTGGCGATATCTTTATTAATAACTATAACCTGCACTACTTTTTCATTATTTTGGTTTATTGCAAAATCAACAGATTGGTTTTTTAATGTTTCTGGATCTATATATCCATTATTAATATTACTTTTATCACCAACCCAATCCCAATCTATGCCACCACTATTTTCGACTGCAATTTCCTCTCCGGTATCAGGATGCACATAAGTTGTCAAACCTTGTTCGTTTTGGCCAATTTCTACATAAATATCGAAACCATGTTGATCGATGATTTCTTTGTTATCCTCATACGTTCCTTTGAGAGTTTCCATTTGTCTAGTTTCAGTGTTGTAGTACATTACTGTTGGATTATTGTTTTCATCCACAGCCTCAACATAAACAGGCTTAGACCCTCTTTGAGCATTCATCTCTTTGATTAATGCAGAGTTTTGTTCTGGATTTAAATCGATTGGGAACTCTGTTTTGCCTGACAAAACATCACTCGCCATACTGGAAATCACCTCTGGATTGCTAGTTAACAAGTTTTCTTCCTCCAGATCAGTTTCGCTGTTCGCTGATGGAGCTGTAGGAGTAGCGACTAGTTCGGTTGATCCCGTTGTTCCCCATTGACCATTGATGCCAACGCCAACTTCTGTCAAATTGCCTTGATCATCTTTTAGTACGGCAAAAGTATTAGCAGCATTTTCTTCTAAAGAAAAATCTTCCTCAGTTTTGCCATCAGTTGCTTGAGGATTGAGTTTAGACAATAAGTCAAAGCCAGCTGCTCTGGTGACATAAAGTGGTCCATTGGCGTCCCATTTGTCAAAAATTATCTGACTGCCGTCATCACTTTTGGCGTAACAAATACCATATTGGTTAATGCCAATGGTGTTGTAATTAATATCAATACGGTTGTCCAATCTTTTGACAAAATCTAAGCAGGCTTGGACCATCGATTCATTGTTGTGAATTTCAAGTGCTCTCACATATGAGGTTTGAGAATTTGGGTTGCTTCCAAGGCCAGTTTCAACTTTTTCTAAAAGAGGATCTGCAGTTGGCGCCTCCAAAGTAGCAGGATCAATTTCCTGCCCTTCTTGTGTGCCATCAATTACATCTTGAGCTGTTTGAGTTGGATTCTTTTCTTCCTCATCTTCCTGATCTGGAACAGGTGCAACTTCTGCTAGAGGAGGAGCGCAAGAGGCCAATATAATTGCTGCAGATAAACCGTATCCAGCAGCCTTTAAAATATTAACTCCGGCTCTAGCTGTTGCATTCATGGCGGTAGCTCTAGCTGGTTCATTTTTAACTTTCGGATAAACCAACAAAAGATCTTTAATGCGTTGGAAAGTTCTCATCGCATTTTTTAAATTCTCTTCGACAGTAAAAAGCTTATCTTCTGGTTGGATGCCACCTCCACGAGTCAACATGGCTTTCAATTTGTTTCTGTTCCTATTGTATTCTCGGACGGCTTTGTTAAACTCTGGGACTAGTTCTCTAATAGCTTGTTTGGGTAATTGTCTGGTGAAAAATTGAAAAAAGGCGTCTTTTCTTTGATGATTGGCACCTTTTAAAGCCGAAGAAAGCCCTCTAGAAAATTCAACTACAGCTTGAGCTTGTTCCATAAATGGATTAGGAAATTGTTCGGCTCTGGCAGATAAAGAACTAGACATAGTTTTGACCCATTCAATAATTTGACTTGTATTTGTCGAGTGTCCACAAATCTCACTCGACAACAAATTCTACCTTATATCCTATAACTTAGTCAAATCTTGCCTTTTGCCCTCAGGGAGGATATAATCAATCCTTTCTAGATAAGTTAAAGATAAAAGGAAACTTATGGGTGCACTACCAAAGAATAAAGTTACTCGAGTAGAACAAGGCAAGCGTCGCGCTGGCAACAAAGCTTCGATCAAAAAAGATCCTAAGTCCAATGCTATTCCTTTGCATAAGCAAGGTTTTGTCGCTTCAATGCTTAAGAGTTTGGGCCTAGAAAAGACTGCTTAAAGACTAGTCTTTTTTAGCTATTGCAAAAAGTTTTTTTCTCCCCTAGTCTACTGTTTATTGTTCTATGTATTTTTTAGATGATGATACCCTAGTTGAACAAGATGCTCGTCACCAACGCCGAGTTTTCTTGATGCAACTTTTGTTTGCTGATGCTTTTGCTAAGCTTGATCATTATCAGCAACATCTAGATCAGAATCTGGTGAGTGATGCAGATCGTGAGTTATTGGCAAAGCTTGCGGCTAGTGAAGAGCAAATTGATGCTTTAATTGCCACTCATGCTCCAGAGAGACCTTTGTCTGAAATCAATCAGGTTGATCTGGCCATCATGCGTCTAATTATTTTTGAGAGTCAAACTGAAAAAACTCCCAAAAAGGTTCTGGTGGATGAGGCTGTAGAGTTAGCTAAGGAGTTTGGGAGTGAAACTTCTGCCAAATTCGTTAATGGAGTGTTGGGTAAAATCCTCTTTCAAGATGAGGAGACAGCTAAATAAAGGGAAAATTTATGCACAAAATCGATTCAGAAATATTCAATCGCTTGCGCCAGCTTTTAACCGAAGTAACTGGCAATGATATTGAGGAAGTAGTGCCTGACGCTGATCTGGAAGAAGATTTGGGTCTCAATCTCGACGTTGATCTGAGTCGCATTGTCGATCGCATTAATCGTGAATTTGGTATTTCTTTACAAGAAAAATTGGTCTATGAAGAATTGACTGAAGAGGCTCATGCCAGTGTGGCTGAGTTGGCCAAATTAGTCTATGATGAATATGAGCTAGGTTAAAATAATTATGATTCCAGATTTCAAAGATCCTCAATTACTAGTCACTGCTCTTTCTCATCGCAGTGCTCTCAATGAAAAAAGTCAATCCGGTACTACTGCCAGCACTTCCAACGAGCGCTTGGAATTTTTGGGTGACGCTGTCTTGGAGTTGGCCGCTACCCTTTATCTTTATGAAGATCGCCCAAATGAAGACGAAGGTAAGCTGACAGCTTATCGCAGTGCCTTAGTGCGCACCGAAACCTTGGCTAGTTTAGCCAAAGAATTGAAGTTAAATGAAAAAATGTTCCTTAGTAAAGGTGAGGAGCAAGGCGGTGGTCGAGATAACGAAAGTTTATTGGCCGACCTGATGGAGGCAGTGATTGGAGCAATTTATCTTGATCAAGGCTTTACCGTGGTGCAGGAATTTTTAGCTGAACATCTTTTCCCCAAATTTAATCAAATTCTAGCCAACAAAAGTTACAAAGATCAAAAGAGTTTGCTTCAAGAAGAAGTGCAGGCTCTTTCTCTCAGCACGCCAGTTTATCGGGTGGTCAAGGCGATTGGTCCAGATCATAATAAGGAATTCACTATTGAAGTTTTGGTTGACGATGAAGTCTGGGGGGTTGGTCTTGGTCACAGTAAACAATTGGCCCAACAGGCTGCTGCCAGTCAAGCTTTGAAAAAGCTTGTTGAGAAATTCCCTGTTTCAGGATAAAATACTCGTTCTATGTTAAAAATCAAACTCGCTAGATTCGGTAAAAAACACCAAGCCCACTATCGTATAGTGGTCAATGAGGCTCGTGACAAAAGAGACGGCAAGTATGTTGCTTTGCTTGGTCACTATTCCCCTATTGCACCTAAAAAATTGCAAATTGATGCCAAAGCTTATGAAGAATGGTTGACCAAAGGTGCTAGACCCACCGAGACAGTCGCTGCCCTTTTTAAGCGTTTTCAATCAGGCAACCCTTTTCCAGTCAAAAAAGCTGGTCTTTCCAAGAAAGCTAAGGCTAAATTAGCTGCTGCCAAAGACGCTCCAGTGGTAGAGGAAGCTCCAGCTGTCGCTGAAGAAGCTGTCGCCACCGAACCAGTGGCCGAGCCAGTAGCTGAAACTCAAGAAACTGCTTAGTCTATGAAAAACTTACTCGAATTCATTTTGCTACGCATGGTCGAGCATCCAGAAGATTTGGAAGTCAATGAAGTTGAGGAAATGGGCCTGACCATCTACAAGATCAAGCTCCATCCAGAAGATATCGGTCGCGTGATTGGTCGTGGTGGAAACATGATTAAAGCCATCCGCAAATTAGCTCAAGTTAGAGCTGTCAAAGATCACTTGCGCGTGCGCGTAGTTTTACAAGAAGAATAATTTATTCCTCTGTTTGATTTTCATCAATAGTTGGTTCTTGAGTAAGGCTTTTTTCTAGTTCTTCTACGCTTTGTTCTTGCAAGCCAAAAAGATTGCCTCGATCACCAGTGATAACTTCTTCTTGTTTCTCTAGATTGCTTGGAATTAGTTCATTGATGTTATTGATAATGGTCCTTTCTGCGTTAGTGATGTCTGGCAGTGGACTAGTGATGGTAGTTTTAATGGGTTGAGTGAAATAAAAACTGCGCAAAACCAAATCAGCCTGAGCTAAAGCATCTTTGTCATCATCAATATTGCGATTGATAGAAATGCTGGTGATGGTGCTAATTGGAGTGACTTGCTCGATGAGATTGAGAAAATTTTGAATTTTCCATAGTGGTCCGCTAACACTAAAATCCAGATCTAGTTGATCGTATTTTTGAGTGCTAGTGCTTTTTTTAACTTTAGTTGAATCGGTGGCAATTTCTCCAGGGTTAAGGCTAAAATTTTTAATCACCACTTCAGTGTTGTTAGCGACACTGTTAAGATTGTTAAGAATTTCCAAAAGTGGTTTGTGAGAAGGTAAAACCTGATCAATGTCAGAAGATTTGTTAAAGTTGGGGTCGATGGCGAGCTGCTTGAGTTGTTCTGCTTTTTCATAAAACTTGGCCAATTCAAGCTCTCTCTCTTTGAGGGTAGCGAGGTCTTTTTGAATGGGAGTGATTTGTTGAATAATGCCGATAAGTAGCATCATGGCGCTAATGATAAAAAATAAACCAGCCAAAACTAACTCTTTACGAGTGTTCCAAAAAAGACGCCAGTTGAATTCACTACGATTTTCAATCATTTTTCTTGAGCTCTAGTTTCAAGGTTAGTTTGTAACTGCCAAATTCGGTACGAGATAAAATACTCTTCTCAATATTCTGATACTCTCGTCTCAACTCTGCCGAATCTAAAATGCTATTAACTTCTTCCAGAGCAAAAACATTATCGCTACTGAGTTGGAGTACGAGTCCACCCTGCTCTTCTTGGTAGTTCATGCCGATAATTTCCGCTTTGCCGGAAAAAGCTTCTGAAAAGTAATTCATAGCTTCTTGTTTATTACTTCGCTTTTGGTAAATTTCACTAATGACTTTGATTTTATTGACAAAGATGAGGTAACCAATCTCAGTAGCTTCTTGGGCCAAGATGCTCTCTTTATATTCTTTAATTTTTTTCTCGGCGTTAGTGATTCTTAGGTTGGTGCTGAGTTTGAAAGCAAAAGTGGCAACCATGATAACTGCGATGGCAATCAAAACATAAGTACTCAGGCGGAAAATCTTAACATCCTGCTCTTTTTGCTTGTCTTTTTGATTGACACGATTGGCCAAAAAGTTAATATTAATCATACTTCAAACGCCACTTAAATTTTTCTCTCAATTAAGCCCATGCAGACACTGAAGCTCAATTGGTTTTTATCTGGAATTTGACCTTTGGCCTTGGCAAAAGGAGCTGCTTGAAGTACTTCCAAGCTGAGGTCTTGACTGATTTTTTCTACCAAGCCTTTCATCTGTGCTGGTCCTCCAGACAAAACAACTCTTTTGATTTTTCGGTCTGGGTAGTTTTGACTGAAGAAGCGGACAGTTTTTTGCAAATCAATAATCAAGTTGTTGATAATTGGCATAATAACTTGGCTTAGTTTTCCCTCCAATTGACTTGAATCTAAACCGTAGTTGATTTTGTATTCTTCTGCCTGTTGGTTGTCTAGGTTGAAACTCTGAGCAATGCTTTGGTTAACTAGATTACTGCCGGTTTTGGAGTTAAAAACAAACTCAAACATGCCATTAGCAATAACAGCAATGTCGTTGCCGCTAGCCCCCATTTGCAAAACGATTGTTTCAGGATCACTACTTTCAATGTCTAGAGAGCGAATGACAGAAAACATTTGTGTTTCCATCAGGGTTGCTTCGATGCCAATGTTGAGAAAAACATTGTTAATTTTTTCTACAATCGATTTGCGCGCTCCAACCAACAACACTTTCATGGTGGCGTTGGGTGTTTTTTTGTCTGGTTTCTGTAAAACCTGATATTGGAGAGACAAATCATTTTTGGGAATAGGAATAGCTTGCTCAGCTTGCCAGCCAATGGCAGAAGCAAGTTCAGCATCGTTGAGAAAAGGGATTTCAATGACTTTGCTGGTGACCAAGTATTCTGGCAAACTCAAGCGTACATCACTTTGGTCTAATTTGTAGTCATGAAAAAGATTGGCCACCATTTCTGAAAACTGTAAAGCCTCTTGGTCGCTTTTGGGAGCAACCAAGCCTAGTTTATTTTTTGCCTCAATAGCTTTCAGGATTTGGCGACTCTTATTGTCTTTGACAACAACAATTTTGATAGCGTTAGTGCCGATATCTAGGGCAGTAATTGACATATTTTTAGCTTTTTATTTTTCTAAATTTCCTCCACTCACCAAGGCAAAGTCCATAAAAGCTGGAGCACTGGGAATTGATCTTTTTACTTCAATTGCTTTGGCACTGGAACCGTCAGGCATTTGTGCCAAAGAAAGAATAGTGTATTGAGAATTGCTGATTAAATTGGTGCCAGCGTTTACATTAATATCTGTACCTCTGCCAAGCGGAATAATGCGCAAGAAGGCGGCTTCGTTGTTGCCACTACTAATGTTTACATCATATTGAAAATTGTAGCTTTCTAGAGTTGAAGAATTGGCGCCAAGCAAGTTTTGGTCACTGTAATCTGGACAATTGCCTACGAGGTAATAGTTGACGTCATAACTTCCAGAATCAGCAAAATAATGACCAATAAGGAGGTTGGCAGCGCCTTGTGCGCAGCTACTTTTGGACCAGTTTAAGCTGATTGGTCCAGTTTCTGTGTTGCTAATTTTGATTTCCAAAGCACTTTTCTCAGCCAAAAATCCTTCAAAAGTCTTCTCAGAAACAATGCTAACTTGATTTAGATTGGCATTTTCAAAAGAAAATTCGGCTGGTAGTTCGCCATTTTGGTCACTTTCAAACTGAAAAATATTGCCTAGAGCTTGTTGGATGCCTGATTCGGCTGTACTAAAAACCCGAGCACTGTCTTCCTGAGCAATGCTACTTTGTCCTTCTTTGATGGTGCGATTGGCAATAGACAAACCAACCACCAAAATGATGGCGGAAATGAGTAAGACAATTACTCCTACTTGACCAGACTGGCTAGACCTTGAGTGGATAATTTTTGGCATGCTAAATCATGATAGCAGAATTGTTTGCCATCTAGCAAGTTGGCAAATCTTCTCCGGCTATTTTTCTAATTAGTGGCGCTGTTTATGCCTTGTGAGATTGAATCTTTTTCTAAATATGACTGCAAAAATGAGACATAGCTTTGATTCTCACTAAGGGTTTTCTTGGCCTGTTCGATAATTTTTAAGTTAGTCCAAGAAGCAAATTTTAAGTTGGCGAAGCCGCTTTGCTGATAACCCAAAAGGTCGCCAGCTCCTCGATTATTCAGATCAAGTTCAGCCAGTTTAAGTCCATCTTTTTCTTGACAAAATTTTTGCAATCGTTCTTGATTGGCTTGAGCTTGATTGAGTCCCTTGGAGTTAAAAAGTAGACAATAACTTTCTTGACCTTGACGCCCCACCCGACCTCTTAATTGGTGAAGGCTTGATAGACCAAAGCGTTCGGCTGATTCGATGATAATGATATCTGCATTTGGTAAATCAACCCCAACTTCTACCATGGGCGTGCTGATTAGTAATTGAATTTCTTGTTGATAAACTTGTTTAATGATTTTGGCTTGTTGTTTTTTTTCAAGCTGTGAATGTAAAAGTCCAATTTTTAGTTCTGTCTTGGCAGGAAAATTGAGTTTTTGGTAAATTTTTTGCAAGTCTTTTTTAAGGTTGGAAGCAATATCTTCTACAGCTGCCACGTTTTCAGTAGCTTGATAAGATGAAGGATTAATGAAAGGACAGACAATTAAGGCTTGTTTTTTTCTTGATTTTTTTGGATCTTCTGCTTGCAGTTCTTTGACAAGCCACTCTAAAGCATTCTCTCTTTTTTGTTCAGGAACCAACCAAGTGTGAGCTATTTTTCTAGCATTGGGCATTTGGTCAAGATGACTCAAGTCCAAATGGCTAAAGATACTCAACATTAAACTTCTAGGGATAGGGGTGGCAGTCATATTGAGTAAATGAGCTTGTCTTTTAGTTTGACAAAGGTGCTCTTCCAACTGTCGATGTTTAACGCCAAAGCGTTGTTGTTCATCATAAATTACTAGACTAGGTTTGATTGTTTTAAGTTGTTTGAGCAAAGCATGGGTGCCTATATAAAAAATGCCTTTTTCTTTGTTTTTAGTTTGCAATTTATTTTCTGCATCTACCAATTCAAATTCAATTTCTTTAAAAATTGAGCTTAAATTGCTGAAATGTTGTTTGGCCAAAATTTTGGTGGGCACAATCAGACAAACGTTTTGTCCTGCTTGGACTATCGCTTTTGCTGGGAGAGCGGCAACGATGGTCTTGCCACTACCTACATCTCCCACCAACAATCTGTTCATGGGGAATTTCTGGCTCAGATCATGCATGATTTCTGCGACGGCTTTTTCTTGAGCTTTCGTGAGAGTAAAAGGCAAGTTTTCTATTTGATTTTGAGGGATAGTTTTCAAGCTAAAAATAGCTTTTTTTTCCTGATGTTGTTTTTTGTATGAGGCGGATTTTTGCATGAGAAAAACCATTTCTTCTAGGGCCAGCCTTTCTCTAGCAGCAATAACTTGTTGAGGATCTCTTGGAAAATGAAGGTTGTGAAAAATTTGCTCTGCTTCTCCACTTTGGTGTAATTTGCCCAAAACTTCAGCTAGCAACCTTCTAATGTTGCCTTGTTTGAGGTCGGCCAGTTGCGAATAAATCGGCACTAATCTACCAGTATGGATATTTTCTCCATCTGTTTTTTCGACGGTAGCCTGCATTAGAGTGCCATCTTTGATTCGTCCCGAAAAAAAATATTCTTGACCAATCGAGATTTTATTCTTGAGGAATTTATTATTAAACCATAGACAAGCAATTTGATCAGTTGTGTCGGCAATAGTGGCGCGGCTAATCAGCAACCTACCTTTACGGTATTCATTCCATTTAATTACTTTGGCTTTGGTGGTGAGAAAATTGGTTTTGTCTTGATCTAAGTCAAGGTTTTTAATTGCCTCAATAGTTCTAATGTCTGAGCGATCCTCGTAACGAAGTGGTAAGAAAAGTAAAAAATCTAAAACTTGCTGGATATTAAAATTTTCTAATGTGGCTTGAAGATTTTTGCCAATTCCTTTGATTGATAAAACTGAATCTTGCAGTTGATACATACTTTAAGAAACAAACCACAGCAGGGCGCTCGCGAAACTGCCCAAAATCATGGCAACAATAGCCAAGATGGCAAAAACTTGGATCATTCTTTGTCTTTTTTTTCTTTGCATGGCTTTAATCTTTAATTTCAATCTTATACCAATCTCTTTTACCAAGTTGCAGTTTACTGCCGGCTGGCAAAGCCAAAAATTCTGCGCGACTAGTGATTTTTTGCAAGCTAGGCAAAAGTTTAACCGCGCCCTGTTCAATGCGACGATTTAACTCGGCAGAACTGAATTTGGGATGAGGAGCAATAGTGCGTAATTTTTGACCGTCTGCTTTGGTAATGTTTTGAATGACGAGGCTCTCAAAAAGTTCTTCAGCTGGCATTTCGTTATTTTGAACAGTTTGCACAAAAAAATCAGCTGCCTCTAGAGCTTGTTTTTCATCGTGGAGGTCTTTGGTGATAGTTAAAGCCAGCTTTTTCTTGAATTCCATGGGGTTGGTTCCGTTTCGCATAGCCTTATCCATGGTTTCAATTTCTGTCATCTCAACATCA
>DYGL01000017.1 GCA_020724725.1 Candidatus Microgenomatus sp. | reverse complement strand
TCGATTACTTGCAAAGAAATGTGCTCATTAGAGCGCAAAACAGTTAAACGAGGACGAACACCAGTGCCAACGATCTTGGCTCTAATGCGCTGTTGTCTTTTCAATCTGTTTTGTCTTAATAATTTAGTGTCTGACATTTTATTCCTAATTATTTAGCCGCTGCTTTACCAGGCTTTTTCTTGACTACTTCATCGATATAACGAATACCTTTACCCAAGTAAGGCTCTGGTGGTCTAAGACCTCTAATATCAGCTGCCACTTGGCCAACTAATTGTTTGTCGATACCTTCAACATGAACGACATCATTGCCTTCAACTTTAAAAGTGATTCCACTAACTGGTTGAACTTCAACCATGTGAGAAAAACCCAAGGTCATGGATAAACCAGCCCCTTTAGCATTCACTCTGTAACCAGTACCAATTAATTTAAGAGTTTTTTTGTAAGCGTTAGCAACACCTTCGATGTTGTTGGCAATCAAACTTCTCATTAAACCATGATTGGCTTTGGTTTGCTTTTCTTCATTCTTGCGAGACAAAGAAAGTTGGTCACCCTCAATTTTAATTTCAAGATTTTGTAGAATATCTAATTTAAGCTCACCTTTAGGACCCTTGGTCAACAACTGTCCTTCCACTACAGAAACGGTTACTTGACTTGGGATAGTGATGATTTTTTTACCAATTTTTGACATATCTTTTTAAATGCTTTACCAAATTTGGCAAAGAACTTCTCCGCCCACATTATTTTTACGAGCACTTTTACTATCCATCAAACCTTGATTGGTGGAAACGATAGTTAAACCGTAACCATTCAGAGTTCTAGGAATCATGACTGAACCTTTATAAATACGACGTCCAGGCTTAGAAATGCGCTTAACTCCGCTAATAGCAGCTGTTTTGCCAATATACTTTAAGGTGATTTTGATTTGTTTAAAAACTCCTTCTTCCACCATCTTAAAATCTTCAATGTAGTTGAAATCTTTTAAGATTTTGGCGAGAGCCATTTTCATTTTAGAATGAGGCACCAACAACTCACTGCGCCCAGCCATTACGCTGTTCTTAATTCTGATAATCATGTCTGCAATAGGATCGGTCATAGTTTTATTTGCTGGTTTTTACTACACCAGGTAATTCGCCTTTAGCTGCTAATTCTCTGAAAGTCAAACGACTCAAACCAAAAAAACGCATATAGCCTCTTGGACGACCCGTAATTTTACAACGGTTTACGCCTCTAGTCGAGACTCGATTTACTTTTTTGACGCCAGACTTGAGCAAAGCTTCACGTTTTGCTAAGACTCTTTTGGATTGGGCGATTTTTGATTTTTTAGCCATAACTTAGTTTTTGTCTTCTTCCTTTTTAAACGGCATTCCCAAAAGCTCTAATAAGCGGAAAGCCTCTTTGTCATTTTTGTTACTAGTTACAATATTAACTTGCAAAGGGCGAATGCGATCAATTTGATCAAATTCAATCTCTGGGAAAGAAATTTGCTCCTCAATACCCAAACTGTAGTTGCCACGACCATCGAAGGCAGTGCGACTCACACCACGAAAATCTTTGACACGAGGCAAGACGATAGAAAGCAATCTATCCAAGAATTCCCACATGAGTTCACCACGCAAAGTCACCATTACACCCATGGGATCACCTGCTCTTAATTTAAAGTTAGAAATAGCAACACGAGCCTTGGTCACTTGAGGATGTTGACCAGTGATTGCCTCAAATTGCTTAACAATAGAAGGCATGATTTTTTCTCTAGCACGAGGCTCTTGAGGATCAGAAACTCCAATGTTGACAACAACTTTTTCAATCTTGCTAACTTGGTGCAAGTTGGAGTAGGAAAACTCCTTCATGAGAGTTTTGACCACTTCTTGCTGGTATTTTTGCTTCAAACGATTCATATTATTTCTTCTGAGCTTTTTTGGCTACTTTTTGATCAGCAATTATCTGACCGGTTTTCTTAAAAATTCTCTCTTTTTTGCCATTAGCAGTGATGCTATAAGCCACTCTATCTGCTTGATCTTTATCATTTAAGATAGCAAGCTTGGAAACTGGCATTGGGCGCTCTCTTCTCACTTTTTCACCACTTCGATCCATAAATGGCTTAACATGCTTAACATAAAGATTAACGTCTTTGACCAAAACTTTGTTTTCGGCTGGAAAAACAGCGATGATTTCGCTCTTTTTGCCCTTATCTTTGCCGGCGGTTACTAAAACCTTATCACCAATTTTTAATTTCATAATACCTCCGGAGCTAAACTAGCAATTTTATTGTAACCCTGATCTTTAACTTCACGAGCAATTGGTCCAAACACGCGAGTACCGACTGGTTCTTTGTTGGTGCGAGCCTGAACAATTACTGCTGCATTCTCATCAAAGCGAATATATTCACCACTTGGTCTGCGTTGTTCTTTGGCAGTACGCACAATAACAGCTCTGACTTTTTCACCTTTTTTAACAGTGCCATTGGCGTCAGCAGCAATTACAGAAGCAATTACCATATCACCAACACCACCAAATTTTCTTTTAGCGCCACCATAAACCTGAATGACTCTAATTCTTTTGGCGCCACTGTTGTCAGCTATAGCTAGTACGGTTCTAAGTTGTATCATGTCTATTTTCCAATTTTATTGACTACCTTAAATCTCTTAGTTTTACTAAGAGGACGGGTTTCAGCTAGCTCAACCATTTCACCTAAAGCTAATTGCATGGTTGAAGCATCAAAATCACAAGCATATTTTTTACTGCGCTTGACTAATTTTTGATAAAGAGGGTGGGCCCACTTGCGCTCAACTTGCACAATTGCGGTGTTCACAGTCTTTAAAGAGATAACTTTACCGATAAGTTTTTTCATATTATTTGTTTTGCAGTTTCTTTTCTGTCAAGATAGTTTTGATTCTGGCAATATCATCAGCCAAGTTTTTAAGTTTAGCGACACTACTAAGCTTGCCAACTTTTTTCTGTAAGCGCATGTTAGCCAAATCAGACCCAAGCTTGAGCAATTCTTTATTGAGCTCTGCTTCAGTCTTTTGATGAAGGTCTTTAATCTCGTTTCTTTTCATTTATTTTTTCTTTATAAACTCGGTTTTAACTGATAACTTAGCAGCTGCTTTATGCATGGCGGCTTTAGCTGTCTCCTCACTCACACCTCCAATTTCAAATAAAACAAAACCTGGCTTAACCACTGCGACGTACTCTTCAATATTACCTTTACCAGAGCCCATTTTGACACCCAAAGCTTTTTGAGTTAAAGGCTTGTGAGGGAAAATCTTAATCCAATATTTTCCTTCTCTTTTGGTAGCGTAAGTAATTTTTTTACGAGCAGCTTCAATCTGGCGAGCAGAAATCTCACCAAGACCCATGGCTCTAAGGCCATATTCACCAAAAACAATTTCGGCACCTCTTTGAGCTTTACCTCGGTTTTTGCCTCTAAAAGTTTTGCGGTATTTGACTTTTCTTGGTTGTAACATGACTAGACTATTTCACCTTTGTAAATCCATACTTTGACACCAACATAACCAGATCTGGTTTTGGCTGGAGCTTCAAAGTAATCAATATTGGCTCTCAAAGTTTGAGTGGGTACACTGCCTTGAAAATATTTTTCACTGCGACTAATTTCTGCACCACCAACTCTACCAGAGAGTTGAATTTTAACACCTTTGGCACCAGCTGCCATTACCTTTTCCATCGCTTGCATAACGGCGCGACGGTGAGGATATCTGGCTAAAATCTGAGAAATAATTCTCTCGACAATTAATTTGGCACTTAAATCTGGTTTTTTAACTTCTTCAACTTTCAATTCAACACGAGCTTTATCTCTTTTTTCCTTAGCAACATTGACTATTCTTTCCACACCCTCTTTGACTTTTTCCAAGTTTGATCCACCCTTACCAATCACTACTCCTGGTCTGGCAACTGACAAAACAACCAAAAGCTTGTTGATAGAACGCTTGATCTCAATATCCACCAAACCAGCATTACCAAGACTTTGTTCTAAATATTCGCGCAAGCGATGATCTTCTAGAACTTTGTTGGCGTAATCTGCTTTAGAAGCAAACCAGAGAGATTTCCAAGTGAAAATCCCGCCTGTTCTGAAATTGATTGGATTAACTTTTTGTCCCATATCTTTTAACTAATCTTTACTTAGATCCTTTTTTCTGACTTTGTATTAATTTACTGGCTTGGCCTTTAGAAGATTGCATTTTGACTGCTTTACTCTTGGTGCGATCAAGCTTGATAGCTTCTCTAGACTTCTTAACTACTTCTTTTTTGACTTCTGGCTCAGCTTTAGTTTCTTCACTAGAAACCTT
Organism: Candidatus Microgenomatus sp.; assembly: GCA_020724725.1. Lineage (GTDB taxonomy): Bacteria > Patescibacteriota > Microgenomatia > UBA1400 > PJMF01 > UBA1364. The sequence goes on along the minus strand of DYGL01000017.1, from coordinate 8,722 downwards.
GACTTCTTCCTTAACTTCAGCTTTTGGTTTGACCGACTTGACTTCTTTCTTGGTTCTCAAATCAACACGAACGTGACAGGTTCTCTTTAAAATAGTGTGAGCACGACCACGACTAACTGCTCTCCATCTCTTTAAAGCTGGGCCGTCATTGACTAAAATGTTGTCAATTTCCAAGTCGCTTACTACTAAACCAAAATTATTGGTAGCATTAGCGACAGCTTGGCGCAAAACTTTCAGCACAAGTAAAGAAGATTTGCGATTGATGACTGCCAAATGATTGATAGCGTCAACCAAACTCATCTTCTTGACCACATCAGCCACCAAACGCACTTTGCGTGATGTCTGTCTGGTATTTTTTTGTTCTGCTTTAATTATCATTTTAGTTTTCCACAAAAGTTTAAGTCTTAGTCAACAATCTCTTAACAATCTTGCCGTGACCTCTGAAGGTTCTGGTAGGGGCAAATTCACCTAATTTGTGACCAACCATCATTTCAGAAACAAAGACTTCGACAAAGTTTTTGCCTTGATGCACCATAAAAGTATGACCAACAAACTCAGGAGCAATTACACAGGAACGACTCCAAGTTTTAATTGCTTTATTTTCACCCGCAGCTTTTTGAGCTAAAACTTTTTTGAGAAGTTTTGGGTCGACAAATGGTCCTTTTTTACTTGATCTAGACATATTTTATCACTTTTTAATTAATTTTTAGATCGGCGATCTCTAACTAAATAACGAGTTAATTTCTTGATGCTTCTAGTCTTCTTGCCTGGAGCAACATTCTTACCCCATGGAGACTTAGCGTGCTTCATACCAACACCACTGCGACCCTCACCACCACCATGTGGATGGCTGTCTGGATGTTGAGCAGTACCTCTCACAGTAGGTCTGATACCCATTAGGCGTCTGCGACCAGCTTTGCCTAGTTTAACACCTTTCCACTCTTGGTTGCCAACGCGACCAATAGTAGCAAAGCATTCTAGACTAATTAAGCGCTGTTCTTTGGAAGGAAGAGCTACAATAGCATATTTACCCTCTTTGGATTGAATCATCGCTCCAAGACCAGCACCTCTAACAATTTGAGCGCCTTTACCTTGACGAAGTTCTAGATTGTGAATTTCCACACCGATAGGCACATTTTTAAGCTTCATGGTGTTACCGACTTTAACATCAGTCTTTTCCATAGCTACTACTTCTGCACCAATCTCTAAACCTTCAGGAGCAATGATATATCTTTTCTCACCATCTTTGTAAAAGAGCAAAGCAACATTGGCACTTCTCATTGGATCATATTCAATTCTCTTGACGATAGCTGGAATGCCAATTTTATCGCGACGAAAGTCAATGACTCTCATTCTCTTTTTCACACCACCACCACGATGTCTCATGGAAACATGACCAGAGGCATCGCGACCCTGTCTCTTCTTGTGACCCTTCACCAAAAGAGACTTCTCAGGAGCACCCTTATGCAGAGCGCTTCGATCAATGTCTAAGCGATGTCGCTTACCAGCAGTAGTGCCTTTGACTTTCTTTAGCATTAGCTTTCTCCTCCTACATCAAAAAGATCAATGTGATTGTCAGCAGCCAAGGTAACATAAGCCTTCTTAGTCTTTGGGCTGACAGTATTCATTCTTTTCTTACCAGTTTTCTTCTTAACTCTGTGGCGAACCACGGTATTAACAGAAAGCACCTTGACTCCAAAAATAGAAGCCACAGCCTCTTTGATTTGACCCTTGTGAGCACTCATTTCCACTTCAAAAGTGTAAACATGCTCTCTCTTGGCTAAATCTAGAGATCTTTCGGTAACAACTGGTTTTTTAATTAAATAAGCATTCATGATTATTTCTTCAAAGTTGTCTTTTTAACTTTTAACAATCTATCTTCCAAAACTTTCAAGGCAGTGAAATCAATAATGATCTTGTCAGCCATAGCCACATGTAAAGCATTGAGGCGGTCAACAGTCATTACCAAGACATTTTCTACATTGCGCAAGGAGCGGAAAACCAAATCAGTTTTCTTGGCTAAAACAACTAACACCTTATCTTCACTTTGACCAACATTAGCTAGAAGAGCTTTGGCTTCTTTGACTTTACCCTTAAATGAAGCCACGTCCTTACTCAAAAACAGATTGGCTTTTTGAGCACTTAAAGCAGATTTAAGGGCCAAAAGCTTGCTTTTGCTGGATAAGTTTTTGGACCAGTTAGAAATACCTCTTGGACCAAAAGCAACGCCACCTCCCACAAAAATGCTAGGAGTGCGAGCACCATGACGAGCATTACCGGTACCTTTTTGTTTAAACCATTTCTTCTTGGTTCTGTTAATTTCAGATCTGGTCTTGGTGTGAGCTGTGCCTTGTCTAGAGTTGCTCAAATAAACTCTGATTGCTTGAGCTAAAAGAGTCTCGGAGACTGAACTAGCAAACAAGGAGTCACTCACTCTGATTTTTTCATTCTTGCTAGAAGCATCAATTACTGGCAATTGCATTATTCTTGAACTCCTTCTGCTTTAACCTCTGACTCAACCTTGGATAGACCAAGCAAGTCCAAATTTAATTCAATTTCTTTACTTACTCCAGTCTTAATAATTCTCACTGTAGAGGTATTAAAACCTGGCACTGGACCACTAACCCAAAGTTCTTGTTTGGCCTGATCGACATAGACCACTACCAAGCCAGCCACAGTCTTGGTCTCTTGACCGTATCTACCTGGCATTCTCTTGCCCTTCCAAACACGACCTGGAGTAGTACCTGCACCAATGGAACCAACAGCGCGAGCACGATCAGATTGACCGTGAGTCTTGGGTCCACCGTGGAAACCATGGCGTTTCATCGCACCAGCGAAACCGCGACCTTTGGTGGAGCCTTGAATCTCGACCACATCACCAACTGCTAAAATATCAGCAGCAGATAAGGTTTGGCCAGCTTCTAAGGTCTTTTCACCATCTTCTTGCTTACCTAGCTTGACACCTTCAATTTGTCTGACACCAAAAGAAAAACCACTCTTTTCAATTTGTTTACGGAGTGGTTTCTCAACATTTTTTAGCTTTTTTAAGCCATAACCAATTTCCAAAGTAATTTGCTTATCTTGAGTTTCTTTCTTAGACAAAATAAGGTTATCACTTACGCGAAGCTTGGTCACTGGCAAACGTCTACCATCCTTAGTGAAGGCTTGAGACATTCCGATTTTGGTAGCAAATATTGTGTTTATCATTGTCTGTCAACAAAATAAAGCGTCGGTTTTCTAGGCCGACATTTCTACTGCCTAAAAACTACATTTTGATTTGAATATCAACACCAGCAGGTAGTTCCAAGTGCATTAAAGAATCGATAGTCTTATTGGTTGGATCGACAATATCGATCAAACGCTTGTGAGTACGAATCTCGTAGTGCTCTTGAGCATTCTTATCTGTATGAGGTGAAACCAAAACTGTAAAAGATTTCTTGTTAGTAGGCAGCGGCACTGGGCCAATAATTTTGGCGCCAGTAGATAAAGCTGTCTGTAAAATCTTACGAGAAGCCTCGTCAATGACGCGGTGGTCGTAAGATTTGAGTCTAACTCTAATCTTGTATGAGCTTTGATTTTTATTCATACTGTTTTTAATTTCCTAAATCACAAAACGCGATTATATCTAATTCTCTCTGTCTTGTACAGGGCAGATTTAGTAATTTCTTAAACTAAATCTCACAGTTTCTTGAGAGGATTGTATTATACCAGAAGGAAATGGGGTGAACAAGAGTGAAGATAGCAAAAACCCCGCTCTTTTGAAGCGGGGTTTGCCTTATTTTAAATTAAGTTTGGATAATTAGTCCAAAATCTTGGTCACAGCACCGGCACCGACAGTCAAACCACCCTCGCGAATAGCGAAGCGGAAACCTTCGTGCACAGCTACTGGAACTAAGAGCTCAACAGTCATCTTGGCGTTATCACCAGGCATAACCATCTCTACTCCATCTGGAAGCTTAATCTCACCAGTCACGTCAGTGGTTCTGATGTAGAATTGAGGCTTATAACCAGAGAAGAAAGGCTTGTGGCGACCACCTTCTTCTTTCTTCAAGATATAAACTTCAGCTTCAAATTTCTTATGAGCGGAAGCGGAACCTGGCTTGGCTAAAAGCTGACCTCTTTCGACACCATCTTTTTCAATACCACGGAGCAAAATACCGACGTTGTCGCCAGCCTGACCTTGATCAAGCATTTTTCTAAACATTTCAACACCAGTAACGGTAGAGGAAACTTTGTCGCGAATACCGACGATGTCAATGTTTTCACCGACTTTAATGATACCGCTTTCAATACGACCAGTGACCACAGTGCCACGACCCTTAATTGAAAAGACATCTTCAACGTACATGCTGAAAGGCTTATCAATGTCGCGAACTGGCTCTGGAATGTAAGAATCAACTGCATCCATAAGTTCCATGACTTTGGCTTGAGCATCGGCATCACCAGCCAAAGCATTGGCGGCACTAACACGAACAACTGGAGTGTTGTCGCCATCATAACCATATTTGCTCAAGAGATCACGAACTTCAACTTCGACTAGGTCTAACAATTCAGCATCATCAACCATGTCGCATTTGTTCAAAGCAACAACGATTCTTGGCACGTTAACTTGGTTGGCCAAAAGAATGTGCTCGCGAGTTTGAGGCATTGGACCATCAGTAGCTGCCACAACTAGGATAGCACCATCCATTTGAGCGGCACCAGTAATCATATTTTTGATGTAATCAGCGTGACCTGGAGCATCAATGTGAGCATAGTGACGAGCTTTGGTTTCGTACTCAATATGCTTAATGTTGATGGTAATACCACGAGCCACTTCTTCTTTACTGTTCTCAACGTCTGAGTAAACCATAGCTTTATTGGTTTCACAAGGAACCATCTTGGCTAAAGTTTGAGTAATAGCCGCAGTTAAAGTGGTTTTACCATGATCAACGTGACCAATGGTACCAATGTTAACGTGTGGCTTGCTTCTGACAAATTTATTTGCATCTGCCATAAATATTTCTCCTTTATAATTTCTTATATATTGCTAATTTATAATTTTTTCAAACACTAAATAAGTAGTTGAGCTTGTATTCTACCTTAAAAAAACAAGCAAAACAAGCTATTTCTTGATTATCTTCTCTTTACGCCCTTGCGTTCTTCAACGATTTTTTCAGTGATGTTTTTGGGCACCTCTTCATAGTGACTTGGCAACATCACACTTGAAGCACGACCCTGAGTCATACCGCGTAAGTTGGTAACATAACCTTGCATTTCAGCCAAAGGTGCTAGAGCAGTGATAATAGTCACATTACCTCTAGAATTAGTGCCTTGAATTTGAGCGCGTCTGGAACCCAAATCACCGATGATGTCGCCCATAAATTCCTCTGGGGTGCTTACTTCCACCTTCATGACTGGCTCAATCAAGACCATCTTGGCTTTGGCTACAGCTTCACGCATACCCAAGCTACCAGCCATTTTAAAAGCTAGCTCACTTGAGTCAACTTCATGGTAAGAACCATCATAAAGAGTTACTTTGACATCAACCATTGGGTAACCAGCTAAGAAGCCTCTCTCGAGTGATTCTTTGATACCTTTATTGACAGGCTCAATGTATTCGCGAGGCACTGCTCCACCGGTAATAGCATTAACAAATTCATAACCAGTACCACGATCCTTAGGCTCAATTTTAAGCAAAACGTGACCATACTGACCACGACCACCAGATTGCTTAATGTATTTACCTTCACCATCAGCTTCCATAGTAATGGTTTCGCGGTAAGCTACTTGAGGTTTGCCGACATCAGCTTCGACTTTAAATTCACGCTTCATGCGATCTACGATGATCTCGAGATGCAATTCACCCATACCACCAATAATGGTTTGGCCAGTTTCATGGTCAACCTTGATGTTGAAGGTAGGATCTTCTTCAGAAAGTTTAGCCAAAGCCATACCCATTTTTTCTTGGTCTGATTTAGTTTTTGGCTCGATAGCCAAAGAAATGACTGGGTCAGCAAAAGTAATACCTTCCAAAATCACTGGAGCATTTTCGTCGGAAAGAGTATCACCAGTCTTGGTGTCACGAAGACCAACCACAGCAATGATTTCACCAGCACTGGCTTCAGACACTTCTTCACGATCGTTAGCATGCATAAGCAACAAACGACCAACTCTTTCCTTAACATCCTTACTGGAGTTATAAACATAAGAACCAGCTTTGATAGTACCAGAGTAAACGCGGAAATAAGTTAACTTACCCACGTGAGGATCAGTTTGAATCTTAAAGGCTAAACCACAAAACTTCTCTTCTGGAACTAAGCGTCTTTGAACCAACTCTTCTTCCTTACCTGGTACATGACCTTGAATGTGATCAATGTCTGTTGGAGAAGGCAAGTACTCAACTACAGCATCAAGTAGAGGTTGAATGCCAGTATTTTTGAGTGAAGAGCCTGCATAAATTGGGACCAATTTGTAGTCAATAACAGCCTTACGCAAAGCATTCTTGAGTTCATTAATGCTGATTTCTTCTTCAGCAAAAAACTTTTCCATTAAAGCATCGTCTGTCTCAGCAATAGCTTCAACTAGTTTCAAACGCTCTTCTTCAACTTTATCTTTGTATTCTTCTGGAATCTCTTTAACTTCTGGTTCAGTAGCAGCTTCATGATCTTCCCAGAAGTAGGCTTTGCGAGCCAAAAGGTCAATCACACCATCAAAAAAGTTCTCAGCACCCATGGGCAAAATCATCACTGCTGGTTTGACGCCAAATTTGACACGAATGTCTTCGACAGTAGCGTTGAAATCGGCACCTAATTTGTCCATTTTATTGACGAAACAAATACGAGGAACATTATATTTGTCAGCTTGACGCCAAACAGTTTCTGACTGAGATTGCACACCTTCAGAAGCGTCAAGAACAGTGATACCACCGTCTAAAACACGCAGTGAACGCTCCACTTCAGCAGTAAAATCAACGTGCCCTGGGGTATCAATAATATTGAAACGATATTTGGCTTTTGGCAAAGCAGTTTCAAAATATGGCTCCCAAAAACAGGTGGTAGCAGCAGAAACGATGGTAATACCACGTTCTTGCTCTTGAGCCATCCAGTCCATGGTGGCAGCACCCTCATGAACCTCACCAATTTTGTAGTTGCGACCGGTATAAAAAAGAATACGCTCGGAAGTGGTGGTTTTACCAGCATCAATATGAGCAATAATACCAATGTTGCGAATACGTTCCAGAGGAACTTGTCTTTGTTTTGAAATGTCTGCCATAGATCTACTATTCTATAATTTATCTAGCTAATAATAAATGAGAAGCAAAGGTTTACCACTTGAAGTGAGAGAAAGCCTTGTTCGCTTCAGCCATACGATGAGAGCCATTGCGCTTGTCAATTGCTCCACCTTGCTCAACCAAAGCGTCGAGTAATTCGGCGGCTAATTTGTCAGCATAAGTATGGTATTGCTTGTTAGAACGCTTGTTAGCTTCAGTCACCAACCAACGGACACTCAAAGAATTGGCGCGACGACCGCGAACAGCCATTGGCACTTGGTAAGAAGCACCACCAACACGACGAGAACGGACTTCCATTTGAGGTTGAATTTTGGATAAAGCTTCTTCTAAAACTTCCAAAGCTTTACGCTTGGTTTCTTTTTCGACAAGAGCTAGAGCAGCATAAACTTGTTTTTGAGCAACAGATTTTTTGCCATCTTTCATACTACGATTGATGACGTTCTGCACTAAAACAGAGCCGTATTTAGCATCTTTTTCTACTTCACGAACTTGAGCCTTTTTGGTTCTCATACTATTTTCCTTTAACTTTTCTTGACTCCGTACTTACTACGGCTGGTCTTTCTGCCTTCAACTCCAGCGCAGTCATATTTACCACGAACAATGTGATACTTCACACCTGGCAAATCTTTAACACGACCGCCTCTAATCATAACAATACTGTGTTCAGCTAAGTTATGACCTTCACCTTGGATATAAGCAGTGACTTCCATTTTATTGGATAAACGCACACGAGCTACTTTACGCAAAGCTGAGTTTGGTTTCTTTGGGGTCATAGTTTTGACCACAGTACAAACTCCTCTTTTTTGAGGACTATTGGTGCTAACTGGTCTATTATCAATTGAGTTAAAACTGCGACGTAAAGCCATAGCTTTAATGCGCTTAACTCTGCTGATGCGACCACCTTTTCTAATCAATTGGTTGATTGTAGGCATATTCTTTCTTCTTTGATTTTCACTAAGGGAGCAATTTTAACACATCCATCTTAGTTTTTCATTATTAATGTTTTAATTTCTAAACAACTGCTCTGGCTCTTTCTTCGCTAGTAGGAATCAAGCGACCAATAATAACGTTTTCTTTCAAACCTTCTAAGTAGTCGATTGCGCCTTCAGAAGCAGCGTCAGTCAAGACATGCTTAGTGTGTTGGAAAGAAGCAGCTGATAACCAAGAACTGGTAAAGAGTGAAGATCTGGTAATACCAAGAAGCAGAACTCTTGCAGTAGCAGGATCACCACCGGCAGCCATAACGTTGTCATTAACTTCAACAAAGCGAGATCTTTCCACCACTTCACCAACCAAGAGATCGGTGTCGCCAGAAAGTTCAATTTGCAACTTATCGCCCATCTTGCGCACAATCACTTCAAAGTGCTTGTCATTGATCGGGATACCTTGAGATTCGTAAACCTCTTGAACCTGATCAATGATGTGCTGCTGAGTAAAGATCAAACCTTT
>DYGL01000016.1 GCA_020724725.1 Candidatus Microgenomatus sp. | reverse complement strand
CCTTCTACCAAAATTCAAGAAAAGGTTGATGAAGCAATGATGAAGTATATTAGCGATGCCGAGCAGCAAGCTATGAAGTTGCTTAAAAAACACCAAACTAGTTTGGTCAAAGTAGCCGAGAATCTTCTGGAAAAAGAAACTCTTGATGCTGATGATTTTGCCAAACTCATGGACATGCCCAAGGCCAAAGCTATATAATGGCTCTCTGTGAGACAAGCTTTAATTGAACTTTTTCGCCAACGTACTTTGCGCAAGATTTTATCTTCTTTGTTCTTTTTGGCCCTTTCTCTGACTATTTTAGTAGTACCTTTGGAAGCAGGCAAACCAGGAGCTAAAATCAATAACTTGGGTGATTCGCTGTGGTGGTCAGTTTCCACAATTACTTCAGTGGGTTATGGTGATGTGGTGCCAGTCACCTTTGAAGGTCGAATCTTGGGTATTTTCTTGCAAATTATTGGTGTGATTATGATCAGTAGTTTCATTGGTAGCTTGGTAGTCCAGTTGCACCGTAAAAGAGATAATTATGAATGGGAGAGAATTTCTTATAAGCTTGATCAAATCAGCAAAGATGTTGAAGAGACCAAGAAAAAAGCGGATTTCATGATTTTACAAAGTGGAGAGAAAAAGACCAAAAAATGAAGGAACGCAAGAAATTTTTGCTCGTTGATGCTCACGCCTTAATTTATCGAGCATATTATGCTATTCCCAATCTTACTGACGCAAATGGCCAATTGGTTAATGCTGTTTATGGTTTTAGTAAAATGGTGCTAGGTGCTATTTCTTACTTTGAACCAGAATATGCGGCAGTTTGTTTTGATCATCCTAAACCAACTTTTCGTCACAAAAAATTTGATGGCTACAAGGCTCAGCGGGCTAAAATGCCTGACGATTTAATCCCTCAAATTCAATTGGTCAAAGATGTGGTAAATGCTCTCAACATTCCCAAATTTGAAATAGAAGGTTTTGAAGCTGATGATTTGATTGGTACAGTTAACCATCTGGTTGAAAATTTGGACCAACAATTGCTAACAGTGATCGTGACTGGCGACCAAGACTCTTTTCAATTAGTCGATAATGACACCCACATTTGGATGCCAGCTCGTGGTAAACAAAGGGGTGACATCGAATATGACGCGGCTTTGGTTGAAAAAAAACTAGGCATCAAGCCTTTACAAGTCATTGATCTTAAGGCTTTAATGGGTGACACTTCCGACAATATTCCTGGGGTTAAAGGTGTAGGTCCCAAGACTGCTGCAGCTTTGATTCAAAAGTTTGGGAGTGTGGAAGAGGTTTATCACTTTTTGGACCAAAATCCTCAAGGTGATGAATTGATTAAAGGAGCTTTGTTGCAAAAATTATTGCTAGGCAAGGATTCAGCTTTTCTCAGTAAAGATTTGGCGACTATTGAATGTCAAGCGCCTGTTGATTTTGAATTGGAGAAATGTCGAGTGACTGGTTACGATAAAAATCAAGTAATTGAGATTTTTCAAAGATATGGTTTTAAGTCTTTGTTAAATTTTTTACCCAAAGATGCTTTTGAAACTTCGGTTCAAGAGGCTTTATTTTAAATTTTTTATGTCAAAAAATAGCCAAAAAATTGCTTTAGTTCATGACTACTTACGTGAGTATGGTGGCGCAGAGCGAGTTTTGGAGGTTTTGCATGAGCTTTTTAAAGAGGCTCCGGTTTACACTGCCTTCGTTGATCGTCAAGCCATGGGTAAGAATTGGTTTCGTTTTGCTGATTTTGATTTGCATGAGAGTCAAATTACTAAATTGCCTTTTTACAAAAAACTGTTTTCACCAATGAGAATTTTTGCCAAATGGGCTTTTGAGCAGTTTGATCTGAGTGCTTATGATCTGGTCATTAGTTCTTCCAATGCTTATTTTGCCAAGGCAGTCAAAGTCCCAAATGGTCGACATGTTTGCTATTGTCACACTCCGCCTCGAGTTTTGTATGGCTATAGTGCCAAAAGTAATTGGCAGGCTAACCCTTTAACTCTTTGGGCTGGTAACTTGCTTAATCATTTTGTCAGACAAATGGATTTCGTGGCAGGGCAGAACCCAGATGTTTTTGTCGCCAATTCTCAGGAAACAGCTCTTCGTATCAAAAAATTCTACAAGAGAGAAAGTGTAGTTATTAATCCACCAGTTAAACTCGTTGATGAAGCGCAAAAAATTTTTTCTAAATTGAACAAAGTTGAGTTGCTAGCTCTCAAAAACAAGAAAAAAGACTCTTATTATCTTTACGTCAATCGTTTGGCCAAAGCCAAGCACCCAGAATTAGCGGTGCAAGCAGCTAATCTTTTAGGCTTTAAACTAAAAGTAGTTGGTTCTGGAGCAATGCTTTCTGAACTGAAAAAAATGGCTCAGTCTAATGTGGAATTTTTGGGAGCTGTCGATGATCAACAATTGCAAGAACTCTATTTATCCGCCAAGGCTCTACTTTATCCAGTGGAAGATGAGGATTTTGGCATGGTGCCAATCGAAGCGACGGCTTTTGGTACACCAGTGATCGCGCATTTTTCTGGAGGTCCAAAGGAAACAATTGTAAATAACGAAAATGGTTTGTTTTTTTCTGAACTAAACCAAGTTAGTCTCATTGAGGCAATTAGAAAATTTGAGTCTAATTTTGTTTTCGATCCTCTAAAAATTCACCTAGATAGCAGAAAATACTCCGTGGCTAATTTTTCAGCCAAGCTGAAAAAGCTTTTAAAACTTTAATTTTTAATCAATTTCACTTTAGCTACTTCATTGGCGGGCATGAAAACTTCAGCGCGTAAAACAGCAGCGCTAGTAGCAAGTTGTTCGCTTTGTTTGACTCCACCAAGGAATTCTTTGCTCAAAGTGTAAGCTCCTGGTTCAATATTAAGAAAAGTGACTGGAACCAATTCGCTATTTCTAGCTTTAGGATCAAAGTTGGCGATGATAAGCTCAGTTTCGCCTAGATCATTGCGGGCGGCGAGGGCTTTAACCCAAGAACCAAGGCCTGTAATTTGTAGTCTTTGGTCAGCAATGCTGTCTAGCATTTTTAGACCTCTATAGCGAGGTTTGCTGGTAGCACCAAAATCATTGTGGGTAAACATGCCCCAACGACCCCAGTAATTTTTACCCTCAGGATCTTTACCATCTTGAATTTCAAAAGCAAAGGCTCTTTCAACGCGATTGCTCATGGCAATGGCTCCAGCGACAGTGTGAGCTGCAGAATATTGTGAATCATAGCCAGCGTGATTAGCGCTATCGTGACCCCATTCAGTAATTTGAAATTCTAGAGTTGGTTCTAATTGTGGATAGGCTTGCACCCATTCTTTGACTTGCGCCATATCTTCAGCGAATTGATCTAAGTCATTGCTATATCTGTGCCAAGAAAAGAAATCACAACGCCATTGATTGCTGATGCAGGCTTTGGCCCAAGCATCAAACCAATTTTTGTAAAGAGCAGTAATAGCTGGTCCACCAAGCTTAAATGGTAAGACGCCGCGAGCGTTTTGCGCTCCAGCACTAGCGTAGGCATAAAGGGTTAGGTAATTTTTATCACCATAATACTTAAAAGATCCAAATAGATCTGGTTCATTCCAAACTTCATAATAAACATCGCGAATGCCTTTGGTGCCACTGAGATGCTCGATAGTTTTCTGAACGACTAGTTGCCAATCGCTCCAGTGAACTGGGTAGGCCAAAATATCTCCGGAAGAAATGGCGGGTGGCATGTAACTGAGGGCGATATATGGCTTAGCTCCAGTTTTGAGAATATCGTCGATGATCAAATCAAACTTAGTCCAATCAAAAGTAATATTACCAGGAGTTCCTTGAACGATGTCATAAAAATCGTAAATATGATCAAGGCGAATATACTCAGGTTGGAGAGCTGCCACTGGTTGAGTTAAGTTGCCAATGCGCCAATTATGGTCTTCACCTCCTTGAGCCAAATTGCGCCATGGTCGAGGCATGGGTCCAAGAACAGCTTTAGTGTCGACAACTAGGTTGGCTGGTAGACCACTAGCTTGACCAAAAAATTCTCTAACAACTTTGATTTGCCAGGCTCCAGCCATTACTCCGCCAATCAAGATCAGTAGACCAAAAAGTGAAAGAATGGCTTTTCTTTTTTTCTTTAATCTGGGGTTAACAGGATACTTTTGTTGCATTATTTTCATGTTAGCAAAAAAACAAACACTTGTCTTATTAGCTTTGTCTATTTATAATCCTCGGCATATGTCAGAGTCACTCCATGTTTCTATTTCTGCAGAAACAGTTTTCAACTTTTTTGGTTTACCAATTAGCAATTCCATCTTTACTAGTCTCATTGTTAGTTTTTTTCTGATTGGTTTTGCCATCTTTTTTCGCTCTCGCTTTAAACACACTGATCGCCCTTCAGCTCTACAGAATTTTGTGGAGATGATTGTTGAGGCCTTATATAATTTTGTTTACTCTATTACCGAGAACCATAAGAAGTCAGCTTTATTTTTTCCCATTATTTCGACCTTTTTTCTTTTTATCATCTTAAATAATTATGTTGGCTTGTTGCCTGGGGTAGGGCCGATCTTGGTTGAAGAGCAACATGTCAGCGCTGCCGATTTAGCTCCAGATCAAGTTATGGCTAGTGCTCCTGTAGCAGAAGTAAATGAGCCGGAAGAGGCGGTTGTTACTGTTGAGAATGAAGGCGGTGTAGCTGCTGAATTATTAGAAAAAGCCGAAAATGAGCATCCTAAATTGGTACCTATTTTTAGAGCGGCCACTGCTGATTTAAACACAACCTTGGCTTTGGCCATCATCTCCGTCTTTTTAACCCAATTTTTTGGAGTTTATCATTTAGGCTTGGCTTACTTTAAGAAATTTCTTGATTTCTCCAGTCCAATTGCGTTTTTCGTTGGCATTCTAGAAACTATTTTGGAGTTTGCCAAAATCATCTCTTTTGCTTTCAGATTGTTTGGTAATATTTTTGCTGGTGAAGTTCTGTTGATTGTGATGACTTACCTAGTTTCAATTTTAGTGCCAGCTCCATTTTACGCTTTGGAGCTTTTCGTAGGTTTCATTCAAGCCTTGGTTTTCTCAATGTTGACTTTAATTTTCTTTAATTTGGCCACCAAAGGTCATCATGAAGAAAGTCATGAAGTAGCTCACAGCTAAAACTAATTAAGTAACAAAATTATTATTAATTATTAAAAACAAAAAATAAAAAAACTTAAGAAAAGGAGTTTTTATGCAAGATTTAGCAGTCGGTTTAGCAATGGGCTTGGGCGCTTTAGGTCCAGGTATTGGTATTGGTATTTTGGTTTCCAAAGCTCTTGAAGCTATTGGTCGCAATCCAGATGCCAGTAACAAAATTCAGACCAACATGATTTTGGGCATGGCTTTTGCTGAAGCAATTGCCATTTATGCTTTGGTTGTAGCCTTGATTATTAAATTCGTCTAAGCACCACCAAAAGCAAAGGAGTTAAATTATGGACATACAATTAGCACAAATCATTTTCCAGATTATTAACTTTGGTGTGGTTTTAGCTGCTTTGACTCACTTCATCTATAAGCCAGTCTTAAAGTTGCTTAATGATCGTCGTGAAAAAGTCACTGCTGCTGCAGAGGCTGCTGGCGAAGTCATGCAAGAGAAAGAAGACTTAGAGAGAGTCAGAGAAAATACCTTGCTTAAAGCCAACCAAAAAGCCAAGAAAATGGAAGATGAGATCAAAAAAGAAGCCAGATCTCAGGCCAAACTACTTCTTGATCAAAGTAAAGCTGAACTTGCTGCTCGTGAAGCCAAATTCACTGCCGAGTTAGCCAAAATGAAAAAAGAAGAATTAAAGAGAATGGAAAAAGAAATTAAGGCTGCTGCCATTTCTATGGCAGAAAAAGTCTTGGGTGAGAGCATCGATGCTAAGAAACATCAAAAATTAATTGATCAGCAAATCAATGAAATTATTGAAAGTCTTTAAATATGTTACAAATTAACATTGCTAGCTCTATTCCTCTTTCTGATTCGCAAAAAAAGAAGCTAGAAGCTTCTTTGCAGAAGAAATATCAAAGAGAGGAGTTGCAGTTTAGTTATCAAATCAAAGAAGAATTAATTGCTGGTTTGAGTTTGAGTGTAGGTGGCAAGCTTTATGACGCTAGCTTACGCTCTCGCCTCAATCAGCTAGCCAGTAAGATTTAAAATATGTCAAAATCAGATATTTTTGCCAACTTGAACAGTATTAAAAATCAAGATTTAAATGTGGAAAAAGTTTCAGTCGGAAGAGTGATCTCTTACGCCGATGGAATTGTTTTTACCGATGAACTTCAAGACGTTCAAGCTGGTGAATTAGTTACCTTCGACGGCGATGTTTATGGTTTAGCTCTCAATTTGGAGAAAAACAGAGTGGGTATCATTGTTCTTTCTGGTTCAGCCAAGATTAAAACTGGTGATTTTGTTTATCGCACAGGCAAAATTCTTTCGATTAATGTTTCAGACGAAATTGTGGGTAGAGTGATTAATCCGCTAGGACAAGCCGAAGATGGTAAATCAGCTATTGCTGTTGGCAAACAAATGTTTTTGGAGAAAATTGCTCCAGGCGTTATTGATCGTGAAGGAGTTAACCAACCTCTCCAAACAGGAATTAAAGCTGTTGATGCTTTGATTCCAATTGGTCGTGGTCAGCGTGAGTTGATTATTGGTGATCGCAATACTGGAAAATCTTCGATTGCTTTGGCTAGCATTCTAAATCAAAAGGGCCAAGATGTTCTTTGTATCTACGTGGCTATTGGTCAGAAAAAATCAACTCTAGCTCAGTTTGTGCAAACTTTAGAAGATAAAGGTGCCATGTCTTACACCACTGTGGTTTCGGCTTCAGCTTCTGAGCCAGCCTCTTTGCAATTTTTGGCTCCTTACTCTGGTCAAGCTGTGGCTGAGTATTTCTTGGAACAAGGTAAAGATGTTTTAATTATTTTTGATGATTTAAGCAAACACGCTCAAGCTTATCGCGAAATTTCTTTGCTACTTAAGAGACCTTCTGGTCGTGAAGCTTATCCAGGAGATGTTTTTTACTTGCACTCTCGTTTATTGGAGAGAGCTTGTAAATTGAACAAAGAAAATGGTGGTGGTTCGATCACTGCTTTACCTATCATTGAGACTCAAGCCAATGACGTTTCAGCCTATATTCCTACTAACGTGATTTCTATCACTGATGGACAAATCTATCTGGAAACTGACTTATTTAACTCTGGTATGAGACCAGCCATCAACATTGGTTTATCTGTATCTCGTGTGGGTTCAGCTGCTCAACTCAAAGCAATGAAGCAAGTTGCTGGAAGCTTAAAACTCGACTTAGCCCAGTTCAGAGAACTAGCAGCTTTTGCTCAATTCAGTTCCGATCTTGATGCTACCACCAAAAAACTTTTGGAAAGAGGTAAGAGAGTTAGTGAAATTCTAAAGCAACCTTGGGACTTACAAATGTCTGTAGCTGATCAAGTTTTGATGATCTATGCTGCTGTTAATGGTTATCTTGATGAGGTGGAAGTGACTGACTTAGCTGAGTGGGAGATCGATTACTTGAGTTTTGCCAATAGCAATAATCCAAAATTAGTTGAGTATCTTTTAACCGGAGCCAAAATTGAGGGAGATAAGGAAGAGGCTTTAAAGAAACTGATTGAAGATTTTAAAAAGGCTCATCCTCGTTTTTATAAGAAAGAGGTTTAGTTTTTATGGCCAACGCAAGAATTATCAAACGTCGCGTTAATTCTGTACAGAATATCGCCAAAATCACCAACGCTATGCAGTTGGTGTCTGCCAGTAAGACCAGATATTCACAAAAAGTTGCGACCAGTTCTTTGCCATACATCCAGTCTTTATTGGATTCTTTGGAGACAGTAGCCAACTTTGCTGACCCCAAACTCCATCCTTTTCTAAATAGAGAGCGTTCTGGCGCAGATCTTTTGATTGTGATTTCCACCAACAAGGGTTTGTGTGGTTCACTTAACACCAATCTTTTTAAGAAATTAGTTAATTGGTCCAAAGCTCGACCAAATGCTAAATACATTGCAGTTGGTCAGAAGGCAGTTAATTTTTTACGTCCTCGTGGCTTTGATTTGGTGGCTGGTTTTACCGATTGGCCAGAAAAAACCAAATTAAGTGATGTTTTACCTCTAATTGATTTAATGAAAAAGATGTATTTATCGGGTGAAATTGGTCGAGTTGATGTTTTATTCACTGATTTTGTCAACACCCTCCAACAACGTAGTCTTTTATTTAGACTTCTGCCTTTAGAAGATCTACAAATTCAAAAATTGGAAGCTGAGTTTCAAAATAAGACAATTAAAATCCAAGAAAAAAGCAAAACAACCGAGAAAAAAACGAGAGCCAATTATTTGTTGGAACCAAGCTCCAACGAGCTTTTGGATTTTTTGCTTAATTACTATATCGAACTTAGTTTTTATCATTTAGTTTTGGAATCGCTAGCTAGCGAGCACAGTGCTCGCATGATTGCGATGAAGAGTGCAAGTGATAACGCTAAAGAATTGGTTGAGGTTTTGAAATTAGACTTCAATAAGTCTCGTCAAACCATGATTACCAATGAGCTTTTAGATATTAATAGCGCCAAAATGCGTTAAGGAATCAAATTTTATGAAAGACAATACAAAAAATTTAGGCAAAATCATCAGCGTCATTGGTCCAATTATTGACGTTGAATTCAGTGAAAATTTACCAGCTATTTACAATGCCCTCAAACATGAGAAAAGTGGTTTGATCTTTGAAGTTGAACAGCAAATTGATGAAAAAACTGTGCGCTGTTTGGCTCTGGGAGCTACTGATGGTTTGGCTAGAGGTGAAGAAATTGTTGACACTGGTGCTCCAATTTCTGTGCCAATTGGCGAAGAAACCTTGGGCAGAATGTTTGATGTAGTGGGTAACCCAATTGATGGTAAAGGTCCAGTTAAAGCCAAGAAAACTGCTCCTATTCACAAGAGTGCTCCACCTTTAACTCAGTTGGAAACCACTCCTTCAGTTTTGGAAACTGGTATCAAAGTTATTGATTTAATTTGTCCTTTTAAACGTGGTGGTAAGATTGGTATTTTTGGTGGAGCTGGTGTAGGTAAGACAGTTATTATTCAAGAGCTAATTCGCAACATTGCTGAAGAGCATAAGGGTCACTCAGTTTTTGCCGGCGTGGGTGAGCGTTCTCGTGAGGGTAATGACCTTTATCATGAAATGAAAGATTCTGGTGTTCTCCCAAGTACAGTAATGTGTTTTGGTCAGATGAACGAGCCTCCAGGTAATCGTGCTCGTGTAGCTTTGACTGCTTTGACTATGGCTGAGTATTTCCGTGATGAGAAAAATGAAGATGTTTTGCTTTTTATTGATAATATTTTTAGATTTTCTCAGGCTGGCAGTGAGGTTTCCGCTTTACTTGGTCGTATTCCTTCTGCCGTCGGTTATCAGCCTACTTTAGCTTCAGATATTGCGGCTTTGCACGAAAGAATCACTTCTACCAAGAAAGGTTCTATTACTTCCATGCAGGCTATTTATGTGCCAGCTGATGATTACACTGATCCAGCTCCAGCCACAACCTTTGCTCACTTGGATTCAACCATTTCTCTAGAGCGTCGTTTATCTGAGCAGGGTATTTATCCAGCCGTCGATCCTCTTAACTCTGATTCTAAAATTTTGGAAAAAGGCATTGTTGGTGAAGAGCACTACAAGGTAGCTCGCGATGTCCAAAAAATTCTCCAACGCTACAAAGAATTGCAAGACATTATTGCTATCTTGGGCATCGATGAATTAAGTGATGAAGACAAGAGTGTGGTAGCTAGAGCACGTAGAATTCAAAAATTCCTCTCTCAACCGATGTTTGTGGCTGAACAGTTCACCAACATTAAAGGTGCTTATGTGCCAGTTAGTGAAAGCATTCGCGGTTTTAAGGAAATTTTGGAAGGTCGCTATGACCACTTGCCAGAGCAAGCTTTCTACATGGTTGGTGGTATTGATGATGTGGTCGCTAAGGCAGAAACACTCAAATAAAATATGGGCAATAAATTAAGATTAACTATCGTTTCTCAGGAAGAAAAGCTTTTCGATCAGGAAGTTGATTCAATTACTTTGCCCACTGCAAATGGCTTAATTACCATCCTCAAGGATCATCAGCCTTTGATTAGCAAATTGGCTTTTGGTGAAATGATCTACCAGATTGGTAATCAGAAAAATGAAATGTTGATTACTCAGGGTTTCATTAACAAAAAACCAGACAATCATGTCTTAGTCGTAGTTGATTCAGCTTTCAATGCTCGTGAGCTTAATGATGAAAAGATTAAGACTGCTGTAGCCAAAGCCAAAGAAGCTTACAAACTCTCTAAAGACAAAAAAGAACTCTTAATGATCGAAACTTCTCTCAAACAGTTGTTTTGGGAATTGCAGTTGGCCAACAAGAAGAAAAAGTCTTGACAGGCTAGCAAACTCTCAGTATGATTGCTAATGGACCCTTAAGGAGTCTATAAATATGATTGATCTAGTTGCCCGCCAGATTCAAATTTTACGTGCCATTATCGAGGAATTCATTGAAACAGGTATGCCTGTTGGTTCAGAGAAAATCGATAAGAAGTTTAATATTGGCGTTTCTCCAGCTACCATTCGCAATGAAATGGTCTATTTGACCAAACAAGGTTATTTGATTAAATCTCACATTAGCGCTGGTCGCGTGCCTACAGCCTTGGCTATGCGCCTTTATATCAACGAATTGGTCAAGGAAAAAGAATTGTCAGTAGCCGATGAGGTGAGTGTCAAGGAAAAAATTTGGCGCTACCGCAATCAGATGGAGGACTTGCTTTACGAAACCTCGAGAGTTTTGGCTGAAAAAACCCACGCTTTGGGTATTGCCATGAATGCCGAGGGTAGACTTTTTCATTCTGGTTATTCCAATCTTTTGCAAATGCCAGAGTTTTATGACATCAATTTGACCAGACAAGTGCTACACATGATTGAAGAAGAACAAGTCATGGATCAAATTTTTGAAAGCAATCGTAGTGAAAATGTAGTTAAAGTTGTTTTTGGCCAAGACCTCGGCAATCGCGATCTTGATCAAATTAGCATTATGTTTGTTGAGTTGCCTGGAGCCAATTGTCGCTTTGGAGTTTTAGGTTCTACTAGATTTGATTATTCTTACGTGTTGCCAATTATGAAATATTTCAAAGGCTTGATAGAGAGTATGGCTGATTAATTATGAAAAATAAGCAAACTGAAAAAGTGATTAGTGAAGAGCAGCAAAAAATTCAAGAGTTGCAATTGCTTTTGGCTGCTAGTTTAGAGAGAGAAAAGCGTGCTTTGGCTGACTATCAGAATTTACAGCGTCGCAGTCAAGAAGAGAGACGAGTCCTAATTAGAATGGCCAATAAAGACCTTTGTCAGGCTTTATTGCAACCTCTAGAGCATTTATCTTTGGCAGCCAAGAATATTCAAGATCGTGGTTTAGACATGGTAATTGAGCAATTTTGGAAAGAACTGGCCAACTTTTCTTTGCAGGAAATTCCAGTTTTGGGTCAGAAATTTGATCTGCAAACCATGGAAGTTGTTGACAAAAAAGATAAAGGCGAAAAAGTCATCGAAGTAGTGCGTAAAGGCTACCAATTGCATGATGAAGTCATTCAACACGCTCAGGTAATTTTAGATTAGATTGATTTTTCAATTTAAATTGACTCTAGCAGTCAAACGCTTCGTCTGCTAAAATAAGTGAAGTTAGTTAGTAAAAAAATAGAAAAGGAATAAAAATTATGTCAAAAATCATCGGAATTGACCTAGGAACTACTAATTCTGCTGTTGCAGTGATGCAAGGTGGTAGTCCAGTTATTATCCCTACTAGCGAAGGTCGCAACACTTTTCCCTCAATTGTGGGTTTTAAAGGTAGCGATGTAATTGTGGGTGATCCAGCCAAGCGCCAAATGGTATTAAATGCCAAGAAGACTGTCAACTCAGTTAAAAGATTCATGGGTCGCAAACTCAACGATTCTAGTGTGAAGCAAGCTATTAAGCATGTTTCCTACGAAGTGACTGAAGGTAAAGATGGTATGGCAGTGGTTAGTATTGATGGTAAGAAATACACTCCTCAGGAGATTTCTGCCAAGATTCTAGCCAAAGCTAAAGCCGATGCAGAAAGTTTCCTTGGTGAAAAAGTTGATCGCGCAGTCATCACTGTGCCAGCTTATTTTAATGATGCTCAGCGTCAAGCTACCAAGCAAGCTGGTGAAATTGCTGGACTTAAAGTCGAACGTATTGTGAATGAACCAACTGCCGCCGCTCTGGCTTATGGTTTGGACAAAAAAGGCTCTCAGACCATTGCTGTTTATGATCTTGGCGGTGGAACTTTTGATATTTCCATTTTGGAAATTGGTGATGGTGTTTTTGAAGTCAAATCTACCAACGGTGACACTTTCTTGGGAGGTGACGATTTTGATAGCGCCATTATTGAATGGATAGTCTCTGAATTTAAAAAAGAGCAAGGCAAAGATTTGACCAAAGATCCTCAAGCTATGCAGCGTATCAAAGATAGTGCTGAAAAAGCCAAGATTGAATTGTCTGCCAGCGCCAGCACTGAAATTAATCAGCCATTTATTACTCAGGGTGATGATGGCCAAGCTTTACACTTAACTTTAACTCTTACCAGAGCCAAATTAGAAGAATTGGTGGATGATTTGATCAAGAAATCCATCGAACCAGTCAAAAAAGCCCTCAAGGATGCTAAATTAGAAGCCAAAGACATCAATGAGGTAGTTTTGGTGGGTGGTATGACCAGAATGCCAAAAGTCCAGAAAATGGTTGAAGAATTTTTTGGCAAAGAACCTCATAAAGGTGTGAATCCAGACGAAGTGGTCGCCATTGGTGCTGCTGTTCAAGCTGGCGTGATTTCTGGAGATGTTAATGATGTGGTTTTACTTGATGTCACCCCTTTGACTCTAGGTATTGAGACTTTAGGTGGCATTCGCACTCCTTTGATTGATCGCAACACCACTATTCCTACCAGCAAATCTCAGGTCTTTTCTACTGCTGCTGACAACCAGACTCAAGTAGAAATTAATGTTTTACAAGGTGAGCGTGAGATGGCTATCGACAATAAGAGTCTTGGTCGCTTTATTTTGGACGGCATTCCAGCTGCAATGCGTGGTGTACCACAGATTGAAGTGACTTTTGATATTGATAGCAATGGCATTTTGCATGTTACAGCCAAAGATAAAACTTCTGGCAAAGAGCAAAAAATTACTATTGCCAATAGCACCAATTTATCTGAGGAAGAAGTGGAAAAAATGAAAGCTGAGGCTGAGAAATTTGCTGAAGCTGATAAGGCCAAAAAAGAGCTTATCGAGAGCAAAAATAAGGCCAATAGTGTGGCCTTTGAAATGGAAAAACAGCTTAAAGAATATGGTGAGCATCTTGAGGCAGCTGATCGTGAAAAAATTGAGGAAAACCTCAAGCAACTTAAGGAATTGGCAGCTAAAGAAGATGTGGCTAAAGAAGATTTGGAAAAAGCTATTGAATCAACCATGACTTCAGCTCAAAAAATTGGCGAAGTCATGCAAAAAGCTCAGGCTGCTAAAGCATCTTCAGCTAGTGATCAAGCCAAATCTGAAGGTGAAACCACTTCTGATAAATCTGATAAAAAAGAAGCAGAAGAGGGAGAGGTAGTGAAGGAATAAGAATTATTGAGTGCAGAGGCGCTGGCCCAAAAGCCAGCGCCTCTCATCTTTGCTTATAAACAATGTCAGCCAAACGCGATTACTATGAAGTCTTGGGAGTGAATAAAAGCGCTAGTAGTGCAGAGATAAAATCTGCCTATCGCAAATTGGCTTTGAAATTTCATCCTGATCGCAATAAAGAGGCTGGTGCAGAAGCCAAATTTAAAGAAATTAACGAAGCTTACCAAGTTTTATCCGATCCCAAAAAGAAGCAAACTTATGACCAATTTGGTCACGCTGCTTTTGATCCTTCCTCTGGTATGGGTGGAGGTCAGGGTCCTTTTGGTGGGGGTGGTTTTGGTGGATTTGGTCAAGCTGGAGGTTTTAACTGGTCTTCTTATTCCACTGGCGGGGGTAATAATGCTGAGTTTGATTTTGGCGATCCTTTTGAAATTTTTGAACAATTTTTTAGCGGTGGTTTTGGTCAATCTGCTCGTCGCCGTCCCCATTATTCCTTGCGCATCGATTTTATGGAAGCCGTCAAAGGAGTAACCAAAGAAGTGGAAATCGAAGGCAAAAGACAAAAAATCAAGGTTCCACCAGGAGCTAATGATGGCACTAGAATTCGCTTCGCTGATTTTGATGTTTCCATTGATGTGGGCACTCATGCTCGTTTTAAGCGAGATGGCTATGATGTTTTTGTGGATGAGAAAATCACTTTCAGCACTGCCGCTCTAGGTGGCCAAATTGAAGTTGAGACTCTAGATGGTCAGATCAAGCTCAAAGTGCGACCTGGCACTCCCTCTCATTCCTTAATTCGTTTACGAGGCGAGGGCGTCCAGCATTTGCAAGGTCGTGGCAAAGGTGATTTTTATGTGCGTTTAATTGTGGATATTCCAGAGAAGTTAACCAGAGAGCAGAAGAAACTGATTGAAAAATTGGCCGATTCGATGTTATAATACCCCTATCTGTTTGAATTGAGGAAGGACTGTTGCAAAACAAGTCCTTTTTTTATAAACAGTTGTCTTAACACTTTAAAATGAGTCACGCTACATTAAAATTGTTTGCTTGTTTAAGTTAACAATCTTTGTTTCGCTCGGTGAGCTCACTGTTTATAAGCATAGATGTTTATTTTATGTTTTTAATCAGTTCGCTCAACGAACTCATTTTAAAGTGTTAAGACAACTGTAGTACAAGATAATGTAATTTTTAAAAAAAGGAAAATTATGACTAAAGTTCAAAATGACAGTTTAATCAGAACTGAATTCGCTGCGGCTATTACTCAGATTGCCACCGAGCGCAAAATTGACCCTGAAGATATTTACGAAGCTATTCGTCAGGCTTTGGTGTCTGCTTACCGCAAGCAAATTGGTGATCTAGATGAAGCCTTTCATTACTATGTCGAGTTAGACAAGAGTAATGGCTCTGCCACTATTCTTAAAGCTCCAGTCACCAAGATGGACGAGGAAACTCTCGAGCCATTAGAGTGGAATGAGAAAAAAGCTGAAGATGTTACTCCAGCTGGTTTTGGTCGCATTGCCGCCCAAACCGCCAAGCAAGTGATTTTACAACGCATCAGAAGAAGTGAGCGTGACACCATTATTTCTGCTTACCGCGATCGCATTGGTGAAGTAGTGACTGGTCAAGTCTTGCGCATGCAAGGTCGCAGTGTAATTCTAGACATTGGTCGTGGTCAGGCTTTCATGCCCCCAGAAGAGCAGATGCGTGGTGAATTTTATCGTCTTAACCAACGTTTAGCCGTACTAATCAAAGAAATTAGCGAAACTGTGCGTGGTGAGCAAATTATTGTCACTCGTTCCAGTGCTCAATTAGTCAGTAAGCTTTTTGAGCGTGAAGTGCCAGAAGTTTCTTCTGGAGCTGTTGAAATTGTAGCTATTGCTCGTGAAGCTGGCGTGCGTACCAAGCTCACTGTTAAGTCTACTCAGGAAGGAGTAGATCCAGTTGGTTCTTGTGTTGGTCAGCGTGGTGTACGTGTGCAAAAAGTGATTGAAGAATTAAATAACGAAAAAGTCGATATTATTCCTTATTCTGCTGATGATCGTTTATTGCTTCAGGCTGCTTTAGCTCCAGCTGAGGGTTTGCAGATCGAAGTTGATCAAAAAACCCGCATGGTGACTGTGACTGCTCCTGACGATCAACTATCTTTAGTGATTGGTCGTGGCGGACAAAATGTGCGTTTGGCAGCCAAATTAACTGGTTACCAAATTACCGTTAAGTCAGCTTCAGGACAAGTGCAATCAGCCGTGACCGGTCAGGAAGATTACGAGATTGATACCTTTGGTTTGACTGCTGATACCAGAGCAGTTCTTATTCAACACAAGCTTACCACTTTGGCTGATCTAGTGCGCTTTAGAGATAAATGGGTTAAGATGAATGAAATAATTGAAGCTGATCAGAAAACTTTGCTAAGTAAAGTTGAAGAATATCTGGAAGCAGAAAGCAAACGCGAATAATGTTACAAAAAAGAGCGCCAATCATTACTATTATGGGTCATGTCGATCACGGCAAGACTTCGCTCTTGGATTTTATTCGTCATAGCAATGTAGCTGCTCGCGAAGCTGGGGGTATCACTCAGCACATTGGTGCCTACCAGATAGAGTTCGCCAACCAAAAAATTACCTTTATTGACACCCCTGGCCATGCTGCTTTTAACAAAATGCGTGAACGTGGCGCTCAAATTACTGATCTTGTAATTTTAGTGGTGGCCGCCAATGATGGCGTGAAGCCTCAAACTCTCGAGTCAATTCGCTTTATCAAAGAAAGTAAAGTGCCTTTCATCGTAGCAATCAATAAAATTGATTTGCCTGATTTGCACTTGGAAGTGGTCAAGAGTCAGTTAGCTGAAGCTGGTGTTTTGGTTCAAGAATACGGTGGAGATGTGGAAGCTATCGAGATTTCAGCCAAGACTGGCCTAGGGGTCGACAAGTTATTGGAAACCATTGTGGTGATGGCTGATCTTTTAGAGCTTCAGGCTGATCCAGATGCTCCTCTAGAAGCTGTAGTTATCGAGTCCACCAAAGAAAAAAACAAAGGCTCAGTGGCTCGCGTGATTGTTCGTTCCGGCACTCTTAGAACTCGTCAAGATTTGATCGTTGATGAGATCACTGGCCGCGTGCGTTTATTGGAAAATGAGCAAGGCAAATCTCTTGAGCAGGTTTTACCTGGTGAACCAGCCGAAATCATTGGTTTAGATGAAGTGCCAGAAGTGGGTAGTGTAATTCGTGATGCTAGTGCTAGTTATGATCAAGATTTGACTGAGGAATTCAGTAAAACTGGCGTTTTGGAAAAGTCTTTTGGCATGAGTGATGAGGTTAATTGGGACAAAATGGATTTGGAATTTATGTTGGGCGAGAAAGAGAAAATCAAACTAATCGTTAAGGCTGATGTCAAAGGTACTCTAGAGGCTATTTTGCAAAGTTTGGACAAAGATACAGTCGAAGTTCTTTCTTGTGGTGTAGGACAAATCACTGAGCAAGATATGGAATTGGCTCGTGATGACAAAACTCTTTTGATTGCTTTTAATATTAAGGTCAACAATACTCAGAAGAAAACTGCCAAAAACATGGGTGTTAAGATCAAAGAATACAACATTATCTATCACTTGATCGAAGATTTGCAAAAAAGCATGTTGAAATTGATGGACGCTACTTTTGATGAAGTGGTGACCGGTGAGGCAGAAATTTTGCAAATTTTTGAAATGAAAGGTGAGACGATCGCTGGAGTCAGAGTCAAAACTGGCGAACTCAAAAAAGCTGATCTGCTTCATCTTAAACGAGGCGAAGAGATTATTGCCAACCCAGTGCTTAAAACCATGAAACATGGTAAAGATGAAATCGATCGCATTGGCACCAAAAACGAAGGTGGTCTGACTTTCAAAAACAAGAAATTAGATTTTCAAGTGGGCGACATCATTGTGGCTTACAAGAAAGAAGCCTAGCTTTTTTCTCAAATAAGTCTTATAATATCAATCTATATTAATTAATGCTTACTTTGATTCTTGGTTTAAGCTGACTAGGAATTTAAAGGCGAAAGGAAATTATGGCATTAGCAAAACAAGGTAAAGCTTCAATCATCAAGGATTTTGCTCTTTTTGAAGGCGACACTGGTTCTCCAGAGGTTCAGGTGGCTCTTTTGACTGCTTCAATCGAACAGTTGACCGAGCATTTGAAGATGCACAAAAAAGACAACCATTCTCGCAAAGGCTTGCTCAAGCAAGTTTCCAAGAGACGTCGCTTGCTCAATTTCTTGCTCTCTAGAAGTGAAGATAGATACCGCAAGCTGATTGAAAAATTAGGCCTTAGTAAATAATTTTTCTTAAAATCAAATGAAAGGCAGGTTGAAAGACCTGCCTTTTTTGTTTCTCTATGC
>DYGL01000015.1 GCA_020724725.1 Candidatus Microgenomatus sp. | reverse complement strand
AAGTTAAAAGTTGGGAAATAGGTAATCTAGTTCTCAACAGACTCAAGAAGCTCGACCCGCTTTCTTATCTGCTTTTTGCTAGCGTTTACCGAGACTTTGGTGAGCTAGCAGACTTTGAAGAAGAGATCAGAAAACTTAAAGAATAAACTTCTGCTCTTTAACATGAGACTTGCTTGAGAAAATTTATTAGCTCTTTTGAGCTTGAATTTTTTCTTGCTCAATGAAGTCGCTGTTTAGAAACATGAATATTCTTTGTGTTTTTATTCAGTGGCTCCATGGTCTCATGTTAAAAAGCAGAATCCAACTTTAGTAATTAAAAGAATATTTGAGCAAAAGGAAAAACCATGACAGCGCAAAAAGCCGCCAGCAATCAACTTCCCAAGAAGAAAATGAAATTTATCGATCGTAAGTTGGCTAAAGGTTTGGGAGAAGCTGTTGCTAAGCGTACTATTTTGCGAGTCAAGAATGATGGTCAATTGGAATCTTGGTCTGATGTGGCTCACCGCGTAGCTTTGGGCAATTCCGCTTTGCTTCCTGAAAAATTCAAAAAAGAGCGTCAGGCAGAGTACGAACTTTTACGCAAACATATTTCCAACGCTTCACTTTTGATGAGTGGCCGTCATTTACAACACGGTGACGAGACCCAACCAGGTCGCAACATGGAAGTTTTTACCAACTGTAGCACTGCCTCTTCTTCCTTTTTACTGTTTTATTTGCTCTTGAATGGTTCTGGCGTTGGTCGCGCTTATGACGACGCTTTGATGGTGGTGGATTGGGATTATATGCCAATTGTGCGCTGTGTTCTCAGTGATGCTCACGCAGATTTTGTTTGGGGTGATGATGAAAGTACTCGTGAAGCCCGCCATAAGTATAACAATGCTCACTGGTTTGAAATCCCAGATACTCGTGAAGGTTGGGCTCAAGCTGTTGAAAAAATTGAAGTCATGGCTTATGAGCGTAAATATAAAGATGACACCCTGATTTTGGATTTTAGTAAAGTTAGAGCCAAAGGTTCACCTATTGCTGGCATGCAAGATCGCCCTGCCTCTGGTCCTCGTCCTTTGATTAAGGCCATCCAAAAATTAGCTACAATCAAGGGCTCTGGTATGAGACCTTGGAAGCAGGCTCTCTATGCTGACCATTACTTATCTGAATGTGTTCTGGTGGGTGGAGCCCGTCGTGCGGCACGTATTGCAGTTAAAACTTGGACTGATCCAGATATTTTTGATTTTATCAGCATCAAAAAAGGTGGCTTCTTGTGGTCAGCCAATAATAGTGTGGCTGTAGATGAGAAATTCTGGAAGCAACGTAGTCAGCATTCAATTAAAGTTTTGGATGCAGTGATGCGTGCTTCTTATTTTGACAAAACTGGTGAGCCAGGTTTCGTTAATCAGCATAAATTAGTGCAAAATGACGATGGTTTTGATGGTTATCTCGATGGTAAATATGCTCGTAGTAAGAAATTTGTGCCAATGAAGAGAACTGTTAAGATGTTGGCTGAAGTGGCTCGCCACGCTGGTGCCAAATATTACACTCAGATTCCCAATCCTTGTGGAGAAATTACCCTTAATATGTTGGGTGGTTATTGTGTGATTGCTGATGTGGTGCCTTACCATGCTCCAGATGCTGATGCTGCTGAGGAGGCTTTCCGTGTTGCCACCAGAGCTTTGATGAGAGTTAACACTTATATGGATAGCTTGTATTCTCGTGAAGTTAAGCGCACTAATCGCATTGGTGTAGGTATGGCTGGCATTCATGCATCTGCTTGGAATGCTTTTGGCTTGGCTTTTCGCGATCTAATCGATGAAGAAAAAGCTCATGATTTTTGGATGACTATCGCTCGCTTTAAACGTGCTGTTCAGGATGAGTCGATTAGTTATGCCAAGAAATTGGGTGTGAATGTTCCTCATACCAACACCACAATTAAGCCAGCTGGCACTACTTCCAAGCTCTTTAGTCTTTCTGAAGGTGCTCATTTGCCAGCAATGCGCGAGTATATTCGTTGGGTGCAATTTAGCACTGATGATCCTTTGGTTAAAAAATATCAGAAAATGGGTTATCCCAACAAACAATTGAAGAGTTATCAGGGCACTACTGTGATTGGTTTTCCCACTCAGCCTGAAATTTGTAGCTTAGGTATGGACAATCATTTGGTAACTGCCAGTGAAGCCACTCCAGAAGAACAATACAAATGGTTAATGTTGATTGAGAAATATTGGATTGTGGGTGTTGATGAAGAAGGCAAGCCTCTCTCTGAAGACAAAGGCAACCAAGTTTCTTACACCTTGAAATATGATCCAGAAAAAGTTTCTTACCGTAAGTTTTCTAGCATGATTCGTAAATATCAACCTTTGATTAAAACCTGTAGTGTTATGCCAAAGATTGATGTGACAGCTTATGAATATCAACCTGAAGAGGCAGTGACCATTGGTCAATTTATGCAAGTAATCAATGAAATTACTGATGATGAGCTAGAAGTGACCGAGGACATTAATTTAGAACAATTGAAGTGTGACACTGGTGCTTGTCCGATATAATGCTAAAATAGCCATCGCATGGCGGTCAGGAAAAATTCTTCTAGTTTTAAAAAAAATAAGCTAAAAGCTAAAAAAAATGATTTTCCTGTTCAAAAAGAGCAGTTTAATCCACCTCAATTTAAACGCGGTCGACCCAAACTTCATTGGTCAATTAGATTAAAAAGATCTGTTTCTAAATATTTTTTTAACTTAAATAAAAAAATAGATAAATCAATAAAAAAATTGAATTATCAATATATTTTTTTATTAAAAACTTTAAAAATAAAAAAGGGACGCGGTCGTAAAAAGTTGCCAATCTACGTTAAATGGCATCGTTTTTCTCTAAACAAAAGAGAACGATTTTTAAAAAATCAAAAAAACTTTTCCAAGCGATTTCACAGCATTTGGCAAAAAATACTAAAGTTGCTTAATTTAAGTCGTAAAGTTGGTCGTCCCAAAAAGAAATCAGTTCATTTTTCTTATTTGACTTCAATTTTTTTAACTATTTTATTTTTATCCTTCTCTTATTTAATTTATGATGTGGGAATTCGAGACTTACCGTCTCCAGGAGACTTATCCAATAAAGCACAGAACGTCACAACTCGAATTTTAGATCGAAATGGCAATCTTTTATATCGTATTTATGAAGATGAGAATCGCACTTTAGTGCCCTTATCTAGGGTTTCTAATTACCTCAAAGATGCAACCGTGGCAATTGAGGATCAGGAATTCTATCGCCATTTTGGTTTTTCACTAAAAGGTATCTCTAGAGCTATATTGCAAAACTTTGCTGGAGAAACTGTTCAAGGTGGTTCGACCATCACTCAACAATTGATCAAGAATCGTTTGCTAAGTAATGAAAAAACTTATCGTCGTAAAATTCGCGAGTTGCTTTTGTCACTTTTGGTAGAAAGAATTTATAGCAAAGATCAAATTTTGGAAATGTATCTGAACACTGTGGCCTATGGTGGTTCTACTTATGGAGCAGAAGAGGCTTCATGGCGCTATTTCAATAAATCAGCTAGCGATTTGAGTTTAGCCGAGGCAGCTTTGTTGGCTGGTTTGCCTCAGGCGCCTTCTACTTACACTCCTTTTGGTTCCAATCCAGAATTAGCCTATACACGTCAAGCTGAGGTGTTAAGACGCATGGTAGAAGATGGATACATTAGTCAATTGCAGGCAGATCAGGCTAAACAAGAAAAATTAATTTTCAATCAAGATAGAATTGATATTAAAGCGCCTCATTTTGTTATGTATGTACGCAAACTTTTAGCCGAAAAATATGGCGAAGAAGTTTTGGCGAGGGGAGGTTTGGAGGTAAGAACTACCTTAGATCTAAATTTGCAAAATCAAGCTCAGGAAATTGTCTCAAGTGAAGTAGCCAAGTTAGGAGTTTTTAAAATTAGCAATGGAGCAGCATTGGTCACCAATCCCAAGACTGGTGAAATTTTGGCGATGGTGGGCGGAGCCAATTACTTTGATTTTGCTCACGATGGTCAAGTTAACGTAGCGATTAGACCTCGTCAACCTGGTTCTTCTATTAAGCCATTAACTTACGCTTTGGCTTTTGAAAAAGGCAAAACAGCAGCTTCATTAATTGACGACTCGCCAGTGGTTTATCAAATTCCTGGCAGTAAGCCATACGCCCCCAAAAATTATGATGGCAAGTTTCATGGTAAAGTGACTTTGAGAGAGGCCTTGGCTTCTTCTTACAATATTCCAGCGGTCAAGCTTTTAGCAGAGTTAGGAGTTGATAATTTACTTGATAAAGGAGAAGCCTTGGGTATTGATACTTGGCTAGATCGCAGTCGCTTTGGCTTGTCTTTAACTTTGGGAGCTGGTGAAGTTTTGATGACAGATTTGGCTGAGCTTTACAGTAGCTTCGCCAATCTGGGTTATCCCGTTACCCTTGATCCTTTTTTGGAAATTACTAATTACAAAGGAGAAGTGCTTTATCGAAACAATTGTGCTTTGGATGATGAGAATTGCTATGAGAATTTAGAGCTTGATCCTAAGGCTGCTTATCTTATTACCGATGTCTTATCTGATAATCGTGCTCGCACTCCGGCTTTTGGAGCTTTTTCTGTGTTGCAAATCCCAGGTCAAGGAGTAGCAGTCAAAACCGGCACAACCAATAGTATGAAAGATAATTGGACAATTGGTTATACAAACGATCGTCTAGTGGCAACTTGGGTTGGTAATAACGACAATACCCCAATGAGTTACGTGGCTTCCGGTATTACTGGAGCTTCGCCAATTTGGAATAAAATCATGTTGCTTTTATTGGATGATCAGAAACCTAGTGTTTTTGCTATTCCTGAAAATATGGTCAAGATTAAAATTTGTAGCTCAACTGGTACTTTGCCATGTGCTGCTTGTCCTCGTTTGAGTGAAGAGCTTTTTGTCAAAGGTACTGAACCAAAACAAGCTTGTAGCAACGAATCATTCGTTGATTTATCAGCAAATACTTCTCCAGCTATGAGGGGACAAATTCTTTAGTTTCCAAAAAAACTAACAATCAAAAAACCAAGCAAAAGAGTAACCATTAGTAAAAGAGGAGCAACCCATCTTTGGCTTAATTCTTCTTTTTCAGCTTTTCTTTGACGTTTTTTGGCTTGTTTGGCGGAATATTCTTTTTCAATGCGGGCAGTGTCTTTGGCAACATCTTGAATGAGGTCTGGATCTTGTTTGTAACTCTTGCTCATATGCTTTTTTATTGATGTAGTGAATCTACTTTTTCAGCTATAAGCTTAACCACTTCTTCAATTTCTAAATTACTAGTATCGATAACCCAAGCGTCTGGAACAATATGTAGCGGATCAGTGTCTCTTTGCATATCTCGCTCATCTCTTTCCTTAATTTCTTGGATCACTTCTTCAATGGAAATGTTAACTCCTTTACTCAGGTATTGAGTGTGTCTACGCTCTGCTCGAGCCTCAATGCTAGCAGTTAGAAAAATTTTTAGGTTAGCATCTGGCAAAACTCTAAAAGTGATGTCTCTTCCTTCCATCACTACATTTTGACTGGCGGCAATTTCTTGCTGTTTTTTGACCAGAACTCTTCTGAGTTTGGGTAAAACTGCGACTTTAGAAGAGCCGTCGCCACATTTTTGAGTACGAATAGCCCAAGAAACATCTTCACCATCCAAAATAACTGTGGTTAAGCGACCATCGGTTTCTTTAGGAGGCAGAGGGTTTCTCATTTCTAACTTGCTTTTTTCCAAGAGAGCAACGACTCGATCTTCATCATCTAAATTGATGCCTTCACGTAAAGCCAAAAGGGCAGTGGCGCGATACATTGCTCCCGTATCCACGTAGAGAAAACCCAGCTGTTGAGCTAAGAGGCGGGAAATTGTACCTTTACCAGCAGCCACAGGACCATCAATGGCAATTTGAAAAGATTGGTGCATGAGCTTATTTATTTTTTAGCAGGCTTCTTTTTCTTAAGTGGAGCTTTTTTAGCTTGAGGTTTTTTGGTTTCTACCAACCATTCATCTCTATCTGAGGTAATCAAGCCTCCTAAACCCACTACAACCAAGATTAAAGGCCAAAGATTCCAAAAAGCTTTGGGTAGGTAACCCAAATTGGAAGCCATAAAAATGAGTCCCATAATTACTAAGGTGATCGGCCAGAAAACTTTTTTGGGCATATTTAATTAATTAAAGCTTAATTGCTTGACGAAAACAAGCGGTGATTTAGTTTTTCATTAGGCGACCAAGCTCTCTTTTTAAATCTCTTTTTTTAATGTTTTCTCTTTTTTCGTATTCTTTTTTGCCTTTGGCCAAGGCTATTTCCAGTTTAATTTTGTTGTGTGAGATAAAAAAAGCGAGAGGCACAATGGCAAAACCTTTTTGTTTACTAGCTTCTGTGAGTGCACTGATTTCACTTTTTTTTAAAAGCAATTTACGCGATCTTTTAGGATCGTAATCTTCCTGTTTGGCAAATGAATAGGCATTAATTTGAGCATTGAGCAAGAAAAGCTCTCCACCAATTTCTTTAATGTAGCTGCCATTTAGACTCGCCTGTTGCAAACGCAAACTTTTGACTTCAGCTCCACTCAAAATCACCCCAGCAATAAATTTTTTGCTGATGGCGTATTCATATTGGGCTTTACGGTTAAAAACAAGCGACATCTAAGGGTCTATTTTAACATCATAAATGACTGAGCCACTGAGAACATAAATTAGTTCGCCATTTTGATTGAGGGCAATATCGCTGACACCAGAGAGTTCATTGCTCTTGATTTCACTGATTAGTTGACCATCTTTGGTTAAAACTAAAATTCTTTTGTTTTGTTTCTCCAAAACAACTAATAAGTTGCTTTCTTCATTTGAACCAATGAGAATTGGATTTTCAGGCAGTTGTTTGACTCCTTGCATTTGCCAATCAACGGGATAACCTTTGCTAAACTTATTAACATTGCCATTTTTCATACCAAGCCACAGATCTCCGTCAACCAATATTTGATTAATGTTGTCAAAGTTTAGTTTGCTTTTGTCTACTAGCCAGCCGATTGGTTCACTTAGTTGATCTTGGTTGTAGTAATAGCGATAGATATTTCTTTTTTCTCGATTTAGCAAGTAAAGGTATGGGCCAAAACTGCTCAATAGTTCGCCGTTTTTGTCCGACTCACCTTCTTCTTTGATGGAAACGAAGCCTTGGTTCTTTTGCAAATCCAACATTTTCAATCCAGAGCTAAGTACAAATAATTTGTTTTCAGTGACAGTGAAGTCACGAATAGTAGCTCTATCTTGCAAAGAAATTTTTTCTTGATTGCCGTCACTTTTAATTCTTAAAATTTCTTGACCGCTATTTTCTAAAATAAAAATTTCTGAGTTTTTGGTGACGATTTTTTTACCAATAAAATCATTTAAATTGTAGGCAATAGACAATTTGTCTAAAGAATTTTCTCCAGCAATTTTTTCAATTAGTCTTTCTACTTTTTCAATTTCTGAGTCGATAAGCTTAAGACTTTCGCTATTATTTTTTTCTTCTTTTAAGGCTTGTAGTAATTGCAATCTTTGTCCAGCAATCTCTCTGGCTTGGAGTGGTTGCTCTAGGGTCAGTTGCTCAATATCTACCTGATTTTGTTCGATCTCAACAATTTTATCTTTAATGTTTTGAGTGGTTTTTGCTTTCTGATTTTGCGCCAAAGCGACTGTTGTAAAACTTAGAAATGTTAAGGTCAGAAATATTGCCAACCAAATCATTAGCTTCTTTCGATTTTGGTTTTTGAGCCGTAGATAGATTTTTTTTACAATAAAAATTATTTTTTTTGCAAATATTTGTAGTTTGTTTAAGATTTTTTTAAGGTCAATTTTTATCTTTTTTTCTTGACTTATTAAAACTCTTTCTTTGTAAGTTAAAAAAGCTAAGCTTTCATTTAAATCTGTTTGTTCTTGTTTAATTAAGCTAATTTCTCCAACCAATTTTTCTAAACTAACATTTGATTCAAGTAAACTGAGAATATATTCCTCAACTTTCATAGCAGATTTATTGATCAGAATAATTTGATCATTGTCCTTGAAATTACCGACAATTATTTTAATTTCCTGCTGACCATCTAGAATTTTCTTACTTTGGCCATTTCTTTTGAGGATAATTGCTCCATCATAACAAGCAAAAATGATGTTTTTTTCGCCAAGTAAACTTAGAGCAAATTCAATTTCCAATTGTTTTTGACGCACAAAACTAAGTAAATCAAGAATTTTTTGGTGAAGTTGTTCTGGAGAATTAATCTGCCAAGTAAGAAAATCTGCCAACAAGTCTTTGCTAAAACTAGTTGCATTCTGACCCTTAAGCAAAAAAGTGATCACTAAGCTTTTATCTTGGTTGTGAGCTGTCTGAGCGCAAACATCCAAACGCGGATGGGTTAGGATTGATACAAAATGAGCCTCTTTCACTGCTTCTAGTTTAACACATTATAATGAGGCTTATATCTTGAGGTTGGGCTGTCTGTCCAAGTCTGATTCCTTTGCAAATTCGCCTCTTTGCAGTTTGAAGTTGGCGACCAGACCAATCATGGCAGCATTATCGCCGCAAAGTCTTTTACTGTAAGGCACCTTCAGCTTAAGTTTTTCTCCAGTGATTTTTTGATATCTGTTTAGTAATTTTCTAATTTCTTGACGCAGAGCAATATTGGCCGCCACTCCACCACCCAGCCAGATTTCTTTGATGGGACTTGTCTGAGCATTTACACTAGAGAGATGGCGCAAATAACCTCGAGATGGATAAATTTTCTTGGATGGATCAGGGCTAAATAAAATTCTTTCTAGCTTATAACTAATCTGTTCAAAGACCGCAGTTTGAATTGCTAAAGCTAGATCATAAGTGCTTTGTTGATCAAGAGCTCCTTTTTCTTCCAGCTGAGTAATTAAATTTCGAGCTGCAGTTTTAAGACCTGAAAAACTTAAATCAAAATCTGCGCGTCCAGTCATAGCTTTGGGAAAAATGAAGCGCCCTAATTTTCCTTTTTTGGCAAATTTTTCTAGTAGAGGTCCGGCTGGATAGCCTAAATTCAGCAATCTGCCAACCTTATCCAAACATTCGCCAGCCGCATCGTCAATAGTCTGACCAATTTTTTGATATTGACCAATTTTTTCTACCAAAATAAATTCGCTGTGACCACCAGAGATAACCACAGCTAGACTGGGAAAAATATCTATGATTTGAGCCTCTTTTTT
This sequence comes from Candidatus Microgenomatus sp., assembly GCA_020724725.1. Classification (GTDB taxonomy): domain Bacteria; phylum Patescibacteriota; class Microgenomatia; order UBA1400; family PJMF01; genus UBA1364. The sequence goes on along the minus strand of DYGL01000015.1, from coordinate 9,177 downwards.
GGCGCTTAGAGCTAAAGGGGAAAGAGCATGAGCTTCGATGTGATTGACGGCAATTATTTTTTTATGATGTTTGAGGGCTAATTCCTTGGCATGATTGATACCAACTTCTAAGGCTGGAGCTAGACCTGGACCTACGGTTACCGCAATGGCTGTGATTTCATCTAAAGAAGTTTTGGCTTGTTGCAGTGCCATAGCTATAGCAGGAGCTAAATTTTCCCGATGAGCTTGCTTGGCCAAAGTTGGAAAAACTCCACCATATTTTTTATGAATTTGATGTTGTGATGAAACAATATTGCTTAGGATATTTACGCCACTTACTACAGCAGCACTACTATCATCGCAACTAGTATCGATGGCTAAAATTTTGGGTAAAGAAAGCATATTTTTATCGATTAATGATGATTTTTCTCTGACTATTTTCTTCACTGAAGTCTAAAGTCACAACTTGGATTTCTTTTGGTAGTTTTAGCCACTTTTCGACATGACTAAACCACTCGATCACTACGACGTTATTTTTTTGCAGTAATTGTTCAATTTGTAAAAGCTCTAATTCCTCTTGATTGGAAATTTTCCAAGCATCAATGTGGTAAAAAACACCATCAGTTTTTAAGCGTTTATAAGAGTATTCATTAATGTAAGAATAGGTTGGTGAGTTAATATTTTCTTTGATTTGTAAAAACTTGGCCACACCTTTGGCAAAAATAGTTTTGCCCATGCCAAGATTACCATTGAGAGCAAAAATTAAACCGTTTTTTTGAATTTGATTGAGGTGATTGAGCATTAATCTACCTGCCAACTCAACAGTTTCTTGTTCGTTATTGCTCCACAGGACTTCACCTGTTTCTTTGTTTAGAGAACCACGCAAAGCAATTGGCGTAGACAAGGTGGTGTCAACGACGACAGAAGGCTCATTTTTTGGCAATTCTCCAGCGTCAATGACTAGATCAATAAGTGATTTTTGCTTATCAGATAAATTGGCAAAAATATCTTCTATGCAGTAAGGTCTTTTTTTGCCAGAAGCATTGGCAGAAGTACTGGTAATGGGACCGCCAAATTCCTTGACTAACTCAGTAATCAATGGGTAGTCTGGAATGCGGATGCCAAGAGTGCCAAACTCTGAATTAACCCTTTGGTCGACCAAGTTTTTGCTTCTAGAAACAACAGTAAATGGGCCAGGTAGAAAATTTTGGTAAAACTTAAGAGCTTGCTCATTGATTTCAACGTATTTGGATGCCATTTCCTGATTGGTGACAGCAATTGAGAGGGGTTTGCCTTCCCGACGGCCTTTGTATTCAAGTAATTTGTCTATAGCTTGACTACTACAAGCATCAGCTCCAATTCCATATACTGTTTCAGTTGGATAAATCAGCAAGCCTTTGTTTTTAAGGCAAGTAACCGCTGCTTCAATAATTTTGCGACGACTAGTGGTGTCTGTTGAATTGAGCTTTAAAATTTGCATATTCTTATGTAAGATACTAAGACTTACCTCGTATTATATGTCAAAAAGCTCCAATCGCTATCAGCTACTCGATGATTTGGATTTTTCCAACTCTGTTTCAGTTGAAAGTAGTGAAGATTTAAAATTTAATCTTTTTTTGCGTGCCAGAGAAGTTGGTCAGATTGTAAGTTATTTGGAAAAGTTAATGCTCAAGAAAAAGAGCGAGCGCGATCTCTTTGTCAGTGAAAACAGAAACACCATTGAATCCTTGATGAAGGTTTTTGTTCAGGATTCCAACCTGAGTATTGAAGGAATGCAACTCGATAGTGAAGCGGCTGCTCTTTCTGTTCAAATGGCGATGGATTTGCGCAAATCTATTTCCCTTATCAACGCCCTTTTTTATGGGGTTGATGGTCTAAAAAGTTGAAGTTAGCAGTCAATACTGCTTATTGCTAATTAGTTTTTTTTATGTTAAATTTCAAAAAAAGAAAGGGTTTTATATATGAAAGATTTAGATGTCAAAAAAATTCAACCAACTAAAGGTTACGTTTTAGTCGAGCCAGCCAAAGCAGAGGAAAAAACCTCTTCTGGCATTATTTTGCCAGAGAATGAAGGCGAAAAACCACAGCACGGAGTAGTTTTGGCTGTGGGTGAAACTGCTTGCTGTGACGACTGTTGTGATGATAAAGATGATTGCTGTGGTGGTGGCTGTGGCGACTGCGGATGCGACAGCGATGAGGAAAAAATCTCAGGTTGCTGCGAAGTGTCCTGTTGTGACGATGAAGCTCCAGTCAAAGTGGGCGACAAAGTGATTTACAAAAAATGGGGCGGCAATGACTTTAAAATTGGTGACACGCAGTATCAATTCTTGAAATTTGAAGATATTTTAGCCGTTATTAAATAATTTTTTAAACTAGGAGGAAACAAATATGCCAGCAAAACAATTGCTTTTTGGCGATGAAGCCAGACAAAAAATGTTAGTAGGTATTAACAAACTTGCTGACGCTGTAGTGACCACCTTGGGTCCTAAGGGTCGCAACGTTGCTCTTGATCGCTCTTGGGGTTCTCCTCACGTCATTCACGACGGAGTTTCAGTAGCCAAGGAAATTGAACTCGAAGATCCATTTGAAAATATGGGTGCTGCTTTGGTCAAAGAAGCTGCTAGTAAAACCAATGATGTTGCCGGAGATGGTACGACCACCTCTACGCTTTTGGCTCAGCAAATTGCTGTCAAAGGCATGAAGCAAGTCGCTGCTGGAGCCAATCCCATGATTATGAAGCGTGGTATTGATAAAGCAGTTAAAGCAGTGGTAGCTGAAGTTCGTAAATTGGCCAAAGATGTCAAAGAAGAAGATTGGGAGAAAGTTGCAACCATTTCTGCTCAAGATGAGGTAATTGGTGCCAAAATTGCCCAAGCTTTGAAAAAAGTAGGCAAAGATGGCGTGGTTGAAGTCGAAGAGGGCAAGACCATGGAGATTACTATTGAGCACAAAGAAGGTATGGAGTTTGACAAAGGTTATGCTTCTCCTTATTTTGTGACCGATTCTGATCACATGGAAGCTGTTAGTGACAGGCCATACATTTTGGTCACTGATCAAAAAATTGCCAACATTAAAGACATTTTGCCTTTACTGGAAGCAGTAGTTGGCGAGAGTCGTGAATTAGTGATCATTGCTGATGAAATTGAAGGCGAAGCTCTTACAACCTTAGTGGTTAATAGACTGCGTGGCACCTTTAAGTGTTTGGCAGTTAAAGCTCCAGGTTTTGGTGATCGTCGCAAAGAAATGTTACAAGACATTGCTATTTTGACTGGTGCCAATCTGATTAGTGCCGATACCGGTCGCAAATTGAACGAAGCTTCTTTGACTGACCTTGGTCAAGCTGACAGTGTGCGTTCCAGCAAAGACAGCACCAGAATTGTCGGCGGACGAGGCAAGCAAGCTGACATTGATGCTCGTGTAGCTCAAATTGAAAAGCAAATTTCTACTTCAACTTCCGATTTTGATATCGAGAAATTGCAAGAGCGTCGAGCTAAATTGACTGGCGGTGTGGCCGTGATTCAAGTTGGTGCTTCCACTGAAATCGAGATGAAAAATCTCCAAGAAAGAGTTAAAGATGCTAAAGGAGCTACCAGAGCTGCCATCGAAGAAGGTATTATTCCCGGCGGAGGTGTGACTTTTATTAAGGCTGCTAAAGCTTTGGATGCAATCAAAACTGATTCTGATGATGAAAAAGCCGGTGTAGAACTCATCAAGGCAGTGCTTGAAGAGCCACTGCGTATGTTGGCTACCAATGCTGGTGAAGACGCTGGTTGGGTTGTGGGTCAGGTTAAAGCCAAAAACCAGGACAACTGGGGTTTTAATGCCCTAACTAACCAATTTGAGGATTTACTCAAAGCTGGTGTCATCGAACCTGCTAAAGTTGCTATCGCTTCTTTGGAAAATGCTGCTTCAGTTGCGTCAATGATTTTGACCACCGAATGCTTGGTGGCTGATGCTCCCAAGAAAAATGAAGTCATGCCACAAGGTATGGGTGGTGGTATGCCAGGTATGATGTAGGGTTATTTAGAAAAGTATTTTTAATAAAAAACCGCTGGTTTGCACTTTGTGCGCCAGCGGTTTTTATTTGTTTTTGATTATTAAAAATTAATGACCTTCTTTGTTGACCGAGCCTTCTCTAATTAGTCTGGCCAAGTCAGCTTCATTGCCTTTCCAAGTAGAACCTTCTTGCACAATTCTCTTGGCTGCTTCTTCGGCAGTTTCCTCTTTTTTCTCTTCCTTTTTTTTATCGTCATCATCAGACATAGAGCTCCTTTCGTAAACCTATATCCTAGTTACTACTAAGTAATTATAGCACCGTGATTTTTTATTTATGAATGGGGAGCTTGGTAATACTAAAAAAGTAGCGAGACTGAGATTCGAACTCAGGACCTTCGGTTTATGAATCCGATGCTCTAACCAGCTGAGCTATCTCGCCTTTAGTCGACGAGAAGTATTTTAACTCAATTTGCTTGATTATGCCAGTTGTTTTATGCTAAAATAGCCCATCTAACATACGCGGGATAGTGTACGGTGCACGTGGGGCTCATAATCCTACAGGCTAGGTTCGACTCCTAGTCCCGCAACATTGAAAAAAAGATGGCGCATGCCATCTTTTTTATTTTCTAATGTTTTTTAAATTTTATTTATTATCCTATAATATTGACATGAGTAATGAAGAGCTGTCTGGTCACGTTATGGGTAAAATTTCAATGGATATTTTGCTAGATCAGATTGCCCCTCTAGATGAAGATGAGGGTGAGCCAGTTGGCTACAGTGACCGAGCGGTGATTACTTTGGCCAGATACAGAATGGCTGTTGCTCAGTAATTTTAAAAACCTGGAAAATAATCTGTAATGATTTTTTTCTTTTTGATGCCTATTTTTTGCAATAGCTTGACGTAGCTCTCGACCATGAGGTTCGGTCCTGAGAGATAGAAGTTGTAGTTGAAGTTAGGCTCAAGATATTTTCTAAGCATTTTTTCATCCAAATAGCCAATTTCTCCAGTCCAATTGCCTGGAATCTGAGCATTTTTACTAAGGACATAAATGGTTTGTAGACCAATGCTTTCTGCTTGTTTAAATAATTCCTGATAAGCAAATTCATCTTTTTGACTACAGATGTAAAAGAGCTTGATGTTTCTTTTTTCTTGTAGATCATATAAGTGTTTAATCATGCTCCTGAAAGGAGTGATACCTATGCCACCAGCAATAAAAACCAGAGCTTGTTGTCGATTCTTTGGTAAAACAAAATCGCCGCTGAGTTGACTGGCGCTAATTTTTTCACCTTCTTTTAAATCCATAAGTTGCTGTTTAAAGCTACTTGAGGGGTGAGCGACTTTAATAGCTAGACTGAGCACCTCTTCGCTGGGAGCTGAGGCAATGGTGAAGTAGCGACGATTACCGCGTTCATCAGTAGTCTTGGTTTTCAGAGTCCACTCTAGATATTGACCAGCCAAAAATTTGAATTTACCTCTAGGAATAAAGTCAAACTCATATAAGTCTTGGCCAATTTTTCTCTTAGCTTTTAGTTCTAACTCTAACTTTATAGGTTTGCTGACAAAATAAGCTAGCAAATTACCAATAATCAGAGCTAATTCTGGAGTGCTATGCAGAGGTCCAAATTGAAAGCGACTGCCAAAAAATAATCCTACAACCGCGCCATAAAACCAATAAAACTTGCGTCTGACTGGACCAGTGAGGGGTTCGGTTAACATGATTGTTCCCATAAAAACCAGAGGCCAAGAGCTGAGAACTTGCCAGATAGTTTCTAAAACAGTGAGTGACTGGCGGTTATTCCAAGCAACTACCAATAAGGCAGTTAAAGCAAAACTAAAAAAAAGATCAAAACGACGTAGTTTGTGCAACACCGCTAAGCCAAGCAGCAAGACAAAAGGCAAAAGTAGGCTACTGCCCACCCACCAAATAGCATTGCCATAACCAAATAAACCCATGACAACTAGTGCAATAGCTACCGGATTGAACAAATGTTTTTTATCGATGGCTATTAAGTATTTGGATGCAGCGCCAAAAAAAACCACAGCTAAAGCGATCAAGGCGTCGATTGGTTTAACTATTGGTGCCAAAATAAAAAAGAAAATTAAGCCAGTAATGTGACCTGACTCTAAGCTACTAGCTGGATGAAAAATTTTTTCCAAAACTCGGTGAGCCAACCAACTAGAAATAGCACATAGCGAGAGTAAGGCTAAAAGTTGCCAGCCACTAAAAGGTAATAAATTTAAAAAACCAAAAAGTATGCTAAGTAAGGCTAAACCAAGCAAACCATAGAGTACCACGCGATACATGGTGTGATTATTGAGCCATAAGTCAATTTTTTTAAGCATATTTTTTTATTTTTAACCAATCTAATAAAAAATTGTACCAGTAAAGTCATTAGATATCTGCATTGTTCCATCTTCTTTATAAATTGCGTAGGCAAAATTGAAAGCTTGAAGTAATGTTTCTGGCTTGACCAGGAATAAACAAGTGGCCAAAGCATCAGCTAACATGCTTGGATATTTTTCTTGATTTTCAACTATTACCCAAGTGCTGTGAATTCCTGTGCTGGAGGCAAGTTGTTTGGGATTGATAATGTGGTGAAAATTACCCCAAGCACGGCGATTAGTAGCTGATCCGCAAATACTGCCTTGACCTAATTCATAAACACCAATTGCCTGTTTTGGATCATGTGGATTTTCCAAGCCAATACGAATTTTATCTTCTCGCTCGCTACTGTGGCGAATATCACCTCCAGCATTTATGGTGTAGCTCTTGAAGTTCTTTTTCATCAATAATTCTGCCACCAAATCCACTAAGTAGCCTTTACCAGCAGCCCCAAAATCTAATAAAGCTGCTTTGTGCAATTTAATTTTCTCATGATCGAAACTTAAAACTTCTTCAAGAGGTTCAATTCTAGATAATTTTTTACTTTGCAAACTGTAATTGGCATCATAACCAGCTTCAAGCAAAAATTGCCCAACTAGTGGAGTAAACAAGCCAGAACTAAGCTTATAAAGTTTCTGATAAAGCTCAAGCAGTGGTAAAAAATCTGCTCTCAAAGGATATTGGCCAGCTTCTTTAGCCATGGTAGACACCATTGAGTCTGGGCGAAAGCGAGAGTAGGCTTGGTCAAAATCCTCAATTAGTTCTGTAATTTCTCTGTACAGCTTTGTGTTTGCCAGCTGACCTAGTTCTGTCTCAATTTCTATTTCCCAGCGTGTGCCAATAGCCTCAAAGTCGCGCTTAAACATGTTTTAGCTTTGAGCTTGAGTCTTGATTGACTCTAAGGCATCCATAAAGCCTTTTGGTGTCAGAGAAGATCCGGAAACTTTTTGCAAGTTGAGCTCATCAATGTTTTTGCCAACTACCAGAGGTTTAAAACCCTCAGCAAACTCTCCTTGAAATCTCTTGGAAGCTGGATCAGTGGCAAAGCCCTCAAAAGTGCTGTCTGTAACCACGCCATCTTTTAGAGTGACACTAACGGCTATTTCACGTTCACCGCCGGGGCTAATATATTTGCCTGTAGCTTGATAAGTGCCATCCTGATAATTTTTTACATTTGGACTTTGTTCATCAGCTTTTGAAGTGGGAGCTTGCTTTTTTTCCATTGGCTGAGAGATCTCTTGTTGTGTGCCAGGGTTGGTCGTCGGTTCTGTTTTTTGCGTATAAAAAACCAGTGCCGTAATGGCAATAATTGCCATGATAGAGACAGGCATAATAAACTTGTTGAAATTTGGGGAGGAGGAAGAATTATCCATATGAAGATTGATTCTAAACAAGTAAGTAACAAAAAGAAACCCGCAAAAAGACCAAATTTTACTTAGAACTTTTCCACAAAAGCTTATACCACTCTTCTAGAGGTCCAGTTTTCTCTGGTTGTGTTTCACTTTCTTTAACATCAGTTTCTTCTAGGTCTGGTATTTGTAAGATAATTTCACCTTCTTTTTTTTGTAAAAGTTCGTTGCGTTGAATTTTTTCCAAGGCTAGAGGATCCTGACCTTGCTCGAATTCTTTTTGTACTTGTGTGAGTTCTTTTTCTGCAATTTTGACTTTTTCCTCAAGTTGTTCAAGGCTTTTTTTGGAAACTAAAGCACTTTGACTACTTTCTCGAAGAGAAATGATTGCCAGAAGACATGAAGCAGTAAAAATAGTAATGATCAAAGGATGTCCAAATAGGTTTTTTTGTTTTTCTTTGTTCATTTTGATGTTTTTATATTAATAAATAAAAGTCTTTTGTGCTGCTTGTTTAAAAACCTACTTTATGATATTATAAGACCTTGTTACTTCAAGAAATTATAGAAATCTGCTCTAGATTGAATTAAACAATTATGCACACAAGTTTAATTGATGCGCAAGCTAAATTTACGGAAAGCCTCAGAAAAAATGGCAAGGCTAATGCTACTGTAATTGCTTATAGCAAGGACATTGAGCAGCTATCTGAATTTCTGAGTAAACGCTCCAAGACTTTATTGGCTGAAACTACTCCTCAAGACTTAGAGGATTTCAAAGAATTGCTCAAGAAGCAACGCTATACCAGTAAGTCTATTTCTAGAAAAATCAATTCTATTAAGTCCTTTTTTCGTTTTTGTTTGAGTGAGGGTTTGCTTGATAGCAATCCAACTCAAGAGATTTCTCAACCCAAATTTGATCAAGCCCCACCTAGAATTTTGTCTCGCTTGGAATATCGCGCTTTACGTGATTCTTGTCGAGCTGATTCACGCATGTACGCTATTGTGGAAATTCTTTTACAAACTGGGATGAGAATTAGTGAATTGGCTGGTTTACAACTAACTGATATCGATTTGGAAAGAGAAGTGATTTATATTCAAGCTCAAAATTCCAGAGAGGCTCGTCGTATTCCTCTCAATGTAGCAGCCAAAAAAGCTGTTCTAGATTATTTGCGCTTGCGCCCTCGCGCCAAAGAAAAGACCTTATTTTTGACCAAAACTTGCCGTCCTTTTTTGGTACGTAACATTCGCACTGCTATCGATCGTTATTTTCGTCTAGCTGGTATCAAAGATGCCAAGGTTAATGATCTGCGTCACACTTTTGTGGTTGAGCAGCTTAAAGCCGGCACTCCTTTGGTTTATGTTTCTCAGTTGGTTGGTCACAAGCGCATTACCACCACTGAAAAATACCTCCACTTAATCGAGGCTCCAGAAATGCAGCCAAATATTAAGATTGAAGAGTTATAAATTTAACT
>DYGL01000014.1 GCA_020724725.1 Candidatus Microgenomatus sp. | reverse complement strand
CCCTCAAAAGGCGGGATCTTTGTTTCAACTAACTCTTTTATTTCCCTTCACCTTATCAAACAACTTCAGCGCCTCCGCCACGGCCTGATCCATGTTGATGTAGCGATAGCTGCCGAGGCGGCCGAGGAAGTGGATGCCTTGTGCGGCGAGCGGTCGCGCCAAGCGCTGATATTTGGCCAGCAGCCGCTGGTTGCGCAGGCGCGGCACTGGGTAGTAGGGCTCGCCGTCCCAGGTCGGAAATTCGCGCGAAATTACCGTCGCCGCCACTGGCTGGGCGAGCGGGTAGAAGTGCTTGTACTCGATGATGCGGGTGAAAGGATAGCGCTCATCCGGATAGTTGACCGCGCCCACCGGCTGATACTGCGCCTGTGGCAGAGTTTCAAAGTGAAAATCCAGCGAGCGGTATTCCAGATGACCAAGGCGATAGTCGAAGTACTGATCAATGGAGCCAGTGTAGAAAATCTGCTGGAATTTTTTCATTGCCGCCGTTTGGCGAAATTGCTGAAAATCCACCCCTAGACGCAGCTCAATGCGGCGGTGAGCGAGCATGTTGTCCACCAACTTTTCGAAGCCACCCTCTGGCAGCGCCTGATAACGATCGGTGAAATAGCGGTCATCGCGGTTAAAGCGGACGGGATTGCGCTTGATCACCGCCGCGTCCAGTTCGCTGGGGTCGAGCGCCCACTGCTTGAAACTGTAATTGCGAAAAATCGCCTCGTAGAGCTCCGGGCCGAGAGTGCTGAGGACATAATCAGCGCTACTGCGCACTTGTGGCAGCGCCAGCACTTTTTTGGCCAAAAATTGACGCATCTGCGCTTCATCTGACAGCTGCTGGTTGAAAAAAAGATTAACGCTGTCGAGATTGATGGGTAGCGGCAAGAGCTGGTCACGATGGCGCACTAGGACGCGATGTTCGTAGGGGCGCCAGTTGGCGAACTGTTGCAAATAGTCCCAAACCTGCTGACTGTTGGTGTGAAACAGGTGTGCCCCATAGCGAGAGACGCGAATCCCGGTCGGCTGGTCGAACTGATCGAAGCAATTGCCAGCCAAGTGCTGACGTTGGTCGATCACTAGTACCTGGGCGCCGGCCTGGGCGCAACGTTCAGCTAGGGTGGCGCCAGACAGGCCGGCGCCGACAATGAGAACTGAAGACATAGGCTTATTGTAAGACAAATTTGTTGTTTGCGGCGGGCGTTTTGAGCTGGTGACAAAATGTCACCGATTAGATTTCCCACTCGCCAGCTTTCGCTCATTTCCTGCCGTCACCACACTCTGTCCCGTCTGCTCTTCAATCGCGCGGCGCGCCACGGCAGCGACGCCACCGCCCTGACGAGCAACACTACGATTGGAAGCGAAGGTCTCTGGCTGCTTGACTTTGGAAATCTCGGTGCTCGAAGCCTCACCGAGCATGTTGAGGACAATCTCGAGATTAGTCATGTTGTCACGCAAACTTTCTTTTTTGAGCCCTTTGAGCTGTTTATATTCTTTGACTGAGCGACCGGCCCAAGCGCGAGTGATGTCGTCGGTCAAGATAGCAAAAGCAGATGGCGACCTAACTCCGCGCGCCTGCCATTCATCAGTGAGTTCTTTGCGCACCTCGATGCTCTTGAGGCGTTGGTTGATCCAGGCTTTAGAGTAACCTTTGCGCAGGTAGGTTTGCATGGCGCGGTCGAAGGCGAGCTCAGGATCGGCAGTTTCCTCCAGGCGCTCGTAGCCCACTTGGGCCAGCCAGAGTTTGAGTGGCTCGGCTTTGGGGGAGGGGATGGATTGAATCAGCCGCAACATGGTCTCGGTGTCAGCGCAGTCGGTCAGATATCTCTTCCCATCATTGGCCAACATTTTCAGTCGGTGACATTTTGTCACCGACTCATTTCCCTCCAAACGCAATCTTTCTGCCAACTTGTTCCAATATTTTCTGACCTTTTGATAATCATTCTGATCGGTGAGAGCCTGCACGACATCAATCACCGAAAACCACCACAACTCTCGCTGCTGATCCCAGTGGCGGCGGATTTGCTGATTGTTAAAGAAGGCGAGTTCGCTGTGTACTGACATAGGCCCAATATACACCAACAATCTGACAGAAATCTGACCAACCGCTGGATCAAAGTGGGTCAATTGTCGCATATGGTAAACTTAAGTCATGTCAGAAAATACTACCACCCCACCTTATTTAGAAAGAATTGCTGCTTTGCCAGAAGATCGGCAAGATGCTGCACTCAAGTCTCTTAATTCAACAGACTGGTCAGAAATAATCTCTCAACTAACCGCAGCTTGGCAGTGTGCTGCTGACAGCAAAACTCAAGATAATTTCTATCAGTCGGTGTTAGGCAAACTCTCAAAAAAACAGCTGCAACCATTGCATTCCGCCCTGACTAAATTCCAGACCACCGCCGTTGACAACCAGTGGCACGCGGCGCACGTCGCCTTGCTTCATGAGCTTCAAGCAAAACTCCCTCAGCTTAATCAAAGGAAAGGTATTTGGTCGCCGCAAGTTTAGCAGTTTGTTATACAATGTCTCTCATGATCTCTTTATGGCGCGAGGTGCGCGACATCATTAAATGGCGAGAACTGCTGGGACAGATGGTCGGCCGGGAGGTCAAGGCGCGCTATAAGCAGTCGATTCTCGGGTATTTTTGGATTATTCTCAATCCGCTGGCGCAGATGCTAGTGATGAGCTTTGCTTTTTCGGTGATCATGCGCATTCCCACCAATGCGACTGACAATATTCCTTACTCGGTGTTTTTGTTCGTGGCCTTTTTGCCGTGGACGCTGTTTGCCAACTCCTTATCCTCAGCCTGCGCCTCACTAGTGAGTTCGGCCTCGCTGGTGACCAAGATCTATTTCCCGCGGACGATTCTGGTGCTAGCAACAGTCTTGGCCAAGGTGATTGATTTCACTCTCGCCCTGTCGGTGCTGGTGGTCTACCTGATTATTTACCAGATTCCGATCGGCTGGCAGGTGTTGTGGGTGATACCGATCTTTTTCATTCAGCAGCTGTTCACCATGGGTATCGCCCTGTTTCTGGCGGCGGCTAATTTACTTTACCGTGACATCCAGTATTTACTTAATTTGCTGCTGATCCTATGGCTGTACCTAACCCCCATCATTTATCCAGCCGACCTAGTTCCAGAGCGCTATCGCTGGTTATATCAACTCAATCCGATGGCGGTGATCGTCAACGCCTACCGGCAAGTGGTACTGGCCAACGACTGGCCCAACTTGCTGGGGCTGGGGATGGCGCTGTTGGTGTCAGTACTGGTGTTCCTAGCCGGTTTCACTTATTTCAAATCCAGGGAGAAAATTTTCGCCGACAACATCTAAACTATGCGCCAAGACACCGTCATCAACTTCGAGCAGGTCACCAAGAAATTCGCCTTCCAGAGCCAGAAGACTTTCAAGGAATTCTTGCCCGCCCTGATCAAGGGGGAGCAGACTAGCACCGGCTTCACCGCCCTAGATGAGATCAGCTTCCAGATCCAAGCTGGCGAGTGCGTCGGCATCATCGGTCCCAATGGCTCGGGCAAGTCTACCATTCTCAAGCTGATTGCGGGAGTGATGAGTCCCACCACCGGGCAGGTGACCGTCAAAGGGCAGGTTTCACCGCTGATCGAGCTGGGGGCAGGGATGCACCCAGAGTTGACCGGGCGGGAAAATATCTACCTGAACGGGGCGATTTTGGGGCTGCGCAAGAAGCAAATCAACGCCCAGCTGCAGAGCATCATTGATTTCTCCGAAATCGAAGAATTCATCGACCAACCAGTCAAACACTATTCCTCAGGCATGTACATGCGTTTAGCCTTCGCCATCGCTGTCCACGTCGATCCCGAAATCCTGATTGTCGATGAAATCTTGGCCGTCGGCGACGAAGCCTTCCAAGCCAAATGCTTCAGACGGATGGAAGAGTTCAAAAAACAAGGAGTGACGATTATTTTTGTGTCACATAGTTTGGGGCAGGTGCAAAAATTCTGTGACCGAGTACTCTACATCAACAAGAGCCGACTAATTGCAGATGGAGGAGCGGAAGAAGTGTGTGAAAAACATGATGAGGACAATAGCAAAAAATGATATGTCAATGGATTTTTTTGAGTATGCTACAAAACAAAAGGCTCTATTGGCGGGAACTGTTCCCAGCTCATTCTTTGAATTAGAAAATAGCAATCGTTCACTTGCTAATAAGTTGAAAATCGTATTAGATAAAATTAAGGCGAAACTATTTAAAATGAAATTAAATATTCGTGATAAATTCATATATAAATTTATGCCTAAAAAGGTAATTCTCGTGGGAACCGGAGGGCACGCCAAAGTGCTGGTAGATATTTGTGAACGAATGGGAAAATTTAAAATTGTGGGCTGCACTAGTCAAGATTCTGAAATTTCAAGATTCTGTGGTTATAAAATATACGGGAGCGATTCGAACTTGGAGGCAATATTTGCTAAAGGAATCACCTCTGCTATCTTGGCCGTTGGAGATAATAAAATTCGTAAAAAACTGGCAAAAATGCTAAAAGAAATTGGCTTTGATGTAGTAACTTTAATCCATCCCAACTCCATAGTTTCAAAAAGCGCCAGAATAGGTAAGGGAACCTGTGTGATGCCTGGAGCAGTAATTAATGCCGACGCAAAAATTGGAGATTGCGCAATCGTTAATACCAATAGTAATATTGATCACGATTGCGTGATTGGAGACTATGCTCATATAGCTCCAGGCAGCAGTCTTGCCGGCAATGTTTCAGTAGGTGAAGGCACGCTAATAGGAGTTGGCTCATCTGTAAAGCCTGGTGTGAAAATAAACAAATGGTCTGTTGTGGGAGTAGGATCGACTGTTGTTAGAGATTTGCTAAAACAAAAAACTTATTTTGGTAATCCGGCCACAGAAAGAAAGGCTTAATTATGATTAATGTCGGCTCTCCATGTTTGAATGGAAATGAAAAAAAATATGTCATGGATTGTATGGATAGCTCGTGGATTTCCTCAAATGGAAAGTATATTGAACAATTTGAAAAAATGTTTGCGGAATTTGTAGGAGCAAAGCACGCCATTGCAGTCGCCAATGGAACAGTAGCTCTTCACCTTGCATTACTCGGAGTGGGGATTGAGCCTGGAGATGAGATTGTCATGCCGACTCTTAGCTATATTGCCACAGCTAATTCCGCAACTTATTGCGGAGCAAAAACAGTCTTTGTGGATAGTGAAAAAGAAACTGGAAATGTAGACTGTGATGCAATAGAGAAAAAAATTACTAATAAAACAAAGGCAATTTTGCCTGTTCATTTATACGGTCATAGCTTCGATGTTGATAAAGTAAAAGCAATCGCTAAAAAACACAATCTTTTTTTGATTGAAGACGCAGCGGAAGCCATAGGAGCCACCTACAAGGGTAAACACGTTGGAGCACTGGGAGATGTGGGGATTTTTAGCTTTTTCGGTAACAAAATCATTACTACTGGTGAGGGGGGGATGGTCGTCACCAACGATGATCAAATGGCAGAAAAAATGCGTCTGTTAAAAGGTCAGGGCATGGATCCGAATAAAAGATATTGGCACATCATGGTGGGCTACAACTATAGAATGACCAATATTGAGGCCGCCATAGGCGTAGGACAAATGGAAAAAATCAACTGGCATCTTGATAGAAGGCAGGAAATTGCCAAAAAATATGATGAGCTTTTATCAAAACATCAGGACAAATTGATTTTACCAGTACAAAAAGAGTATGCAAAACACTGCTATTGGATGTACACAGTCATTCTTAAAGAAGATTCAGAAACCTCTAGAGATGAAGTAATGGCGAGAATGGCCAAAAAGGATGTAGAAACTAGACCTGTATTTTATCCAATGCATTCTATGCCGATGTACGCGCATGGGAATGAGTCTTTTCCCATAGCTGAAAATATTTCAAAAAATGGAATCAACCTTCCAAGTCACGCCAATATTTCTTTCTCTGATCAGGAAAAGATCGTTAACGCCTTAATAGAATCCTTGTCGTAGAAAGCTTATAGAATGAATATAGTCATTGCTTCCACGATTGTCCCTTTTATAAATGGAGGGGGTACTTTTATAGTTGATTGGACTGCTACGAGACTTAAGAAACTAGGACACAATGTTGAAGTATTAAAAATACCATTTTCACATTGCTATCCAACAGCGATTAAACAGATGATTGCTCTTGAGAGCTTAGATCTACCAAAGAAAACAGATCTTTTAATCTCTATTAGGACTCCCAGTTATTTGATAAATCACCCCAATCATGTTTGTTGGTTTATTCACCACTACCGGGTTATTTATGAACTGTGGGGAACCAAACTCCAAGAAGGGGTGCCAAACACTGCAAATGGCCTAAGATATAGGCAAGCAATCATTGATAAAGACAATGAGGCATTTAAAAAAATTAAAAAAATCTATACTAATTCTGTTGAGGTTAAAGAAAGACTAGAAAAGTATAATAACTATGAGGCAGAAGTCCTATATCCACCACTAATGGATCAAGAAGATTTCTATTGCAAAGAATATGGAGATTTTATTTATTACGCGAGCAGACTAACCACAATTAAAAGACAATATTTGGCTATAGAGGCCATGCGTTTTGTAAAATCTAAAGTTAAACTTATAATTTCCGGGTTCCCCGATACTCCTGAAGCTGGATTAAACTTAAAAGAGCTAATAAAAAAACATAACTTATCTGACAGAGTAACTTTAATTGATAAGTGGATAACAAAAAATGAAAAAATAGATTTTTTCTCCAGATGCTTGGCTAGTATATATATCCCATATAAAGAAGATTCTTATGGCTATCCAGCACTTGAGTCTTTTGCAAGCTCTAAAGCGGTGATCACCTGTGAAGATTCAGGAGGAACTGGAGAAATTATAAAAGATAAAGAGAACGGTTTGATAGTTAAGCCCAATCCAAAATCTCTAGCTAAAGCTTTTGACCAACTCTATAAAAATAAAGAATGGGCTCGCGCAATGGGTTTGCAGGCGAATAAAACCCTACTTGTAAGCGGCATAAACTGGGAAAATGTCCTAATAAAATTAACCAAATAATTACTATGAATGTGCTGATAACATACTTCCACCAAGCATTTGCTCAAGACAACTCAGATGAGAAGAGAATTGCAGCTGAAATTCATACTCTCGCTACAAGTGCAGGTCATAAAGCCGAAATACTTTCATTTCCGTTTGACCTAAACCAATCTGATGATTTGAAATTAATCTATTCATATAATAGCCTGCTCATTGATAACACATCCTTATTAATTTCAATTAATTCTCCCGCCTGCTACCTGTCACACGACAACCACTACTCTATATGGACAAAAGCCCCCGAGGTATTATTAGAAAAATTATTGTCAGAACTGAAAACAGTATTCCTTTTAGATAAAAATTTAATCAACAAAGCTATTGATGCTGGCATCAAACAAACCAACTTAGAAAGCTATAGTGAGGTGAAAAGAATATTTAAAAAATTATGAAAATTGCTTGGGTTACACCTACAGACGAAAAAAGCGCTATATTTGAATACTCTAAAATTGTATCAAAAGAGCTATCCAAAAGAGCCGATCTTATCGTATTTGGAACAACAGAAAGTTCAGCTGAGTTGAGTTGTAAATATTATTCATTAAACGATGAAGAAGCAATTCATAAACTTAAGGAATCAGATGTAGTCATCTACAACATGGGCGACAACTACAATTTTCACAGCAAAATATTCGAAACCTATTTAAAAATTCCCGGCATAATTATTCTTCATGATTTATATTTTGAAAACTTATTAAATGGCTATTTCTCTAAATTAGAGAACGGCGTGGAAGTAAAAAAAGAAACTATTAAACATATAAAGAAATATATTGAAAATAAAGTGAGTCCAAGCCTGCTTCATAATTTTTTTGGGGACTCCTCATATGCTACAGGCTTAATTCAAGCGATGTTTGAACCAATTTTAGTCAATGCCTTAGGAGTAATTAGTCATTGTCAGGAATCTAATGAAGTTGTCTCAAAAATTTACCCGTTTTTATGCAAAGCAATAAATCTCCCATATAAAAGTCAGCCAATAAAAGTCAATGCTGGGAAAGAAACAAGCAAAATTGAACTTACTACGGTCGGCTATGTTAATAAAGAAAAAAGACATGATTTGGTTATTCAAGCTATTGCTGAAAATAAAGAACTGAGAAATAAAATCCATTACAACATAGCTGGCCCATATAATGAGGACAGCGATTATTTTAAAAACTTAATTTCTATAGTCAATAAATTTGGCTTGGCCGCAACGGTCACTTTTCATGGGCAAATTTCAAAAGAAGACATGGAGAAAGTATTCTCTAAAACAGATGTCTTTATAAACTTGAGAAAACCTTGTCTAAATACCGGTTCATGGTCATTAGTGGAAGAATTAGCTAGTGGAAAACCGGTTGTCACTGAAAACTTTGGCTTTGCGCGCAGCCTGCCAGATGATGTTGTTATAAAATTAAAAGCAACCTCTCATATTAGTGAGCTGAAAAAACTTTCAAAAATCCTAGATGAGACCTCCTCTTCAAGTTCAATTCGTAAAAAATATGGGGTAAAAAGCATTGAATTTGTTAAAGAAAACAATAGCCCCTCCAAGTATTGTGACGATCTAATCAAATTTGCAAAAGAGGTGATTTCAAATAAACCCTTAAAACACCAGCAAGAACTCTCCTCAATTTGTGCCACATATCAACCACTGGTGCACACCGACTCTGCGGCTTTCAAGTCTTTCTTTAACTTTTCTGGTATCATTAAAAAATGAACAAAAAACTATTGTTCATCTCTTCTTTTGATCCATTCAATATTAATAGTGGAGGATCACTCCGTGCCAATAAAATACTTTTCAACCTTTCAAATAAATTTGATACCAGCTTAATTTATTTTGGTAAAAATAATTCCAAAATTGACCACAACCTAATTTCAGTCAAAAAATTTTCCCTTCAAAACAACTCTTTCTTAAATTCTTGGAGAAACCTCATTCCCTATTGGTTTACACCTTGGCTCAACAAGGAATTTATTAATGAGCTTAAAACCATCTTGAATGAAAATAATTTCGATGTGATTTTAGTTGAAGGCACTCAACTATTTTATATAAACAAGTATCTACCTAAAAATAAACTATCTTTTTTTTCTGCTTACGATGTTCAAACAATTTCTTTCTTGAGGAGACTCAATTTTTGCACCATTAAAAACATCTTGGTCCACATACTCCGTTTCATAGAAGTCTTTTTATATGAACTTGTGTGGTTGAAAAAAATAAAATCTTTGGTTTGTGTATCAAAAAATGATCAAAAAATATTCCAAAAGTATTTTGGTGTTAAAAATAGCTACGTTCTTCCCAATGGCTTGGAGCTTGGAAATAAATTGATAGAAAAAAATCAGCAAGATGTTTTAAGACTTGGTTTTATCGGGTCCATCAATCACCCTCCTAACAAACAGGCAATTGCTACGCTTTTGCACAAAATTGCACCCAAGCTAGAAAGTTCTCTTGATTTCACACTCACTATTGTCAGCAAAGATATTCATAGATTCCTCAATACCAAATCTTTCCCTAAAAGAGTTAAGTTTTATGATGAAATTGTAGATTTATCTACATTCTTCAACAGCATTGACTTGTTAGTTGCGCCAATTTATTCTGGATCTGGTTCAAGAATAAAAATCCTTGATGCCATTAGTTATCAAGTGCCAACAATTAGCACGAAAATAGGCATAGAAGGCATCCCAAGGGAGCTCTTGGGTTGTGTGAGTGTCGCCGAAAGTACAGAAGAATTCATTGCAGCAATAGAACGGTTCTCACAGCGAGGTAGCAACTGTAAAATCAATAAAGAAATACTACACAAATACTCATGGGACACACTAAGCGATTCGTTCTACAAGCATATAATCAGTATTTTAGAAAAATGATATGAGCAAACTTTGGATTGACGCCACCAATCTTCTCAAATGGCAGGGTAACCCCGTAGGAGTGGTTAGAGTAGAGGCAGAACTAGTCAAATATTTTTTAAATAGAGATGCGGCCTTCTGCTATTTTGACGATAAAAACGGCCTATTCGTCCAAGTTGAACTGCAAACCTTAAGAAACGCCATCAATTCTCTGCAGGAGAGTAAAAAAAGTATCCATAGCGTAGAAAATCATTCTTTGATTGGCAAATCTAAAAAAGCATTTTTTAATTACTTAAAAGATGTGCTTCCCGATTCTTCCATAAGTTTTCTTGATGAGTTGTCTGAGAAAATAAGCGATCTTTATTATCAGTTGATTTTGCTCCAAATCAAAACTTTAAAAGTTGCTGGCTACATAAGAAAAATTACCTCTTTAAGGAGCGTGTCTACACAACAACACTGCTTTGACCACGAAGATCATTTTTTAAGCGCTGGCCTACACTGGGACTCCGATTGCCTAGTCGTCTTAAGGTCTCTTAAAAGCAAATATCGGCTTGAAGTAACCACAATCTGTTATGACTTGATACCAGTTCTATTTCCAGAGTTTTATCTCAACAAAGTCAAGCCACTTTTTGAGCAGCATTTTAAATCCTTGTCTCTGGTGTCGGATAAAATTTTGTGCATATCTAAGAATACGCAGACCGATTTAAATACTTGGTTAAAGAAGAAAAATCTACCAACTCCCCCAACTGAAGTGGTAACTTTAGGGAGTGATTTTCTGAATGCTAAAAAAATAGGTGAAACAAGTGAGCTCATTAATGAGATAATTAAAAAAAATTATTTGCTGTATGTTTCCACCATTGAAGTTAGAAAGAATCATTGGGTCTTAATCAAAGCTTATGAGAAGCTAATCAATTCTGGAATAACCAAATTACCAAAACTAGTTTTCGTTGGCAGAATCGGGTGGGGAGTGAAGGATCTCCTGGAATATTTAAGAGACAATCAGAAGCTTTCTAACTATATTATTCATCTAGATAATATAGTTGATGCTGAACTCATCAAATTATACAAACACAGCCTCTTCTGCCTATATCCATCTAAATATGAGGGCTGGGGCTTACCAGTTGTTGAAGCACTGGATCATGGAAAATTCAGCTTATGCGCCAACAATTCTTCAATTCCTGAGGTAGGAGGAGGTTTTGTTGAATATGCGAGCACCAACTCGATTGAAGATTGGGCTGATAAAATTACACATTACATTGACAGTCCGAGTGAAATCACAAAAAAAGAGAAGGCTATCAGTCTAGACTACCAATCAAAAAATTGGGCTAATTTTTGCCAACAAATTGAAAAGATTGCAACTTAAACTTTTTTCTTCTTGTGCGCATACAAGAGATATGAGATACATGAAAGTGTTGTAAAAGCACTCACTCCAAGGGAAATGTAAAAATTAGTAGGAACATACTTGTATTCAACAAAGTGCTCTCCTTTTGGGACTACTATTCCCCTTAAAACGCCGTTTGTTTTGTGAATAGTTACTTCTTCACCATCAATCATAGCTTTCCAACCAGGATAGTAAATGTCGGATAAAACCACATAACTGTCTGACTCTTCATTTGTTGATGTAAAATTTATTTTATCGTTTTCAAACTTCTCATTACTAATGATTGCTTTGCCGTAAGACTTTAATTCGACCTTATCAAACTCTTCTTGAGGAAGATAAGCTGTTTTTCCAAAATCTGGCTGCTTGGTGTACGCAAGATACTTAAAATCATTCATTGACTGGTAGGGCTCAAGAGACTCTACGGAGTAAATCCTTGGAAGGGCATTTTGATTCTCAAGAATTACTTCGTGTTCATTACGACTTATTTCTATATATTGCGAAATTCCATGGTTAAGCGAACCAATGGCCAAAAGCCTTGCCCCATGAATTTTAATAATGCCCTCTGAAGCAGAAATTATTCTTGCTTGAGTTTTTATTGGTAAGGTTCCGGGCTCTGTTATGAATATTCTAAAATACTTTTGCCTCACATTCATAAATTCTTCTGGTAAAAAAACTTGATTGGGAACCAACGAGTCATTAAAACTTCCTTGCGTATTTAAGTCTATGTAAAAATATAAGCTTTGCTTACCAGTTGACGACGCATCCACTTCAAACAGGTATGCTGTGTCCGGCAATAGTTCCACATCTTGAGTAAGATAGTCATATCCACTGGGAGGAGGAGGTGATTGCAAAGAGAATACTTTTTCAATAGCGGGCTGATTGCTTATCCATTTACTTTCGTCTAGTATGCTTGTTCCAAAATTCTCATTAATTTCCAATGATTCGTATCTCAAATCTCTAGTTGGATCAACATAAATATATTTAATGCTAAGCATAGAAAGCAACGAATTATTTGTAATGAGAGATCCTAGGTTGTAAGATTTCCCTCTTCCGTCAATATTCAGCAGGTTTTTATAGTCCAAGTTCATCAAAGCATCGTAGCCTCCGGCTGATGGCGCTTCTTTTACTAGATTGAGAAGGTTATCTTGAAAACCATTTACTTTCCAATACCTGTAGTTAGACTTAGAAAGCAATAACTTTTGTGATTCGTAATATCTATTTGAATTGTTTAAGTCAGCAACTTCAGGCCAAGATGTTGTGTATTTATATGAAAAAAACCACAGATCAACCAGTAGTATTCCCAAAACTAATAAGTAAAACATCTTTGGCTTTTTTATGAAAATAAAAACGCTGCTAAATAAGTAGGCGAGCACAAAAACATAAGGAAGAACAAATGCTTTTGATGCAACTTCGAATATTGCTTCTGGATAAATCAGCTGACGCTCAACTGACCTAATTGAATTGAGATGATCGATAAGCTGTGGCGTAAAATAGTGAATCATCGACACAACCAATCCAAGCGATGTAATTGCAAGAACAATAAACTTCCTGATTTTCTTTCTATTTACACTTAAAGAAAGGTAGTTGAATCCAATTCCTGCTAATAACGCTAGTGAAAAGCTAAATTCATATCTGTGCCTAGAAGGGATTCTCATGTTACCAAGTAAAGGTATTTTTTCTATCAAATCTTGGATGGGAGAATATTTCCCAAGCATAAGTAGCAATGAAACTAACAACAATAAAAAAGAAAATAAAACATACCTATTGGATCTAATCTTAAAAATAGCGAATGGGATGAAGACAAGACTAATCAGCCCAACATATACTCCATGATTTACCTGATCATAGTAACCCCACAATGGCAGATTAAATCCTCCCCCAAACACAAATGGCAAAATTAATGTGATTAGATAAGTCGGTTGATAAGACAACATTATTAAAAAATCTGAACCAGTCCTATCTCTATATGACAAAGACGAATATTCTAAGGTCTGGATAAATTGAGGCGCAGTAATTAAAAACATTAAGACCAATGACAAGACACCAAATGCAAAAAGATGTTTTTTATATTTTGACTTCCAGAAAAAAACCAAGGCGTAAATTAGCAAAACGACAAATGAATATAGAAACACCTGTACGAAGCCAGCAAATATCTGAATTGCCAAGATAAAAGATATGGCTATCGCACTTTTGAGGTTTGGTTTTTTAAATAAATCATGAACAAAATATATAAGAAGTGGCAACCATATGGCTGTGTTGAATATGGCGATGTGACCACGATGAGCCTGGTTAAATGATCCAAAACCCCATATTAATCCCGCAAGGATAGACGGAGGGATATTTAATCTCAGCCTATCTCTGCAAAGCAAATACATAAGCCAAGCTCCAAGAGCGTAATGAATAATGATATTTAAATTAAAGAGAACTGGGAAAGGAATAATAAACACTAGGCCATAAAGCCAATTTAAAGGATAAAAAATAGCTGATTGGAGAATCCCTATATGAGGAACCCCCAGCAACTGATTGGGCTCCCATAAATTAAGACTTAGGTTTCGAATATTTTCTGCAAATAATAAACGAAGTGGCAAATAAGATTCGAATCCATCTCCGTGAGCAATCAATAGTTCGCTAACAACAGCTGGAGAGAAAAAAATCAGTGAGACAACTAAAAAAAAGAGGAGTGTTTTTTTATTAGTCATTTTTTTCATTATTATTAGAATCTTAAATTGGATTTAAAACTATATTTTGTCTAACTAAGTATGAAATCATTAAAAGTAGAAATATGATTAGAGCTTGTATTAAGATGATCCTATATTTTATATTAGATTTATGCAGGCCAAATAAATAGAAGGACGCAACTAATATAAATAAAGGAAATACTGGAGAAGAAAACCTAGATTCAACTACGGTTGGAATGTATATGGTCAGTGTCCCAACTATTAATAAAAGGGCTGTGGAAAATATTTTTTGATGTTTTTTAAATTTTGAGAAATCTATAACAAATAACAAATAACAGATAACAGATGAAATTATGAAATAATTGTAAAGCATTATTTCATAATCAACTTGACCTAAGTTCTCTATGTAAGTGTTTATATAATTTCTATCCAGTAGATTGAAAGAGTGAACTGCTAGTATGAGCAAATATTCTATAGAATCACTTTTAAGGTATTCATATAAACATTCGACTGCTTTAATGCAGCCGCTATTGTCAGTGTCTGACAAGTTGTTTTCGTAAAAAACTGAGTCATTTTTATACCTTTCATCAATGCTGGTCTCATACTTGAGAGTTTTCTTTCCCACTTTAACCTGCATATCATATATGCCGTTAGTTGCAGAAGAAAATAATTGAATTTTTGATTCTGCATTGTGAATGTTTATGGTCTGTATACTAAATAAAATAATCACTGGTAATAAGAAGTAAACAATATTCAAAAGTTTTCCTCTAAGTAAAAAAATCACATAAACTAAAACACAGATAAACAGCAGAAGATTTAATGGTCTAGCCAAAACATTTAATGAGCTAGTTAAACCAATAAGAAATAGGGTATATTTGCTTAGCTCTCCTTTCTTACTCAAAAGATAGAATAGCGCACTGACGAATAATACTACTAGAGATTCTGTTAAAACCACATTTGTAAAACTTAAGTTAATGATGTTAAATCCGCTGAGTAATAAAAATATTCTCCCAATATTTTTTTCTGTCTTAATTAACGCTTTATAAATAAAAAATGTACTAAAAACAAAAATTAAATAACTAAAAAAGTTAATTAAATAAATTGAGTTGACGTTAATAAATTCAGAAATTCCAATTAAAAAAGATAGGTAAAGAGGAAAAATGAAAGTAGTGTAACTAAAGTTAAAATTCAAAATATCGTAGTTATTTTCAAACAGTCCTAGTCCTAAATTATAGTAATGATAGGCATCAAAATATAATTTCTGCTGCTTAGACATTAAAGTTGTGAAAATCAAAAAAGAAGAAACCAAAAACACTAATTCAAAAACACTAATTTTTTTGAAAATATCGCCAATTTTTTTCATATTGATTGTCTAGCACCAATTTATATAAAAAATCAAAACCCAACCTTCTCCTCAACAATGAAAATTGGCCTTTTTTTGCTTTCGTCAAAATTTCTCCACAAATACTCGCCAATGATACCCAGCATTGTCATTTGAACACCAGATAGAAATGCTATGGCTACCATTAAAGAGCTCCAGCCAATCGCATCACCCCCATTGATTATTTTATTAATCACCACAAAGATTCCAAATAAAAATGAAATAAAAGATATGGAGATACCGAGTAAAGACATTAATCTAATTGGCAAGTAAGAAAAGGCAGTAAAAGAATCTACAAACAGCTTAATTTTCTTCGAGAAAGTCCATCTAGATCGACCAATTTCCCGTTTTTTCCTCACATAATGAATGATATCTGTCCTAAAACCACACCATAAAATCTGACCCATGAGGGTGGAGTTCTTTTCTTCAATGTTTTTGATAATGTCGATAACAGCTCGATCAATCAAAAAACAATCAAAACCGCCCTTTGGCATATTTGGCAGCGCAACTTTCCTCATCAATCTGTAGTAAAGATTAGAGATTCGAGCTTGCAGCCAAGAATCTTGACGATCAGCTCTCACCGCCAAGACTACTTTATGACCTGCTAGCCAGCGCTGATACATTTTGACAATAATGTCAGGAGAATCTTGCAGGTCAGCAGAAATCACAGTTGAACAGTCACCGCTGCAATGCGCCAGGCCCGCCAAGATCGCCACATGAGAACCAAAGTTTTTAGATAATTTAATGATTTTAACTTGCCGATCAAGCTTTCTCAGTTCCAGTAACTTATCAAAGGATTTGTCTTGAGAACCATCATCAACAAAAATCAGCTCATAGGCAAATTCTGATCGAGACAGGATAGTTTTTTTCAACTCCTGATAGAGCGGTAAGAGGTTTTTCTCATTGAAATAAACTGGAATTACGATTGAAAGCTTATTTTTTTGCATTATTGATTTCATTTAGAAATTCTTGATAATCTCTCACATATTCCTTGGAATCGTATAATTCATCGCTGAGCACTAACAGACAACTTCCTTCTGAAAAGTCATACATATCTTTCCACACCATTCTATCTAAATAAACGCCCATGTTCGGTCGATTGAGATCAATAACATCTTTCTTTTTGCCGGTGTCGATTTTGATTTTGACGCTACCAAACATATTGATCAATAAAAAACGCGATTTGCGATTCGCGTGCCTACCTCTAACGACACCCTGCTTGGTGCCATAAATGTAGAAAATGCGCCTCACATCAAAAGGGATATGCTTGCCACATTCAGCGACAACTAGCTCGCCAAACTCATCTCCCAGCTTTTGAAACTCAATTAGTTCATACAGTTTTTTCATAATCTTTTCTCAACACAGCTAGCCAAGATAAATCGTGATATTTATCTTTGATATACACGTGTTGCTTAAATTCTCCCTCAAATACGAAGCCAATTTTCCGATAAAAAGCAATAGCGCGACGATTATCGCTTAAACAATTAAGGTAAACTTTTTCCAACGACAAATCTTGAAAAGCGAAACTCAACAATGCCGTGCTAGCATCAGTAGCAGTGTTGGTGCCTATTGCCATAGCTCTTAACACGATGGCATACTCAGCGTTTTTATTTTGCAAATCGATATTTTTCAAAGAAATAGTGCCCAAATACTCATCTTGCTCGTTAACTATGGCGAAATGACGATTCACCTGATCCTCGCTCTCAATATCTTTGGCAATAAACTTTTCAGCTGTCTGCTGATTTGCTGTGGAAAAATCTATCCGCAAACCAGAGGTAACGCGAGACTCTTGCATCCACTCAAACATCAGTGGAGCATCCTTAAGCTGCAGCCTGCGTAGTTTAATTTTATTTGTATTCATTTAATTTCTTTATTACAAAATCTTGCTGCGACTTAGACATACCATTATAAATCGGCAAGCTCAACACATGATCAGCATAATCTTCAGTTAGCGGCAGATCACCCTTGTGCATTGCTAAATATTGATAAGCCTGAGACAAATGAGGTGGTTGTGGGTAGTGGATAACAGTGCCAATACCATATTGGTTCAGGTAATCAATTAGTTTTTGCCGATCTCCTGTGACATAAACCACAAATAGGTGCCACACTGAACTAGCCCGTGGGGCCACTGCTGGGAGAATGACTTGCTTGTTGATGATGGAGCTTAAATAATTGTTGGCCAGCGTTTCTCTTTCTGCGGTCAATTCGTCCAAGTGCTTGAGCTTAACAGAGAGTAGAGCAGCTTGAATCTCATCGAGTCTAGAATTAAAGCCTACTTCTTCAAAGTAATAACGCACTCTACTACCATAATTTCTTAGCATTTTAAAATGCTCTGCATGGGTTTGATTATTAGTGACTAGCGCTCCGCCATCTCCGAAAGCGCCGAGATTTTTACTCGGATAAAAACTAAAGCAGCTAATGTCACCAAAAGTACCGGTCATCTGTCCATTGAACTTAGCTCCATGACTTTGCGCACAATCTTCCACCACTTTCAAATCATGTTTTTTGGCTATGGCCATGATCTGATCCATTCTTGATGCCTGTCCATACAAATGAACAACTAAAATCGCTTTAGTTTTCTTAGTGATTTTTGCTTCTATCAAATCTGGATTAAGATTGTGATATTCGTCTGGCTCAACAAACACTGGAGTAGCCCCATTGATGGTGACTCCCATCACGCAGGCAATATAAGCGTTACCTTGCACTATGACCTCATCACCAACTCCAATTTGCAGCGTTCTGAAGGCCATTGTTAGCGCATCTAAGCCATTTGCCACTCCCACCGCATACTTGACTCCCAAATAGTTAGCAAACTGCTCTTCAAAATCAGCCACACTTTGACCCAATACATACCAGCCGCTGCGCAAAACTCGCAAAGCCGCATCTTCATATTCTTGTTGATAAGATTTGAACTGGGGGAGTAGGTCGCCAAATGGAATTTTAGTTTTCATATCTTGACCTAATCTTAGCACAAAATCTTTTCAATTGAGACTTTAGGTAGGTGAGACAATACCTTTTGTGCAATTCATCCGTCGGCAAATGCTAGATTT
>DYGL01000013.1 GCA_020724725.1 Candidatus Microgenomatus sp. | reverse complement strand
TTAAAGAATTTGAAGAGAAAGTCATTCAAATTTCTAGAGTATCCAAAAAAACCAAAGGTGGTAATAAAGCTGGTTTTTCAGTGTTAATGGTGGTTGGTGATAAAAAAGGCAAAGTTGGAGTCGGTCTTGGTAAAGCTCCAGATGTTTTGTCAGCCATCAAGAAAAGCGTTAAAAAAGCTAAGAAAAAAATGATCAGTGTTCCTCTAGATGGCACCACTATCCCATTCGCTTTAACCGTTAAAAAAGGTGCTGGTAGAGTAATGATGAAACCTTCCTCAAAAGGAACTGGTGTTATTGCTGGAGGCCCAGTGAGAGCTGTGGTCGAAGCTGCTGGAGTAAGAGATATCACTTGTAAGATTATGGGTAGTGATAATCAAGCTTCTAGTGTTTATGCTACTTTTGAAGCTCTTAAGCAAATTTCCAAAATTGTTGAGCTCAAAGGCATTAAGCTTCGCTCTATTTCTGACATTGAAGAAGAAGAGAAGAAAAAAGTTGAAGAATTGCAAAAGAAGGCTAGTGAGGCTGCTAGCAAAAGTGAAGCCACAGTTAAGGCTAGTCAAAAGGTCGCCCCTAAAAAGGCAGTCGCCAAGAAACCAGTTGCCAAAAAGGCAGTCAGTAAATAAGGATTAACCATGTCGATTTTAAGTTCACTTAGCAAAATTACCACCAAAAGCGCCAAGCGTCTTGGTCGTGGTTACGGTTCTGGCAAAGGTGGTCACACTTCTTCCAGAGGACAAAAAGGTCAGGGTTCTCGCACCGGTTCAAAAGTTCCTCTTTGGTTTGAAGGTGGCGCACTACCTCTTTCCAAGAGAATTCCTATGTGGAGAGGTAAAGGTCGTTTTAAAAGCCTACAAACCACTGCAGAATTGACTTTTGATGATTTAAATAAAATCGAATTAACCGACATTACTCTTGATTCACTTAAATTAAACAAAATCATTGATAAAAGATTCAAGCAAGCTAAAGTGATTTGCAAGGGCAAGCTCAACAAGAAAATCAACTTGAAAGGCATTGCTGTTTCAGAGGCTGCCAAAAAAGAAATTGAAGCTTTGGGTGGTTCTATTGTTGACTAAAGATAATTAAAGTCGACTTGCTTTTTGCTTACTTTTTAGCTTACAATCTTCTTCTTTGAGCTTAACAAAAGTGATAGAAAAATTTTTAAATAAAATTCAAGCGATTTTTGCCAATCCAAAGCTTAAAAGCAAGCTCTTATTTACCCTAGTAATTTTTGCTCTCACTCGTATTTTGGCTCACATTCCAGTGCCAGCAGTTGATCTTGATCAACTCAAATATATCTTTGATTCCAACCAATTTTTAAATTTTCTCAATCTTTTCTCTGGTGGTACCCTAGCTAACTTCTCTGTTGTGGCAGTAGGTATCAGTCCTTACATCACTGCTTCGATCATTATGCAGTTGCTTGGTATGGTTTTTCCCAAGATTAAGGAAATGCAAAAGGAAGGTGAAGCTAGTCGAGCCAAACTTAATCAGTACATGCGCTTAGCTTCTGTCCCCATCGCTATCGTGCAAGCAATCTCAGTTTTAGCTCTACTTAATTCGCAAAATTTATTAGTAGCTTCTGGTTTGTCTAACACAATTGTTGTTGTTGGCACTCTAGTCGCCGGCGCCATGATTATGATGTGGCTTGGTGAGCTCATTAATGAACGAGGCATTGGCAATGGTATTTCCATGATTCTTTTAGCTGGCATTATTAGTCAAATTCCTTCAGGAGCAGCTTCTTTATTTGTTTTTGCTGACACAGTAGAGATTAGTTCTTTACTGTTGATTTTAATTTTACTTCTAGGAGTAATTTGGACAGTTGTCTTTATGAATGAGGCTTTGCGCAAGATTCCTATTCAATACGCTAAGAGAATTAGAGGTGGCAGACAGTATGGTGGTCAACAGACTCATTTACCAATTAAAGTCAATGTTGCTGGTGTAATGCCAATTATTTTTGCGGTTTCGTTGATGATGTTACCCTCTTTTGTAGGTAGATTGTTGCTTTTGGCTCCAAGTCCAAACTTGGTTACTTTGGGAGAGCAGATCATTATTCATTTCTCACCCACTTCTTTGGTTTATTTGTTGACTTATTTTGTCTTGGTTTTTGCTTTTAGTTATTTCTCCGCCATTATTTTCTTTAATGCCCAAGACATTTCCGATGAGCTTAAAAAAAGCGGAGCTTTTGTCCCCGGCATTAGACCTGGTAGTGCTACCAGAAAATTTTTGGAATTTGTGGTGACCAGAATCACCTTTGCTGGAGCTCTTTTTCTAGCTTTAATTGCAGTTTTACCTTCCATAGCTCAAATTTTGACAGGTATTCAGTCATTAGCAGTAGGTGGAACTAGCATTTTGATTGTGGTATCTGTGATTTTAGACACTTCCAAACAAATCAACTCGCAACTGTTGAGTGAAAACTATGAGAAATACTCCTAAATCAAAAAAATTAATTAGCAGAAAGGCAGTATGCAATTAGTCTTAGTAGGTATTCAAGGAGCAGGCAAGTCCACTCAGGGCAATCTCCTCTCCAAAAAATACGATATTCCTTATCTTTCATCTGGACATGTTTTCCGTGAAATGGCCAAGGAAAAAACTCCCCTAGGACGTTTTTTAAAGGAAACTTTGAACGCTGGTTATTTGATCCCAGATGACAAGACTGTTGATATTGTGATGGAGTATTTGCAAAAGCCAGAATACAAGAATGGTTTTATTTTAGATGGTTTTCCTCGCACCGTTCCTCAGGCTGAGGCTTTCCAGCAATTTACCAATGGTAAAGAAATTACTATTTTGATTGATGTGTCAGATAAAGAAGCTCTGTGGAGAATTTCTGGTCGCGTGAGTGATCGCGAAGACGAGACCCTGCAGGCTATTCGCAAAAGAATCGACCTTTTTCATGAAAAAACTTCTAAAGTTTTGGATTACTACGCCGAGCGCAAGCATTTGGCAGTGGTAGATGGTGAAAAAAGTGTTGATGAGGTTTTTGAACAAATTGTCGAGAAAATCGACGAGATTGAAGCCAAAAATTAAGCTTTTAGATCAAGCCTTATTGCTGATTTTTTACAAATCTGGTATAATACTTCTTTTGTGAAGCCTCTAGTTTATGCTTCATAAAAAGTGTTTATATGGGTAAAGTACAAGATCATAAAAGAAGTTCTAAGGTCAAGCGACAGGTTGATTTTACTCTGCAAAGTGCAGGTAGTCAGACTGATCGTTTTGAGATTGTTGGTGAAGTGGTAGATTGTCTACCCAACACCATGTTTAGAATTAAAGTGACAGATGCCACTGCAGAGCAAATGATTGGTAGAACTTTGCTCGGCACTTTGGCTGGCAAGATGCGTCTTTATCGTATTAGAGTGATGCCTGGAGATTATGTCAAAGGTTATGTCTCCAAATACGATTTGGGCAAATGTAAAGTAACCTACCGAAGTAGTAAAGAAAAAGTATAATTACCTCTTTAAAAAGTTGCTTTTATGAGGTATATTGCGAGGCTATTGTTATTATTATGAAAGTTAAAGCGTCATTAAAGAAAATGTGCATCAGTTGCAAGTTTGTGAAACGTAAAGGTAAGCTTTACGTGATTTGTAGTAATCCCAAACACAAGCAACGCCAAGGATAATATTATGCCACGTATTGCAGGTCAAGATTTACCAGACAACAAAAAAATTCCCTACGCTTTGCGTTATATTTACGGCATTGGTCCTAAATTGGCCAATGATATCGTCAAAAAAACCAAAATCAATCCAGACAAGAGATCTAATGAGCTAAGTTCAGAAGAAATCAACAGAATTCAAGCTGTCTTAGATCAAATAATGATTGAAGGTGACTTGCGTCGTGAGGTGAATGACAATGTTTCCCGTCTTAAGAGAATCCATGCTTACCGCGGTTTGCGCCACATTGCTGGTTTACCAGTGAGAGGTCAGCGCACTAAGTCAAATGCTCGCACCAAGCGTGGTGCCAAGAAGACCATTGGTGCTTTGAGTAAAGAAGCCGCTACTAAAGTAGAAACAGCAAAAAGTACTAAGTAAATAGATTTTTTTAATAATTTTTATGGCTAAACAAATCAAGAAAAATCAAACTAAAAAAGTCAGTCGCGTTGTTCCTTCTGGCAGACTTTATGTAAGTGCAACTTTCAATAACACTTTGGTGAGTATTACTGATGAACAAGGCGGAGTTTTATGCTGGTCTAGTACTGGCGAAGCTGGTTTTTCCGGTTCTCGCAAGTCTACTCCTTATGCTGCTACCGTCGCTTTGGAAAATGCAATTAATAAGGCTAAAAATTACGGTATGAGTAAGATGGATGTCTTCATCAAGGGCCCAGGTCCTGGTAGAGATGTCGCCCTCAGAGTGTTGCGTGCCCAGGGAATTAAAGTTTCCATGATTGCCGACCTCACTCCAGTGCCCCATAACGGCACCAGACCAAGAAAGGCTAGACACTAATATGGCAAGATATATTGGCCCAAAACAAAGATTGCAGCGTCAGATTGGCGAGGATTTGGGTTTAAAAACCAATGCTCTCAAGACTGCTCGTCGCTTGGCAAATCGCCCTGGTCAACATGGTGCCAAGGGTCGTCGCAAGCTTTCTAACTACGGTATTCAACTTAAAGAAAAACAAAAACTTAAATATATTTATGGCGTATTGGAAAAACAATTGCGCGCTGTTTACGAAAAAGCAAGCAAAAATCCTGCTGCCACTGGTAGCGCGATGTTAAGCTTTTTGGAGAGAAGATTGGACAACGTGGTTTATCGTTTGGGTTGGGCTCCTACTAGAGCTGCAGCCAGACAATTAGTTAATCATAGTCACTTTACCATCAATGGTAAAAAAATGAATATTCCTTCTTATCAGGTCAAAGTTGGAGATGTTTTGGCTATGAAAGCCAAAACCGCCAAAATTCCAGCCGTAGCAGAAGCTATGAAGCAGGAAGCCAATTTGCCAGCTTGGTTGGAATCTAAAGCTGGTGCAGCTCACGTGACCAAGTTGCCAGTGAGAGAAGATATCACTGAGAAAATTGAAGAACAATTAATAGTCGAGTATTACAATAGATAATTAAAAATTACGGAAACGGATTCCTCTTAATTGAGGGAGATGAAACAAAGGAAAATATGTCAAACAAAATCAAAGATCACGCAGTGATGAACCCAAATTTTAGTGTGATGGCTGTGGATGAAAGCGCCTCACACTCAACTGTAGTAATTGAAGCTTTAGAGAGTGGCTATGGTCACACTCTAGGTAATGCTTTGCGTCGTGTGCTTTTAAGCTCTTTGCCAGGCACTGCTATTACCAAAGTAACCATTGATGGCGTCAACCATCAATTCACTGCTTATGAAGGTATGACTGAAGATGTGGTTGAATTAATTCTCAACCTCAAGCAAGTTCGTATTAAAGCTGATCACAGCGAAAGTGGCGTTTTACGTTTAAATGTCAAAGGTGCCAAAGAAGTGACTGCTGCTGACA
The DNA here is from genome assembly GCA_020724725.1 of Candidatus Microgenomatus sp. Lineage (GTDB taxonomy): Bacteria > Patescibacteriota > Microgenomatia > UBA1400 > PJMF01 > UBA1364. Next base: position 12,969 of record DYGL01000013.1, on the reverse strand, counting down.
TTGAATGCGAAGCTGGTTTTGAAGTAGTCAATAAAGATCTTTACATCGCCACTTTAGCCAAGGGTAAAAATTTAAATATTGAAATGGTGGTTGAATCTGGAGTTGGCTATAAATTAGCTTCAGAAACTGAAACCGAAGCTGTCGATCAAATGGCCGTTGATGCCCTTTTTTCTCCAGTGATCAAGGTTTCTTACAAAGTTGAAGCTACTCGCGTTGGTCGTCGCACTGATTTTGATAAAATTGTTTTCGATATCGAAACTGATGGTACCATCAATCCTTTAGACGCTATTAAGCAAGCTGCTGAAATTTTGATTAGACAATTCAGTCAAATCGTCAACCCAGTAGTCAAGGAAGTCAAAGAAGAACTAGTCAATATGAGTCCTGAAGAGGTAGAGACCATGAAATTGACTGTGGAAGAACTTGATCTCCCAACCAGAATTGCCAACGCTTTGCGTAAAGGTGGTTTTGAAACTGTGGCCGATCTTACCAGATCTCCAAAAGATGAAATTTCCAGAGTCAAAAACTTAGGCGGCAAAAGCATTGATTTGATCGAAGAAGCTCTTGCCAAAAAGGGAGTAGTTTTGACCGATTAAGATTTTTTTGAAAGCTTGTTATGAAACACAGAGTAAAAACTAAACATTTCAACAGAGACGTCAAGAGTCGCAAAGCTTTATTGAAGAATTTGTTGCGCGACCTTTTCGAACATGGAGAAATCAAAACCAGTGAAAGTAGAACCAAAGAAGTGAGAAGATTGGCCGATAAGCTGATCTCTAAGGCTTCTGAAAATACACTCGCAGCTCGTCGTGAGCTACACAAATTTTTTGGTAGAAGAGATGTGGTCAATGCCTTGGTTGATAAAATCGCTCCACTTTTTGCTGGCAAAAAGTCTGGCTTTACTTCTCTAGAAAAAACTGCTCCTCGTCGTGGAGATAACACCACTGTTTTCAGATTATCTCTCTTGACTGGAGACTTTAAATTAACTTCTTTGAAGAAAGAAAAAGTGGCTAAAGTCGCTGAGACTAAAGTTGAAGTCAAGACTAAAGTAGCCCCTAAAGCTAAGAAATCAGAGGAGAAAAAATAATGTTTCAAAAATTTAAAACTTTTATTCAAAAGAAAGAAGAAGTCAAAAGAGATTGGTTAGTTTACGATGCTTCAGGCAAAGTTTTGGGTCGTTTGGCTACTGAAATCGCTGAAAAGTTAATTGGCAAAGACAAAGTTACTTACACCCCTAATGTTGATGGTGGTGACTACGTTGTGCTATTAAATGCTGACAAAGTTGAAGTGACCAGAGATAAGGCCAACAAAAAGCTTTATTCTTGGCACAGTGGCTTTCCTGGTGGTTTAAAACAACGCACTTTTGCAGAAATGTTAGCTAAAAATCCAGAAAAACTCATCAAAAGAGCAGTCAAAAATATGTTGCCCAAAAACAGATTGCGTGATGGCAGGCTGGATCGACTTAAAGTGATTGTCGGTAGTGAAAATCCATACCAAGGAATGGTAAAGGCAAAATAATATGGCAATAAGAATGAATAAAAAAAATGCTAAGGCTAAGAAAGTGATCAAAAAAGTGATTGCTCCAGTTAGCGCTAGCAAAAAGAAATCAAGCGAAGCTGAGAAGAATTTCAAAATTCCCAAGACCAAATACACTGAAGCTATTGGCCGTCGCAAGGTGGCTAGCGCTAGAGTTCGTATTTATGAGGGCCAAGGTGATTTTGTGGTTAATGACAGTCTAGTTTCAGATTATTTCAGTGGAGTGAGAAATGCTCCATCTATTTACATGAAGCCTTTTGATTTGACCGGCACTAAAGGAAAATTTTCCATCACCGTTAAAGTTTCTGGCTCTGGTATTGATGCCCAACTAGAAGCTTTAGTAAATGGTGTTGCCAAAGCTTTGGTTGCTTTTAACCCAGATTTTCGTACTTTCTTGAAGCCAGCTGGTTTGCTGACTCGTGATGATCGTATGAAAGAAACTCGCAAGATGGGCATGGGTGGTAAAGCTCGTCGCAAGAGACAGTCTCCAAAGCGTTAAAGATTTTTCCGTCCTTCGCCTATGCTTCGGACGCTCCTTCGTACAAACTCAGTCGTAAAAAACCCGCTCGAAAGAGCTGGTTTTTGGTTACTGATGAAGTTTAGTGCTAAAATGTTCTTTACATATGGTTGATGTTTTTAGAGTTAGTTACAAAATTAAAAATCTTAATGCAATTAGTGGTGAGGAAGCATTTAAGGTGGAATCAGAAACCGCTAAAAGTGATCTTGTTCCAAATTCTTATGTTGTCCTTGGTTTAGCAGATGATGCTGATTTAGATCAGATAAGGGCAAGGTTTGTTCAATTGTCTACTGAAAACCAAAAATCATCTGCTGTTAGAAGTGAAGAAAGCGTGAAGAGGAGGCAACAAAAAATCAATGAAGCTTATGGAATTTTAAGCCATCCAGAAAAGAAAGCTTCTTTAGATCAAGAGATTAAATTAGGAAGAGTTGCTACTGTTGAGAAAAGCCATAATGCTGAAGAGGTTAGAGCCAGATATGAAAGATTCTCCGAATTTAAGAAAGAAATAGAGTCAATCTCTAGTGAACTTAACTTGCCAGATGCTATCGATGTTTTATGTCTAGAATTAAATGACACCAGAGAAGAGGAGTTGTTGTATTTGATAAGAAAAAAGCGAGGAGAGTTTATTTTTTCTCAAATTGAGATGGCAAAAAATCTAGATGAATTACCAGTGGTTAATTTTCTTAGAAAACTATATAAAGAAAAAAAGTTAACCACCCTTGATTTGACTGGCGATGATGGTCTTATTTCTAGAATAAGAAACAAAGCTCATGGTTTTATAGAATCAGAAATTAGCGGCTTGAAAAATCTAGATGAAATATCGTTGATGAAAACTAGAATACAAGAGCTGTATGATGACGGACAAATCAGTGTTCTTGAGCGAGATGACTTTATTGAGGAGCTGAATAAATTGGAATTAATTTAAAAAAACTGCGACCAAAATCAAAAATCTTGGTCGCAGTTAATATATTTTAGTTAGTTAATTACCAAACCTCTTTTTTCAAAGGTTTACCAACGCGGAAGTTGATAACTTTGTGACCTTTAACGACTTGTCTTTTGGCCTTATCGCCAAAAGGTTCAACGTGTTTATCTTTGACTTTGCTGACGTAGAAAGTGCCAAAGCCAGATAAAACGACTTTATCACCTTTTTTCAAACTGCGAATAATTTCGTCAAACATAGACTCCACTGCTTCGGAAGAAGCTTTTTTGGTGAGGTGGGCTTTTTTGGCGACGACATTGATCAAATCTGATTTAGTCATGAGACCTTTCTTGAATAACTAATAATTATTTTATTACTGGATCTAAGTGTACTATTTTGATCCCCTAAGTCAAGGAGGAGTTAGATTAATTTTAATTGATACAACAATACAGTTGCAACTCCTAGCATATCGTAGCCAGTATCTCTAAAGCTTGGGTGTCTGCCTGGAACTGTCGATTGATGTAATTCATCAGTTAGAGCGTAAATAAAGGAAATAAGGATAGGGATCAAGTAAGTTTTAATAGAACGGTCTTTTGGATTGGTTTTTTGATAAGCTTGGTACAGCAAGAAATAAAGGACGCCATAAACAAACATATGCGCCGATTTTTTGAAAATAAAGTCGTAAACTGAGACTGTAAAACCTGGCAACACTTCTTGAGCTGATAGAAAAAAAATAAGAACTGCCCAAATGATTGGTGCCAGATAAGCTAAGAAGTATTTTTTAACGAAACTTAACATAAATGATGAATATAGCGCTCAAAATGATTAACGAACTTCCAATTATAGCATTTACAAACTCTCTTTGTCCCTCGGTCTCACTTAGAATCACTAGGCGATTGTTTCTTTTCGCGAGAGAGCTCTCAGTAGCCTCTAACTTAACTTTTTTTAAATCATAAACATATTGAGGACGAATATTGATTTTTGCCTGACTGATGTTTGGAGTGGGAGAGTTACTTAAAAGTGCAGGACTTGGACTTTGACTAGGACTTGGGCTTGGACTGGGATTGTCACTTGGAGTTGTTGTGGGACTAGGGCTTTGAGTTGGTGTCGGATTATTTTGATTTTTACTAGATTCACCTAACAGGAAATTGCCATTTTCAGCTCTAAACCAACTCAAACCTTTTTCAGTTTTACTGTAAGTGAATGAATCGATGATTTCACCGTTGTTATTTTTTAAAATCACGCTGTCGCTATCGTTGTTTAGGCCACTTAATTCCACAACTAAAATTTGGTTTATAAATTTCTCCGTAGTGAATTTATAAATTTGCTTGCTGTTGTCAAAAATAGTGTATTCGCTCAAGCTAAAATCATCAGGAAGAGTTTCGGTAGTTAAAAACTCAACCCATTCGTTGCCACTTTCTTGATTGGGATGAACTTCATTGATGATGATTTGTGAAGACACGTGATTGATTATTTCATTGTTAGTTAGCAAGAAGTGTGATTTTTGATAAATTGGTCAAAAAATAGACCTACACATCTTGAAATTTCATCACATATAGATTATGATCTATATGTGATGAAGCCATCTTTTTGTCAATCTTGTTTTAGTAATCTAGCTGTTGATTCTCGCATGCAAATTTTTCTTTTTTTGAAAGAAAATGGCAGGCAAACTGTTTCCGATGTGGTTAAGCATTTTGCTCTAAGTCAGCCAACAATTTCTTATCATCTTAAAAACATGGAGGCTGCCAAATTGTTGTCCAAGGAAAAAAGTGGCAAGGTGACCTACTATTTCATTAATGAACATTGTCCAAATAATAACAAGGCTTGCTTGCTAAAGCAGCTGGATTTCACCAATTAATTATCAAGGAGCTTTTCTGTGCTTAAAATAAAAAACCTTCAAGTTTCATTAAATAAAAAAAATATTTTACATAAAATTGATTTATCAGTCAAAAATTCTCAAACCCATGTTTTGATGGGTCAAAATGGTGCTGGTAAAAGCACTTTGGCACAAAGCATCATGGGCAATCCAAACTACTCAGTTAAGGGAGAACTCTCTTTTGAAGGTCAGAACTTATTGGAGCTTGATCCTCAGCAAAGAGCAGCTCTTGGAATATTCTTGTCTTTTCAACAAATTTTAGAAATTCCAGGAGTGAAAATTTATGATTATTTAAAATTACTTTACAAAAAAAGTCACGGCAAAAGACTTACCCCTCTCAAATTCAAGGAATTTTTAAAAGAAAGAATGATGCTTTTAGATTTTAAAGAGGAGTTTTTGCAAAGATCTCTTAATCATGGTTTTTCTGGTGGTGAAAAAAAGAAAATGGAAATTTTACAAATGTTGGTGATTGAGCCAAAGCTAGTTATTTTGGATGAAATTGATAGTGGTTTAGATATTGATGCAATTAAGGCTGTAGCAAAAGCGGTTAATTTTCTAAAAAATGAAAAGAATGCCTCAATTTTAATTATCACCCATTATTCTAGAATTTTGCAATTTTTAAACATCGATCAAGTGCACCTGCTAAGCAAAGGTGAAATTGTTAAAAGTGGCGGAGCTAATTTGGTAGAGCAGATTGAAAGTAAAGGCTTTAGCAGCTTATGAGAACAAGTAGTATCAAAAAACTAAATGATGCTTATGGGAAAAAATTCGGCTTTGCCATGCCGGAAAAATCTGTTTTGAGTTTTGATTTTGGTCTTTCAAAAGAAGTAATTGCAAATATTTCTGAAAGTAAAAATGAACCAAAATGGATGAGAGATTTTCGTCAGGCTTCTTTGCAAGTTTTTAGTGGCATGAAAATGCCGAATTGGGGACCAAGTTTGGCAGAAATAGACTTCGCTTCGATTCGTTATTTTATTAAAGACACAGACGTAGAAAAAAGAACTTGGGATGAGGTGCCAAGTGAAATCAAAGAAACCTTTGATCGTTTGGGAGTGCCACAAGCAGAACGTGAATTTTTGGCTGGGGTGAAGGCTCAATATAATAGTGAGGTAGCCTATTCCTCTTTGCAGAAAGAACTTGATGAGCAAGGCGTGATTTTTTGTTCAATGGAAGAAGCTTTGCAAAAGCATGGAGATCTTTTCAAAGAATATTTTGCTCAGTTGGTGCCAGCTGCTGATAATAAATTTGCAGCTTTAAATAGTGCTGCTTGGTCTGGTGGCTCATTTGTTTATATTCCCAAAAATACTCATGTCAAACGCCCTCTGCAAAGCTATTTTAGGATTAATGCAGCTCGCATGGGTCAATTTGAACGTACTTTGATTATTGCTGACGAGGGCTCAAGCGCTCATTATGTGGAAGGTTGCACGGCTCCGGTTTACAGCGAATACTCGTTGCATGCCGCAGTAGTAGAGGTTTTTGTCAAAAAAGACGCTCGTTTTCGCTACACGACTATCCAAAATTGGTCTGGCAATATTTACAACTTGGTTACCAAGAGAGCTAAGGTTTTTCAAAATGGAGTGATGGAGTGGGTGGATGGCAATTTAGGAGCCAAGACTACCATGAAATACCCAAGCTGCTATTTAGTTGAGTCGGGGGCTTATGGTGAAATGCTGTCTATCGCCTACGCCAAAAACCAACAAATTCAAGATACTGGTGCCAAAATGTTGCATTTAGCTCCAGATACTTCTTCCAAAATTGTTGCTAAATCTGTCAGTATTGCCGGTGGGGCCAGTAATTATCGCGGTTTAGTTTATGTGTCTAAAGCTGCTAAAAATAGCAAAAGCAAAGTGGAATGCGATGCTCTAATTCTTGATGATCAGTCTTCAACCAGCACTTATCCAGATATGAAAATTGCTGGAGATAATGCTGTAGTTGAGCACGAGGCCTCAGTAAGCGAAATCGAAGAAGATAAGCTTTTTTATCTGATGAGTCGTGGATTAGATAAGACAGAAGCAATCACTCTTTTGGTGGCTGGTTTTATTGAGCCAATTGTCAAAGAGTTGCCTTTAGAGTATGCGGTAGAGCTAAATCGTTTGATTGAGTTAGAAATGGAAGGGAGTGTGGGCTAATGCAAGTGGTTTTATTAGAGCAACAAACTGATTATATTTTGGAGCCAGTTGAAGATACTTTTTACTTGGTTTTGCTTAATAAATCAAAAAAACAAGGCAAAATTAAGGTTGACTTAACTTTCAAAAAGAGCGCTGTTAATTGTCAATTATTATTTATTGGTAGACTAAGTAGTGATAGTAATTGGCAATTGGAAAGCAACATGCGACACTTGGCTTCCAAAACCAGTTGTTTGACTGATGTTTATCTGAGTCAAACCGACCAATCCAAGGTCGATTATTTTGGCCAAATTTATATCGGTCAGCAAGCTCCCAACACCAAATCTTTTTTGAAAGAACAGAGTCTAGTTTTAGGTCAAGCTACTTACAATCGTTCACGACCAATTCTAGAAATTTTTAATAATAAAGTTAAAGCTTCACACAGCGCCAGTAGTAGTCGTCTTAGTGAAATCGATCTATTTTATCTGATGAGTCGCGGTTTTAATCGCCAAGAAGCAGAGAAAATTTTGGAGGAAGCCTTTTTTAATAAAATTTTAGCAGCCGTCAAATTGCCGGTCGCTAAAAAACTAATTAAAGATTATTTGGCTTAAAATAGAACTTATGTTGAATGTGCAAAACATCAAAAACGATTTTCCAATTTTTAAACACTATCCTGAATTGGTCTATCTTGATAATGCTGCGACTAGTCACAAACCACAAGTAGTTATTGATGCTTTAGTTGATTTTTATGCTCGCCAAAATGCCAATGTACACCGTGGAGTTTATGAGCTCAGTGAGCTAGCTAGTCAGGCTTATGACTTGGCTAGACAAAAAGTGGCAGATTTCTTGGTTGCTAGGTCAAATAAGGAAATCATTTTTACCAAAGGTACCACTGAAGCCTTGAACTTGATTGCTCAAGCTTATGCTCAAAGTAATTTAAGTAGAGGTGATGAAGTTTTGGTGGCTGATTTTGAGCATCATAGTAATTTTTTGCCTTGGCAAGCTGTTTGTCAAAAAACTGGAGCAGTTTTGAAGCTTTTGCAAAGTAATGAGTTAGGTCTAATTACAGATGAAGAGTTACAGAGCAAACTCACAACTAAAACCAAGATTGTGGCTTTGGCTCATGCCTCTAATGTTCTTGGAACTATCAATGATTTGAAAAAAATTGCCAAAACTGTTCATCAGTCGGGAGCAGTTTTAGTGGTAGATGGTGCTCAAGCTATTCCTCATTTGTCAGTTAATGTCCAAGATTTAGATTGTGATTTCTACGCTTTTTCTGGTCATAAGATGTTAGCTCCCATGGGAATTGGAGCTTTATATGTCAAAGAAGAGATTTTAAGCGAAATGCAGCCTTATCAATTGGGCGGAGGAATGATTGAGTCAGTTGCTTTGCAAGAAACAATTTGGGCCAATTATCCTGAAAAATTTGAAGCAGGTACGCCCAATGTGGCTGGAGCATTGGCATTAGCTACAGCAATTGACTATTTAAAACAGATTTCTCTGGAATCAATTAGAAAGCATGAAATTAAACTAAGCCAATATTTATTGGCTACTTTGAAATCGATTGGTAAAGTTAAATTACTAGGTGAAGCTCCAGCAGAAATGCGTACCGGTTTAGTTTCATTTATGGTTGAAGGCATTCATGCTCATGACTTAAGTGATTATTTGGCCAAAAATAATTTAGCACTACGAGCTGGTTTTCATTGTGCCATGCCTCTTCACCAAAGTCGTCAGTGTGGGGCTACTTTGCGCGCTTCTTATTATTTATACAATACTCAAGAAGACTTAGAGATTTTATTAGCTAATTTAGCCAAGGCAGTTTCATACTATGGATGAAATTTATCGCAGTGAACTAATGGAGATTTATAAAGACCCCATTTTTCGTGGGCAAATAGATAATCCTTCTGTTTCTTTGGAAAAACACAATCAATTTTGTGGCGATCATTTGCAACTTTTTTTGCAAATTGAAAATAAAGTGATTAAAGATGCAAAATTCTCTGGAGAGATGTGTTTTGTAAGTTTGGTTGGAGCAGATTTATTGTTAGCAGAAATTGTTGGTAAAACCACCACTCAAGCCAAAAAAATTGATCAAACTAAATTATTGGAAATTATTAATTTAAACTTAAGTACGAGTCGTATTGCTTGTGCCACCTTAATTCTTAAGGCTTTGCATGAGGCTTTGGATAAATATGCAAGACAATCTCATGGATGAAAAACTGACAATTGGAAAAGATACTGCAATTGAGGATTTGATTGAAGAGAATCCAGAAATGAACGATGTGCTTTATGAATATGGTCTGTATTGTGGCAATTGTTTTGCTGCAGGTTGGGATACTCTAGAAGAAGGTGCTAAAATGCACGGTTTAGAAGATGATGAAATTGAAGAATTAATTCAAGAACTTAATAAAGTAAAAAACACTCAAGCTAAATAAAATTTATGCATCAAGTATATTTGGATCATGCTGCCACAACTCCAGTTAAAGATGAAGTACTCAAGGCAATGCTACCTTATTTAAGTGAGTTTTACGGCAATGCTTCTTCAGTTTACAGTTTGGCTAGAAGTAGTAAGCAGGCAATCGAAAGTGCTAGAGAAAAAATTGCTTCTTTAATTGGTGCAGAGCCCAAGGAAATTTTCTTTACTGCTTCAGGGACTGAGTCAGATAACTGGGCGCTGAAAGGTTTGGCTTTGGCTCATCAAGACAAGGGCAAGCATATTATTACTTCGCAAATTGAACATCATGCTGTTTTGCACAGCTGTCAATTTTTGGAAAGAAATGGTTTTGAAGTTACTTATTTGCCGGTTGATGAGTTCGGTCTAATTTCACTTGCTGATTTAAAGCAAGCAATTAGAAAAGACACTATTTTGATTTCTATTATGTTCGCCAACAACGAAATTGGCACGATTCAACCAATTGCGGAGATTGCTCAATTGGCCAAAGAAAAACAAATTATTTTTCATACTGACGGTGTGCAAGCAGTGGCTAATTTGGAAATTGATGTTAAAAAATTAGGCATCGATGCGATGTCGATTTCTGGTCATAAATTTTACGCTCCAAAAGGTGTCGGAGCTCTTTATTTGAAAAATGGTCTTGGTATTGAGAATTTATTGCATGGAGGTAGTCAGGAAAGAGAATTGCGCGCTGGTACAGAAAATGTAGCCTCCATTGTTGGTATGGCCAAGGCTTTGGATTTGGCTTGCCAAAATTTACCAAATCGTCAGCAAAAAATGTTGTCTTTAAGAGATAAGACAATTAAAGAAATTTCAAATAATTTTCCAAGCGCTAAGCTTAATGGTCATCCGAGTCAAAGATTACCTGGAAACGTTAATTTTTCTTTTCCAAAAATTGAAGGTGACGTTTTGTTGATGCAGCTGGATATGAGGGGCATTGCTGCTTCCAGCGGTTCAGCTTGTAGCTCTTTATCTATTGAGCCATCCCATGTTTTATTAGCTTTAGGCTTGGATAAAGAGCTAGCCAAAGGATCTCTCCGCCTAACTTTTGGCGATGAGAATACAGAGGCAGATGTAGATTATTTACTAGCAACTTTGAAAGAAATTTTGTCATGAAAAAGAAGGTAATGGTGGGCATGAGTGGTGGTGTGGACAGCTCAGTAGCAGCAGCTTTGCTTTTGGAGCAAGGTTATGAAGTGGTGGGTGTAACGATGCAGATTTGGCAGGATGATAAAAAGGATGAAAATGGCTCTTGTTGCTCGTTATCGGCAGTTGATGATGCTCGCAGAGTGGCTAATAAATTAGGTATTCCTTACTATGTTTTAAATTTTAAAGAAATTTTTGAGCAAAAAGTGATCGAGTATTTTACCAATGAATACTTAAGAGGTAAGACGCCCAATCCTTGTATAGCTTGTAATCGTTATATTAAATTTGATGAATTCTTACGCAAAGCACGTGAGTTGGGCATGGATTATGTGGCCACTGGTCATTATGCAACGGTGGTGCAAGAAAATGGTCGCTACCTACTCAAAAAATCTGCCAGTTTAGCCAAAGATCAAACTTATCCGCTCTATAACTTAACTCAGGATCAACTGGCTCATACTTTGTTTCCACTAGCTCCCTACGAAAAGCCACAAGTCAGAGAAATAGCTAAGAATTTAGGCTTGGGTGTGGCTAGTAAGCCAGATAGTCAAGATATTTGTTTTGTGGTTCATCATGATTATTCCGCATTTATTGAAGAGCGCACTGGGATCAAAATTGAACCTGGTAATTTTGTTGATAGACAGGGAAAAATCCTTGGCAAACACAAGGGACTTTATCATTACACCATTGGTCAACGTAAGGGCTTAGGAATTGCCACTGGTAAGCCAGTTTTTGTGTCTAAAATTGATGTGGAGCGCAATGAAATTGTTTTGGGTGAAGAAAGCGATATTTTAAGTCAAAGTTTGATCGCCAGTGACTTGAATTTTATTGCAGTTGATCATCTCACTGAGCCAGCTTCAGCCACTGTCAAAATTCGCTATGGCTCCAGAGAAGCTGCAGCCATCATTCATCCACTTGATGAAAAATCTGTTAAAGTTGAATTTGTTGAGCCACAGCGCGCAGTTACAGCTGGTCAGTCGGTAGTTTTCTACCAAGGAGATTTGGTTTTGGGGGGTGGCATTATCCAATGAATTGCTCTATAATCAGTTAATGGATGCTTAAAGACAATGCGTTGGCGGTTTCGCCAATCGACGGTCGCTATCTAAACAAGACAAGCTCACTTCGCACCCATTTTTCAGAAGCTGCTTTAATTTCCTCTAGAATCAAAATTGAATTGTTGTACTTGAGATTTTTAGCCAAGTATAAAGTTATTGATCCCCTTAGCCAAAAAGAACTAGAAACCTTAGATGAATTGGCAGTTTTTAGTGAGTTCGCGATTGATCGAGTAAAAAACATTGAAAGAGAAACTCATCATGATGTTAAGGCCATTGAATACTATTTGCGTGAACAATTTGAAGCAAAAGGCTTGGAGCGTCTAATCACTCACCTACATTTTGCCATCACTTCAGAGGACATTAATAATTTGGCTTATCGTTTAATGCTTAGTGGTGGTTTAGATGAGGTGGTTTGGCCGAGTTTAATTGAGGTTTTAACCAGCTTAAATTCTCTTAGTGAAAAATATGTCAGTTTGCCGATGCTTAGTCGCACTCATGGACAGGCAGCGATTCCAACGACTTTTGGCAAAGAACTGGCGGTATTTAGCGCCCGCTTATTGCCTCTCATGCAAGAAATTAAAGAGGTCAAATTGCAAGGCAAATTTAGCGGTGCAGTTGGTGCTTATCAGGCTATGCATTTAGCATACCCGCAAGTGGATTGGCCAGAATTAAGTCGCGAACTAATTGATGAGCTTGGTTTTGATTTGGTTGAAATATCAACTCAAATTGCACCAGCTGATGATCTTGTTAAAGTTTTTTCAATTTTTCATCGCTTAAACAGCATTTTGCTTGATCTAAATCAAGATATTTGGCGCTACATTAGTGATGGCTGGCTGGTTCAACAAGGTAAAGAGCAGTTTGTTGGCTCCAGCACTATGCCACAGAAAATCAACCCCATTGAATTCGAGAATTCAGAGGGAAATCTTGTTATGGCGAACTCTATGCTGGAGGGCATGATGCGTAAATTGCCGATTAGTCGACTACAGCGTGATCTCTCTGAAAGTACGGTTTTGCGCAATATGGGTAGTGTTTTTGCCTATTGTTTGCTGGCTTATCAGAGTTTGAGTGACGGTTTGGTTAAATTGGCAGCAGATGAAAAAACCATGCAGCAAGCTTTAGAGGTAAATTACAATATTTTAACCGAGGCTTGGCAGACGGTGGCACGTAGGAATGGTGACGCAAAGGCTTACGAAAAAATTGCCAAACTCTCCAAACATAAAGTGTTGACCAAAGATGACTGGAGTGAATTGAGTCAAGGTATGAGTGAAGAGCTAGAACAGCTTAACACTAGTAATTATCTTGGTTTATCTGTCCAATTGGGTGAGCAAGTAATTGCTAAAATCAAAAAGTTTATCAAAGATAATTCCAAATTATC
>DYGL01000012.1 GCA_020724725.1 Candidatus Microgenomatus sp. | reverse complement strand
TTGCAATTTTACTTAATCGTAGTTTTAAAGCTCATCCAAGAGAAGAAGGTCGCCAACTTTTTTGGGAGGAACTACTAAAGAAAGAGTTTATTTTTCTAGCCAAACAAAAACTCACTTGGTTTCTCGTTCACTCTTTAGAGTTGGCTCTTTTAACCGAAATTGATGCAGGTAAGATTGCTGAGACAACTGGTCCACATGGTATTTCTTTAGCCCGTCAGTTTCATGGTCGAGAGGATGATTTGCGAGAGAGAGTTGATGTTTTAGACATTGTTAAGAATTTAATTGCTTCGATTAAAAAAGAAGAAGAATTGATGGCCGCCAATATTCGCATCAAAAAACCCGCCTAAAAAGGCGGGTTTTGAGTTCAATTGATTGAGAGCTTATCTAGCTCCTGGGTTATTGATGTCACCGACGTTTTCAAAGACATCATTGAAGCTACCAAAGCCTAAGAATTGGACGACCAAGGTAACTACAGCGTAAGAAGCGGCAACGATGACCAAACCAATAATGGCAGCAGTCAATTTGTTGCGAGCACTCTCAGCTTTACCTTTGTCTCCACCTGAAGTGATCCATTCAATACCACCCCAGATCATGTAGGCGAAAACCAAAAGAGCAGCTACTAGCATCACCACATTTAACATAGAACTAAACATGGTGCCGAAATTCTCAGCATAACCTCGACCAGCATTGATTGGTTCGATATCTACCTCAGCAGCTACGCTGCTAACACTAGCAACCAAACCAGTTAGGGCAGAGCCAGTGGCTAGAGCAAGTTTCTTTAATGATTTCATAATTTAACTCCCTTTAATTTTTAACTTCAATTAATATATTATATTTCGGACCCTATCTTTTTGCAATTTATTGCAAAAAGTAGCTGGTACGAAAGATGCTGTGCATATTTCGGATGTTTGTTTCGAAAGATGCTGTGCATATTTCAGCAGAGAAATATGGCATGCATATCAAGTTTAGTCAAATTTTAATTAAAAGTCAAAACTTCAATACCTAGGAATTGCTGGACTACCAAAAAGATGGCAGTTACACCAGCTAAAATTAACAAACCAACAATGGCATTACTGATTTTATTGCGAGCGCTCTCTACTTTGCCTTTGTCTCCAGCAGAAGTAATCCATTCGATCGCTCCCCAAACCAAGAAAGCAAGAACTAAAATAGCAGCCACAGTCATAGCAGCTCTCATCATGCCACCAAAAAAGACGCCAAAACCACCATCGCTACTACTATGATATTGAGCTCCTTGTAGGCCTTGAGAGTTGGCTTCTCCAGCAATATCGAGGGTGAGAGCGAGTTGTTTAGACATATTATCTTAGTTGGTTTGTGCCTGGAATTGGCAATAAAGTATTGTTGCTAGGAGCAGCGGTAGGAGCAGTTGTTGGTGTGGCCGAGCTTCCTCCAGTGATTTGTGTTGGAATAGTTAAACGCAATAGATCAAAATTGTTGCCAAAGAGAACTTTGCTAATGAAACTAAGTAAGGTAAATGAAGAAACCAAGATTACCAAGCCAATAATGGCGTTGGTCATTCTTGATCTGGCGCTCTCTGCTTTTTTGCTGTCAGATCCTGAAGTGATCCATTCAAAAGCCCCCCAGACGAAAAAGACAATTACTGCTAAGGCGCCAAGACTAATGCTGGTTCTCCAGAGATAGACAGTGTAGTTAATGAATTTGCTGCCATCGGCAGTACCTTCGTTGGTGCCGAGGTTGCCAACTACTGGATTAACGATGGCTGCTTGAGCTTGTTGCACAAATAAGACTAGTAGAAAAACTGTTAAAATTAGATTGAAGATGGTTTTTTGGTTTAACTTAAACATAATTTATGGGTTTGGAACTAATGGATCTGAGCCTGGGATAGGAGTAAGGCCTGAACCCTCGGTTCCATCGCGAATAATGTTATTCAGCATAGTGCCAGGTTCTAGTATAGAAATACCAATCAAACTACCAATTAAGCCAATGATGGCGTAACTAGCTACAATTAAGATCAACCCTAGAGTGCCCCAAATAAATCTATTTTTGGCTTTTTCAATTTTGCCACTGTCATCGCCAGCGGTAACCCATTGAAAAGCAGCCATGAAAGCATAAACAATAAAAAACAAGCCCGCCAAAACTGTAATGGCGCCAATAATGTCGCCAATGTAAAGCTCTAAGGAAGCAATAAAACCTTCCCTACCTCCACCTAAAGATTCTGGAGATCTAGCAGTAGTAATAGTTTCGATTTCACCAATTTTTGCCATATTTAGGGTGCTGGAATTGCAGTTGGTATATCTGGATTAATAATATAAGTTGGATTACCAAAGACAATTAAGCCGATGATTCCAGCAATAGTGTAGGCAGCAACGATTAGTAGCAGACCGGAAACACTCAAGGAGAGCTTAGCTCCAATTTTGGAAATAGCGCCACTGTCGTCACCAGCAGTAATGTAGGTAAAACCAGCGGTGATGAAGTTAAACATCACCCAAACGCCAGCAACAATTGAGGCTAATTTAATCATGTTGGAAATAAAAATCAGAAGACCAATGCCGCTTTCGCCAGCTCTTTCATCCGCATTGAGCTCGGCTACTCCGGCTGGAGCATCGATTGGTCCAAAGACACTTTGTGCCAAAACTGTTTGAACAGCTCCAAACATAAGAGCAAGGGTCAAGCTCAGGCTAAAAATCATCTTTTTCATGCTTTTTTATTCTATCATAAATCTAAAAGTTCATATCAATGCCAGTGATTAGTTGAATGATTTGCATAATCCAGTAGGCCGAAAACATAATAACAAAGCCAATCAAAGCGGTGGTCATGGTAGTTTTGGCTTTACCTTTATCGTCACTTCCTCCAGTAATCATGGCAAAACCAGCGCCAACGATCATAAAAAAGAGCACCATTCCAGATCCAACGAAAATTACCTTGACTAGTAAATTAACCATATCATCAGCGCTATTAAAAACCTCTTGAACTTGAGAACCGTCTTTGAGAGTGATTTTCTCTCCTAGAGAAACTTCGACATTTTCAATGTCAGTCTGGGGAACGACACTTTCAGCAAAGACAAGATTTGGGCGAATTAAGGCAACAGTTAAAGCGAATAACAAAGAAAATAAGAAAATAAGCTGCTTCATTGAAATTATTATAGCGCAATTCTAGTGTAGAATAAGCTTGAAATGCAAAATTTAGCTCGTTTTGTGGGTTTTAGTGAAGAAAAAGTTTTAATCGAAGCGCTCAAAAATGGCGACGAGTTGGCTGTTGAGTATTGGTTTAAAAAATATCGCCCAAAGTTGCAAAAAATTGCCATCACTAAATTGCCAAATTCGACTGTGGCCGCAGAAATTGTCCAAGAAACTTTCATTAGTTGTTTGCAAACCCTCAATCTTTTTAAGGGCAAGTCTTCCTTGCTGACTTGGATGCAGAGCGTAATGCGTCATGAAGTGGCTGATTACTATCGTAAGCGCTACGCCAAAAAATTTATTCAAACAATTCCACTAAGCGACTTTCTTTTAGAGCAAAATTACAAAGATGCGGCTTCTTCTGCTGAACTAGTTAGTATTGTTCTCAAACGCATGGTCAAAAAAAATCGAGAACTTTTGCTTCGTAAATATGTGGATTGTAAAAAAGTTAAAGAAATTGCTTTGGAAATTGGCGCTTCAGTCAAATCGGTTGAGTCTGACTTATTTAGAGCAAGACAAGAATTTAGAAGTTTGTGGTTAAAATTGGAGCTAGAGAATGAAGGATGAGAGTTTTTTACAATTGTTAAAGAACACCGCCAAAGAACAACAACTTTTGGTTAAGGAGAAGTTTATTCCAGATCAATTGAGTGATTTAGCCAACTTTGTTGCCAGTCATTTATGGCAATCGCTTTTAATTTTAGCTTTTTTTTCAACTGCGATTTTAAATTTGTGGAAATTATTTGTCTATGATTATTGAGTCCTTTATTTATTCTAGCGGCCAAATGTTTTTGGGTCTCTTGCTTCATCCATATCGCAGCGTGCAACTTTTGGTAAAAAATAAAATTTTATTGCCATTTATTTTTTACCCAAGTCTTATTTTTTTAATTTTTTACCTTTCTCTTCGCATTGGTCAAATAGCTTTGTTTTACAATGACTTTTTCTTGATCCAATTCTCCTACCAATGGCTTTTTTTCTTTTGTTTTTATTGGCAATTAGCCTTGTTTTATTTATGGTTTCGTTTTAGCAGAGCTTTTAAAAATCATGCAGATTAAATCTTTAGCTCTTCAAAATTTTCGCAATTTTACTTTGGCTAATTTCAATTTTGGCAAAAGCAATTTAATTTTTGGAGCCAATGGAATTGGCAAAACTTCTATCATCGAAGCCATTTATTTATTGGCCAGTGCCGAGAGTTTTCGTGCTGGCAAGGTTGAAGAAATGATTCGCCTAGAAGCTGATTTAGGTCGAGTCCAAGGTTTAATCGAGGTTGATGAAGAAGAAGATTTGAAGCTAGAAGCAATGCTAACAAGAGGATTAGTGGCTGGTAAGAAAACTCAATATCGCTTATTTGCGGTTAATGATATTCGTCGTCGCAAAAAAGATTTCTTAGCTTTTTTCAAAGCAGTGGTTTTTCGTCCAGAAGACTTGCGTTTGGTAGAGGGTTCTCCTGCCCGTCGTCGCGGTTTCTTGGACAATGCTTTATCGATGGTTGACCATGATTACAGTCTAGCTTTGGCTCGCTATGAACAAACCCTCAAGAGAAGAAATCGCTTATTACAAAAGGTTAATGAAGGCTTGGAAAGTCGAGAGGTTTTAAGTTTTTGGAATTTAAATCTGCTCAGAAATGGTGAAATCTTACAAAGACAAAGAGCCAACTTCATAGATTTTATTCGCGAAGTGGTTTTTCCTTTCGAGTTAAATATTGAATATGAGCCATCTGTTATTTCTGAAAAGAGAATGATCGAGTACTTGGAAAAAGAGATTATGTTGGGTCATAGTTTAATTGGCCCTCATAAAGACGATTTTATTTTGAAGTTTTCTGAAGAAGAAAAGGGCATTAATGATCTTAGTTTATTGGCTTATGGCTCTAGAGGTCAGCAACGCTTGGGAGTGTTGTGGCTCAAGGTGGCGGAGTTGCAGTTTCTCACTGATAAAATTGGCTATCAACCAGTGCTTTTACTTGATGACGTTTTGTCTGAGCTAGATGCTCGCAGTAAAGAAATGGTTTTAAGTTTATTATCTAGTTATCAATCAATTTTGAGTACGGCTGACGCTGATGTTTTGGCTGATTTGAAAGAAAAGGTGCCAAATCTCAACTTAATCGTTTTGTAGTTTTTGTAATTCTTGCCACAAAACTTCTGGGATTATCTCCACCAAATCATTGGTATTGTAGTAAACACCTTGTTTTTGGTAGAGTTTCTCTCCGGCTGTTTTGTTGAGATAACTTGCTAGGATGCAACTATCCAAAGCCGCATTCTTACAGTAAAAAGCCGCCAAGAGACCCGCTAAAACATCGCCTGTTCCTCCTTTTGTCATGCCAGGATTACCACCAGCGATTTGTAGGGAAAGAGGGCTTGTAGGCTTAAAAATTTTATCGCTTGGCCCTTTAAGTAAGCAAAAACAATTGGCTTGGTAATTTTTTTCAGCAAAAAGAGGGCTTTTTTGAGCAAGTAGAGCTATTTCTTGATGATGTGGGGTAATAATGTGTTGTTTTTTGAGTAAATTCGGATTGAGCATTTGTAATGCTCCAGCATCAATTACCCATTTTTTATCTGGGTATTTTTTCAACAACTGATTGACCAACCTTTTGGTATAAAAAGATCTGTCCATCCCTGGTCCAATTAAAATAGCGTCAGCTTCTTGTATATAACTTTTAAGCTTGGAGCGTTCAATAACAATGCCTCCCCAGAAATTTTGTTTAGCTTCTTGAATAAGCTTGTTGTTGCTGGGGACTGAAGAATAAAAAACCATATCGACAATTTTGGTGGCGATATCTAGACTCCATTTGCTTGCTGCATGAAAAAGCTTGCTTCCGCCAATAATCAATAATTTACCATTCTGACCCTTATGAGAATTAGAATTTGGTAGATAAATTTTTTGTAAGGCTTGTCTTATTTCTTTTTTCATTTTCTAAAACACTTTTGATTTTAACCTATTTTTGCTTGGGTATTTAATGAAAATCTTTGCATTTATTGCAAGAATCTTCCCTAAATGAAGAAACTAGTTTAAAATCAGTCTAAATGTATCAGCCAAGATTTGAAATCACCAATCATTTGCTCACTTACATTTCCGCTATTGAATCCGCCAAAGCTTTAATTGATCATTCTGCCCTTGTTCCTTCTTGGGAGGCTAAGTTTCGTGATGAAGCCATGACCAGAACAGTGCATTTTGGCACTCACATTGAGGGTAATGAGTTAACAGCTGATCAGGCTGGTAAGGTTGTACAGTTAAAAAATACCAGCAATCCCCAAACCGTAGTTGATCAAACTGGGATTATTGCTAGAGACAGAGACATTCAAGAAGTAATTAACTATCGCAATGTGATTGCTTGGATTGATCAGCGTCCGGTTGGTAAAAAAAATGAGGCTTTAACTTTAGACATTTTATTAACCTTGCATAAACTCACCATGCAAAAGCTTTTGGCAGAAGAGCAAATTGCTACTTTTAGAGAAAAACAAGTGATTGTGCGTGGTGCAGCCAATGGAGCAGTAGTTTTTCGTCCACCAGTTTCGGTAGAAGTGCCTTTTTTATTAGAAGATTTTTTCTCTTGGTTGAATAGTCCAGCAACTGCTGAAATTCACCCGATTTTTAAGGCTGCTATTACTCATTACCACTTGGTTTATGTACACCCTTTTGTTGAGGGCAATGGTCGCGTAGCCAGAGCCTTTGCCACCTTAGTGCTTTATAACTCTGGTTATGATTTTAAGCGCTTTTTCTCTATAGAAGAATATTTTGACAGCGACGTCGAGGCTTACTATCAAGCTCTTTTATCTGTGCAACAAAGTGATCAAGCAAACTTAACTTATTGGCTGGAGTACTTCGCTTATGGTTTAGCCTTGGAAATTGACAAAGTTAAGCAAAAAGTGCTTAAGTTGTCTCAAGATCTTAAAATTCAACGAGAACTTGGTCAGCAAGTGGCCCTTTCTGAGCGACAAATCATTCTCTTGGAGGTTTTGCAAAATCAGGGTCAAATGACTTCTGATGATGCACAAAAAGCTTTACCCAATGTTTCTGTAGACACTATTTTGCGCGATTTAAAAGATCTTATTGCCAAAGGCGTGGTTCAAAAACACGGTGTCACCAAGGGAGTTAGTTACACTCTGCTTAGCTAGAACTGTTAGAATAAAGACATGCTTTTTCAAGAATTTTCGACTTATTTGCAAAAAATTGAGCAAGTTTCTAAAAGACTGGAAATTACTGGTATTTTGCGCGAGCTTTTTCAAGTTTTGGTACAAGATCAAGATAGTGAACAATTGGTTTTGGCAACCTACTTAATGCAAGGAAGCTTGGTGCCAAGCTATTTATCTCTGGAATTTCAAATGTCAGAGAAGATGTTGCTCAAAACTTTGGCGCGCTTAGAGACCAAACATGGTGTAGCTCGAACTAAAAAAGTTGACAACCTCTTTTCAGAAATTGAGGACAGCACTTTCTCTAACGAAGAAGCTTTGGAGCAAGAATTATTGCTTTCTTACAAAAAAATTGGTGACATTGGCGAGCTTTTTGTGCAAATTTTAAGCAAACTTAACCCCTCCAATTCTTTAAGTCCTCCTTCAATTATTGAAACCCATCAATTTTTGCGCGAATTGGCTACAACTTCTGGTGTGGGCTCTCAAGATAAAAAAATTGTTTTACTAGCTAATTTTTTGGAAAAAATTGATCCTTTGTCAGCTAAATATATTAGTCGTATTATCTTGTCGAAGATGAGGTTGGGTTTTTCGACCATGACGCTGATTGATGCTTTGTCTTTTGTTAAAAATAATGCCAAAAGCGATAGTGCTAATTTAGAGCGAGCTTTTTTCAAAAAAGCTGACCTTGGTAAGTTGGCAGCAGCATATCTTTTAGAGCAAGCAAATTTAAGCAGCGAAGAGTTGCTTAAAACTTACCAAGTTGAAATTGGAGTGCCAGTTTTGCCAGTGCTTTGTCAGCGTTTAAACAGTGCTGCAGAAATTATTGAAAAAATGGGTGAGGTAGTTGCTGAGCCAAAGTACGACGGCCTTAGAGTGCAAATTCATATTAACCATGAGCTTTTTGCTGACAGCGGCTTGCCTTATAAAGCTTTCACGAGAAATTTAGAAGATGTGACTCATATGTTTCCAGAATTAGCACAAATTGCCACTTCGCTTAAAGTCAAAAATTGTATTCTAGATACTGAAGCAATTGCTTTAGACAAAAAAACCGGCAAGTTTTTATCTTTTCAAGAAACTATTCAGCGTAAAAGAAAGCATGGTGTGGCTGATAAAGCCAATGAGTTGCCAATTTGTTTTTATGCTTTTGACGTTATTTTGCTTGACGACTTAGTTTTATTAGATCAAGAGCTTTTAGAGCGCAAGTCAAAATTAGATAATCTTCTGACTGACGGTCAATTTCTTAAGAAAACTAGCTTTTCTTTAATTTCTGATCCAGATAAGCTTAAAGCTTTTCATGAAGAGCAACTAGCCTTGGGTCTGGAAGGTGCTGTTATGAAACAAAAAGATTCTCATTATGTGGCTGGCAGAAAATCTTGGCGTTGGGTCAAAATTAAGGAAGAAGAAGGTAGTCAAGGTAAATTATCTGACACAATTGATTGCTTGATGCTTGGTTACTATGTAGGCAAGGGCAAACGTCAAGCTTTTGGCATCGGGGCTTTACTGGTGGGTGTTTTAGATAAAAATGAATCTGGAGATTTGCTGGTGCGTAGCTTATCAAAGATTGGCACTGGTTTAACCGATGAGCAATTTAGAGAAGTAAAAAATTTGGCAGATCAACATCTTAGCCCCAACAACCAAAAACCGGTTTTTTATGATGTGAATAAAAACTTGGCACCAGATTTTTGGCTAGAACCTTACTTGGTGTTAGAAATTGCCGCTGACGAACTAAGCAAGTCTCCAATTCACACAGCTGGAGTGGCGCTAAGGTTCCCAAGGTTAGTTAGAATTCGTTATGATAAAAAATTTGAAGACGCCACTACAGTTGAAGAGTTGTCCTCAATTCACATTGCTCTCTAATTCTCTGATGGCTTCAATCAAAACTAAAATTGAGTTTTGATTGTATTTTTTAAGCTTAAGAATGCTATCTCTAAATTTATTGATTTGATTTGGTTTCTTGATAAGAGCTTGTAATTTTTGATTGGCTTTTTTGGCATTTTCTTCTACCAAACCAACTTTGTAATCACTAATGATATCTAGGTTGCCATCTTCTTGACCATGAATATGAGTAATTGCAAAAAAAGCTGTTTCACAAGCAATGCTTTCAAATAGAGTGTTGGGTCCAGCTTTACCTATAACCATGTCGGCAGCCTGCATGTAAAGATGAAGTTTTTTGGTAAAAGCTAGGGGAATAATTTTGGCTTTAGATGAACTGAGTTTTTCTAAGCTTTGTTTGACGCCGATAATGTTGTTATATAAGAATTCGTTTTTGCCACAAGCAAT
Source organism: Candidatus Microgenomatus sp. (assembly GCA_020724725.1). Taxonomy (GTDB): domain Bacteria; phylum Patescibacteriota; class Microgenomatia; order UBA1400; family PJMF01; genus UBA1364. The sequence goes on along the minus strand of DYGL01000012.1, from coordinate 11,548 downwards.
AATAAAATTGGTTTCTTTCTCACAGTTAATAATGCTTGGTAATATTTTTAAAATACTATTAGCACCTTCGGAACCAGAGGTAATAAGAAAAGTTAATTTATCATCAAGCTTTAGTTTTTTTCTAATTTGTTGTTTGTCGTAAGATTCTTCAAATTTGCTTTGTACGAACCATCCAGCTACCCTCATGTTTTTTTGTTGGTGTTTTTTCTTAATTTCTTGGTCAAAAATTATTTGTAATTTGGCTTGTTCTGACAAAATAAGCGGATGAACAGTGCGAGGATCACTAACAATATTAATGAATGGCAAGCCCTCGCTTTCTTGAATTTTTTCCAAGATTGGGTTGAAGCCAAAATAAGCACTAATACAGACGTCAATTTTATTTTTTTTAATAAAATTTTTAATTTTATTCTCCAAATTAATCACATGCCAGAGGTCAGCAATTTTTTTGGCGCCTTTATATTTTTCAATAAGTTTAGCGCTAGCATGAAAAGGTAAGCTGAATGAGCTTGGGCTAAGACGATAGATATAATTGTAGGTGAAGTCGAGTGGATCTTGATGAATGTATTTCTTGATCTTATATTTTCCTGGAGCTTGTTCTTGAATTTTATTTAGAACTGCTTCAGCAATACTTTCATGTCCATATCCACTAGTGAAGATACCGATAGTTTTCATCTGTAGGCTATTATATACTTTAGTCAGCAGATCGGCAGATAAAATTTATGAAAATCATCATGGGTCTTGGTAATCCTGGTAAAGATTATGAGCAAACTAGACACAACGCTGGTTTTGCCCTAATCGACTACTTAGCTTCGAAGTTCTCTCTTACTTTAAAGTTTGATAAAAAATTTCAAGCAGAATACGTCAAAACAGAGATCATTAATCACGCAGTGGCTCAAGATCTTTGTTTGATCAAATCAACTGCTTTTATGAATAATTCTGGTCAAAGCCTAAGAGCTTTTTTGGCTTATTTTTATCCAGAAATTTTAGAAGAAGATGAGGGCAATCATTTAATTGTTGCTCATGATGATCTTGATTTAAATTTGGGTGATTTTAAACTCCAAAAAGGCAAAGGCCCCAAAATTCACAATGGTCTTAATTCTATTTATAGTCAGCTTGGCCATAAGAATTTTTGGCACTTACGCTTGGGAGTTGATTCAAGAAATGGAGAGCGCAACATTCCGCCAAGCGATTATGTCCTGATGAAGATGCTTAGAGAAGAACGGGTCAAATTGCAAGAGGTTATTGTTAAGGTGAGTGATTCACTTTTTACTTAGTTGCTATGCCTATTTTTCATTTTCATTTTCAAAAAACCAAAAACCTCAAATATCTTTATGCTATTCGTTTGGTGAGAGAATTAGCCAATCAATTAATGATTTTCTTTTTGCCAATTTATTTTTTTAACTTGCGTTTGCCTCTTGTGAATAGGTTAAACCTTTCTTCTTTGCAGGAAGGTATTTTTAATGTAGGACTTTTTTATTTGGTGACTTATTTAGTTTGTTTTTTCTTGGCGATTCCTACTTCCAAAATTTTAATCAAACACGGGATTCGTTACGGATTACTTCTGGGACATTTGTTTTATGCAGTTTTTGTTTTGCTTCTTTATTTTTCCAAAGACCATCCTTCATTAATTCTGTCAGCAGCCATTATTAATGGTTTTCAAATAAACTTTTTTTGGAACAGTTTCCATTATTCACTTAGTCGCAACAGCAATGAGGGTAAAATTGGCACCAATCTCGGCTTGATTAATTTCTTTCTCAATTTGTTATCCATGATCGCTCCTGCTCTGGGAGGCTTAATTGTAGTGACTCTGGGATATCAGACTCTGTTTTTACTTGGTTTATTGGTAATTTTGGGCGGAGTAGTTTTTTCTCTGCTTCTAGAAAATGTGAGAGTTAAAGACAAGATTTCTTTTCAGGAGTTTTTTACTTGGCTTCGGGAGCCTGGATTTAGGCGTTTGGCAATGAGTTTTTCTGGCCGCTACTTCAATGATGCCAGCATTAGTTTATGGACGCTTTACATGTTTATTTTACTTGGCAGCACTGATGGAGTCGGCTATTTTTATAGCCTGTCTTTATTTTTGGCTTTATTTATTAGTTATGGAGCTGGTTCTTTTATTGATCAAAACAAAGGTCGCAAGCAATTCTTTTTATCTGGAGGGTTTTTATCAATTTTTTGGTTGCTGAGAGGTTTTGTGGTGAACATTTGGACAATCACTATTCTTAATGCTGTGGATAAAATTACAGCTAGTTTTCACTGGTTATTTTTTGACCGTAGTTGGCTAATGCGTGGCAAAGGACGGGAGGCCTTGTCTTATTTTGTTTATCGAGAAATGATTTATAGTCTGTCAGCAATTGTGTTTTGGTTGGCAGTTGCTTTGATTTTTTATTTCTTCATTGCTGCTTGGAAAAGTTTGTTTATTGCCACTGCTTTAGGTGTTTTGCTAACTCTACTAATTAGAGAAAAGAAAGAAGAGACTTAACTCTGTCTTTCTAGGTTGAATTTGAGAATTTCCAACATTAGATCTTGGCCACAATCGAGCTGATTGATTATTTTTTGGGCATCTAAACTTAGTTTTTCATTTAATTCCCGCACTTCTTTCAGAGCGTGTTTGGTAAAAAGTGCTTGTAGTTTCTTGCTGGCGGCCAATTCAAGTTTTGCTTGTCCAAAATTCTGCCAAAAAAAATCTTTTTCTTTTGACTCAAGTTTTGGTAGTAAAGTAAGGTAAAAAATGGTTTTTTTACCCTCTCTTAGATCGGATGCAAAACTTTTGCCAGATTTTTCTTCATCCGCAAAGAGACTAATTTCATCGTCTTTGATTTGAAAAATCAAACCAAGTTTTTCACCAAGCACCAATAAAGAGTTAATTTTTGTTTGAGACCAATTATTAACTAAGCCAGCCAGTTGTAGTGGTAAAGAAAAAGTATAGCGAGCAGTTTTGAAACGATACATCTCCAAAACTTCCGTCATGGAAGGATCTTTTTTTAAATTGGTAATTTTGGAATCCAACATTTCTGCAAAATAAGTGCGAATAATTTCTTGATTTAGAATTTGTCTAATTTGTTCTTTAGTTTTTACTTGCAAGCTGGTTTTATCCAAAGCTAATTGAGCCAAATATAGGCAAATACTACCCAAGCATAAAGCCAAGCTTTGACCATAATTGTCAGTTTGTTTTAAATCATCTTTTTGGCTGGCAATTTGGTATTGTTGCCAGATTGAAGCTTGGCCGCGACGCAGAGTATCGCGATCAATAATGTCGTCGTGAATGAGTAGTCCTGAATGAATAATCTCCAAGCTAGCTGCCACATAAAGCAAATCTTTAGTATTGAGAATTGTTTTGTCTCTGGCGAAGGCTTGTGCGGCGGAAAAGAATAGGCTGCCGCGAACGGTTTTGCCAGCTACTACAAACTTTTTGAGCTTGAGAAAAGCTTCCTGACTCAACTCTTGCTCCTTAAATTCTTGAGATATTTCGTTTAAAAAATCTACAGTGAAGTCGTCAACTGTTTTTTTCCAGGCTAAAATTTCTTGCACAATTGCTTTATTGTAGCATGCATGATCTTCTAGTTTTTTTGCGACTATTAATGCGCAATGTCATTTTTTAAATTAGCTAAAAACTCGCTTGACGATCAACAAATGATCAAGCAAAGGCAAAAACAGTTGCAGGAAAATTGGAAAATTAGCTCAAGTGAGCATTTGTTTGCCGTTGATAAAGATTTAAGCGTGGCCAATAAGCGTAATTGTGAGAACATGGTTGGTGCGATAACAGTTCCTCTAGGTTTGGCTGGGCCAGTACAAATCAATTCAGAGTTTTTTGCCAAGGACAAGGGAGACTGTTTTGTGCCCTTAGCCACAAGTGAGGGAGCTTTGGTGGCCAGTGTTAGTCGAGGCTTAAAGGCCATTAATCAAGCTGGTGGAGCAAAAGTTTTCATTAAAAATCAAGGCATGACTAGAGCGCCAGTTTTTGCTTTGCCAGACGGTGAGGCGGCTTTGGCTTTTGCCAAATATCTAGAGCAAAAAGAAACTTTATCTTCGATCAAAAAAATCACTGAGAGTAGTAGTTCTCACTTGGAATTTCAAAACCTGCAAAGTTTTGTTCGAGGCAGAAATGTTTACGTGCGCTTTAGTTTTTTGACAGGCGAAGCCATGGGTATGAACATGGTGACCATTGCTTTGCAAAAACTTTGGACTGAGTACTTATCAGCTTATGAGGGTTTAGAAATGTTGGCTTTATCTAGCAATGTTTGTACTGATAAAAAATCTTCTTATATCAATCAATTACTCGGTAGAGCCTATAGTGCTCAAGCTGAGATTTTTCTTAGTGAGCAAATTTTAAGCACGGTTTTAAAAACCAGCACCAAGGCTTTTTTGCGCACTCATCATAGTAAAAACTTGCGAGGCTCCAATCTGGCTGGTTCTTCTGCTCATAACATGCAGTTTGCTAATGTGGTAGCAGCTTTTTATTTGGCAACTGGTCAGGATCTTGCTCATGTGATCGAAGCTAGTCAAGGAGAGACAATTATTGAAGCAGAACAAAATGGTCTTTACTGCGCTGTTGTTTTGCCCAATTTGCCTCTAGGTAGTGTGGGTGGTGGCATCAACCTACCCACTCAAAGAGAGGTTCGTCAGTTAATTTGTCAAAATGAAACTGAACTCACTCCGGCTCAATTGGCAGCGATTTTGGCAACTGGCAGTTTGGCAGCAGAAATTTCTGGTCTCGCAGCTTTAAGCAGTCATGACTTGGCAGGTGCTCACCAGCGTTTGGCTAGAGGAGGAGCGAAGCAATGAGCATGTCAAAAGTTATTATCAAACCTTCCGTGGGAATTGTGGCTTATGGTACGTCTTTACCTAAGCGAAAGGTTCTTACCAAAACTATTGCGGAAAGCCAAGGAAAGGGTTTGGAGTTGGCTAGAGCTTTGGGTGTTTCCTCCAAAACTATTCCCAACATTGATGAAGATACCATTACTTTAGCTACGGCAGCTGGGCAAGTAGCCTTGACTCGTTTTTTGCAAAACTCTGGAGAAAAATCTGATTTAGGCACCCTTTTTATTGGCAGTGAAAGTCACCCTTATGCGGTTAAACCATCTGGCAGCGTGGTTAAGGAAGCCTTGGGCTTGAGCGACTACTTGAGTATGGCTGATTTGCAATTTGCTTGCAAAGCCGGTTCGCAATCATTGCAAATTGCTTTGGCCTACGTGCAAGCCAAGATGAGTAAAAACGCTATGGCTATTGGGGCTGACACTGCTCAAGCAAGGCCAGGAGATGCTTTAGAGTATACCGCGGCTGCTGGAGCGGCAGCTTTTATCGTTGGTCATGAAGATGGGGAGAGTCAATTATTGGCTAAATTATTAGCGACGCAATCAGTGGCGACTGACACTCCTGATTTTTGGCGCAAACCCAAAGAATCCTATCCACAACATTTTGGCAGATTTACTGGTGAACCAGCATATTTTAAACATGTAGCTATGGCTAGTCGAGCTTTGCTAGAGCAAAGTCAATTAACTGCTGGCGAAATTGATTTTTGTGTTTTTCACACTCCAAATGCCAAATTTCCTCAACAAATCGCTAAACAGCTAGGTTTTAGCAAAGAACAATTAGCTCCTGCTTTGATTGTTAAAGAAATAGGTAATACTTACGCTGGCGCTTCACTTTTGGCTTTGAGTGCAGTTTTGGATGTGGCTCCTGCTGGAGCCAAAATTCTTGTTTGTTCTTATGGATCTGGAGCTGGAGCTGATGCTTTTTTGTTTGAAACAAGCAAGTATTTGGTAGAGCAAAGAAAAAGATATAAGCAAAAATTAGCAAACCAAATTCAAGCTTTAGAGCTGATTGATTTAGCCACTTATCAAAAAATGAGACAAGCAAATGAACATTAAAGTAATTGGTCACTACATTGGTAAATTTGGTGAGCTTTGGCAACAAGGCTTATCTGATCTAGTCAAAGAAGGAGTTGAGGGGGTTTTAGCTGATGCAGCCATTGATCCGACTTCAATTGACGCTATTTTTGTCGCCAATAAAGCCGGTGGCAGTTTTAATGAGCAACGTCACTTAGGAGCTTTGGTTAGTGAGCATTTTACTCATTTGCCTCCTGCCATGAGAGTGGAGGGGGCTTGTGCTTCTGGTGGTTTAGCAGTCGTGGCAGCCCAACAAGCTTTACTTAGTGGTCTCTATCAAACGGTTCTGGTTTTGGGAGTCGAAAAAATGACCGATGTCAGTAGTGGCCAAGCGAGTGCAATTCTAGCGACTGCCGCTAGTCGAGAAAAAGAATATGGCTCAACTTTTCCAGCTCTTTACGCTGTTTTGGCCAACTATCACATGCATCGTTATGGCACTACCAGAGAACAGCTCTCCAGTGTCGTAGTTAAGAATCACTTGCATGCCTTAAATAACCCCAAGGCTCAATTTCATAAAGAATTTACTCTCGAGCAAGTTTCTGAATCTACCAAGGTAGCTTCACCGCTTAGACTTTTGGATTGCTCACCAATTAGTGATGGTGTGGCGGCTGTTATTTTGAGTAGTAAAACATCTGCTCGCCAGACTCAAATTTTAGGTTTTGGTCAAGGTCAAGACAGCTTGGCTTTACAAGATCGTCAAGACTTGGGTCAATTAGTAGCCACCCAAAAAGCAGCCAAGCAAGCGTTTAAAATGGCCTCACTGAGCCAAAAAGATATTCAAGCCGCTGAGGTTCATGATTGTTTTAGTATTGCTGAGATTTTGGCTGCCGAGGATCTGGGCTTTTTTGCCAAGGGTGAAGCAGCTGGGGCAACTGTTGCTGGTCAAACTACCTATGGTGGCAAATTAGTGATTAACCCCTCCGGTGGTCTAAAAGCTTGTGGCCATCCAGTGGGTGCTACCGGCGTCAAGCAAGTTGCCTTTTTGGCTTCTTTGATTGAAGCTGGTCAGTTTGAGCGAGTTTTAGCTCACAACGTAGGTGGAAGTGGGGCAACTGCAGTAGTAAATATCTTGGGAAGAAACAATCATTAATTATATGCAAATCACAGAGGCTTGGCGTTCCAACAAAAACTGGTCCAAATATCTAGGCAGAAGAGCCAAGGTCTTGGCGGTCTCCTTGATGGAAGTGGCTGCTAGTGAACAAGTTGCCTTTTTACCTTATTCTTATCTCTTGCTTGATTTGGATGGTGAAAAAATTTCCATGATGGGCGTTGCCTCGCAAAACTTTAACATTGGGGATGAAGTAGAAATTGTTTTGCGCAAGTTAAAAAAAGAAGCTCAGGCTGAAGTGATTGTTTATGGCTTGAAAGCAGAGAAAATAAGTTCTTTGACATTGGATGCGCTCGATTAAAATTGTCAGCCTTTAAAGCTAACAGTCTTCTTCTCGCTCAGTGAAGTCGCTGTTTATAAACATATCTATTAATTTATGTTTTTAGTCAGCGACTTCAATGATCCTATGTCAAAGAACTTATTTTCTCTAAGGTTAATAAAAAAAGGAATTATGAACAGTTTTTATCATGGCAAGGTGATTCTCACTGGTGAACACAGTGTGGTTTTTGGTCACCAAGCTGTTTTGGCCAGTCTGAGTCGAGGTATCACTGCGACTGTGCAAGCAGGTCAACTTGATCAAGATCAAGAAAATGACCGCTATTTGCAACATTTAATCGGTATTTTTAAAAAGTTAAGTGGCCGAAATGAGCTAAATTTTACTCTCAAAATAAATTCTGATTTGCCAACTCAATCTGGTTTGGGTTCATCAGCAGCTTTTGCAGCCGCGGTGCTTAGTGCTTTGGCTGAGTTTTATCAGTATCCTCTAGATCAAGAACAACTTTATCAGCTGGTTTGGCAGGCTGAGAACTTTATTCATGGTCGTTCTAGTGGTGCTGACCCCAGCATTGTGGTGCGCGGTGGTTTGCAAGTTTTTCAAAATGGCCAAGCTAGACAGATCATCTCTCCTAGTTTGGCAGAAGAAACATTTTTTCTCATTGATTCTGGTTCGGCTGTAGAATCAACTGGCGAGATGCTTGCTAAAGTTGCTAGTTTGCCCAACCATCTGGAAGTGGTGGCGCAAATAGGAATGCTTAGTGAGAAAATCATTAGTGATTTAGAGCAAGACTCTTTTGATCCTGAAGTTTTTAAACAAAACCAGGAACTTTTGGAAGAATTGGGAGTAGTGGGTGAGCAAGCAAAAAATCTCATCAAAAAGTTGCAAGAATTTGGCTCTGCGGCCAAAATTACTGGAGCTGGCGGATTCAAGCAGGGTTCTGGTTATATTTTAGCTTGGCATCATGATCAAGAGGCTTTTGCTAGTTTCTTGAAGCAAGAAAATTTATCTTTTTTTACAACTAAATTTTTGGTCCAACCTTATGCAAAAAATTAAAACTTCAGCTCCTGGCAAACTCATGCTTTTTGGTGAACACAGTGTGGTTTTTGGTCAGCCTTGTTTGGTGACAGCCGTTGATCGTCGTCTATCTATTACAATTGAAGAGAATGGTTCAGACTTTTTTGTTTTAGATGCTCCAGATTTAGGGCTTAGAGCTTATTCCAAAAACATTAAGGATTTGGCAAAAGAAAATTTACCCAAAGAAGTTAGTTTTATTGAAACTTGTTATCGTCTTTTTCTAGATCGTTATCCTCAGCAAACCACTATTCATGTTTTTAGCAAAAATGAGTTTACTTCTTCTTATGGTTTGGGTTCTAGTAGCGCCAGTACAGTTGCTTTCGCCAAGGCTTTGAGTGATTTTTATCAAATCCCTCTCGATAATGATCAGCTTTTTGAGCTTTGCTACGAAACTGTTTTGAAAGTTCAGGGAGTGGCTTCTGGTTTTGATATTGCCTCAGCCATTTGGGGTGGCACTATTTATTATGTGACTCCTGATCAAAAAACCAAGCGTTCCAAAATTGTTGAACCAATTGCAGTCAAAAATTTACCATTTTTAGTAGGTTACACTGGAATTAAAGCTGATACAGCAACTTTAATTCGCATGGTGCAAAACCTGCAAAACGAAAAACCAAACTTGGTAGATGGCATTTTTGCTGAAATCACTGTTTTGGTTGAACAGGCGAAGCGAGCTTTGATAGAGGAGAATTGGCCTCTGCTTGGATCCTTAATGGATCAAAGTCAGTCTTTACTTCGCCAACTGCAAGTTAGTAGCCTTGAATTGGAAAACCTCATCGAGGCTAGTCAAAAGGCTGGAGCCCTTGGCGCCAAGCTCTCTGGAGCTGGTGGTGGCGATTGCATGTTGGCTTTGACTGCCAGAGAACAACGAGAGTCAGTCACCCAAGCAATTAGTGAGGCTGGTGGTAAAATTATTGATGTGGCCATGAATGCTGAAGGAGTTAGGCTAGAGAAGATTTAAATTATGCAAAAAACTACTGTTGTAGCTGGAAGTGACATTGCTCTGGTTAAATATTGGGGCAAAAAAGATAAGGTTTTGCGTTTGCCAGCTAATGGTAGCATTTCAATGATCTTGGATTCTTTGCAAAGCACGACTACAGTTGAATTTTTGCCCGATCTAACTCAAGATGAGATTTTAATTGAAGGGGTTATGGAAGAAGGTGAGTCCTCCAGAGTGATTAAGCACCTAGATTTGATTAGAGCCACTGCCAGAGAAAAAGGACTGATTAATCAAGATGTGTTTGCCAAAGTAGTTTCGATCAACAACTTTCCAAAGAGCACTGGCCTCTCTAGCTCTGGTTCTGGTTTTGCTGCTTTGACTTTGGCTGCCACCAAGGCTTTAGGTTTGGATTTGACTGAAAAAGAACTTTCGATTCTGGCTAGAAAAGGTTCGGGCACAGCTTGTCGTTGTGTCTGTGGTGGCTTCGTTGAGTGGCTAGATGGTGATCAGTCTGAAACGTCTTATTCTCAAAGTTTTGCCAAGCCAGAGTCTTTTGTGATTCGAGATTTAGTGGCAATTGTTTCTGAAGATAAAAAAGATTTGAGTTCAACTGAGGGTCATGATTTGGCGCAATCTAGTCCATTTTTTCTAGCCCGTCAGGAGAAGATTGGGGACAAAATTCTAGCGACTAAAACCGCGATTTTAAATCAAGATTTTACGGCTCTTGGTGAATTGGTTGAGGCCGAAGCCCTCGAGTTTCACAGCATTCTTTTGACTAGCCAGCCTAGTATTTTATTGTTTTACCCAGGCACTGTTGAGGTGATGCAGGCAGTCAGGAAATTAAGAAAAACTGGTGTGCCAGTTTATTTCACTATTAACACTGGTTTTAATGTTCACGTTTTAACTTTACCTGAGCACGAGCAAACAGTAATGAATGTTTTGCAGGAGTTGCCAAGTGTCAAGAAAGTTATTGCTTCTGGAGTGGGAGAGGCGCCACAGTTTCTAGAAAAACATTTGTTTTAAGCAAATTTCGCTATTTTAAGTTGGGTGACTTTTTCAAAATCTTTTAGATTGAGGGTGGCGAGTGGCAATTGATGTGAAATTGCGGTGGCCGCAATCATAGCATCCATAAGAGCAATTTGTTTTTCAGCTCGAATTTGTCCAGCTAAAATGCAAATTTGTTGATTGCTATGGAGTTGTTGAGTTTGGTCTAGAATTTTCTTGAGCAAGCTCATTTTGTGAGGAAATTGCCAAATTTGCCTGCCTGAATATAATTCTGCAATGGTGATGTCCGCAACATAAAAATCACTGTACTTTTGGGCCAATTTAAATAATGGAGAGTTTTCTCTGTCTGGTCTTCTAGCAAAATCAATAATAATAGAAGTATCTAGAAGTAATTTCATAAACCAAGTTTTTCTAGTCTTTTTTCTTCAGCTGATCTCATGGATTTCCACTCTTGATAGTCTTGATCAGTAAAAATAGGCTCAGTAATTGAGCTCAAGACTTTGGCAAAATTACCCTGGGACAACTTCTCTTGAGGCTCGATAATGATTTTTTGATCAACGGCAGTGATTTTATAGGCAAAATCAACACCTAAGCCGTAAAGCTCTCTAATCTTTTTGGGAATGGTGAGTTGGCCTTTGCTAAAAGTCTGGCCGTAAGTGACGAAATTATTCATACTGAATTTCAGTATAAACTGAAATTCAGTATTTGTCAATTTCTTAAAATTTTACCTGGGAACTGTTCTGCTCGTATTGTTTAACCACCTCTTGGCAATAAATGTAGCGACCGTAGTCAAAAGCCTTTTCTGAGATGTTTTTTTCACTATTTTCATCAACTTTAACGATTTCTTGGACAAATTCTTGACCAACAGTGCCAGCCTCTTTGGCTTTTTGGGCTAGGGTTTTGATTTGAGACAAACCTTCTTCGCCTATTTTTTCCAGATCCTTTGTTTCAAATTTAAATTCTTGATCTTTTTGCCAAGGTAAGCTGATTTGATCTGGAATTTTTTCTTCAATTTGTGAGAAAACATTGTTAGGAAGCCAGCCCTGTGACTTGGCAAATTTGTAGGCAAAAAAAAGTAGGAGAGTAGTGACTAAAATAATCAGCAGTTTGCGGGGCATTGCCTTATTTTAACACATTGTCCCCTCTGGGGACTAGCCACGCGCTTCGTTTCTCATGGGTTGAAGTCAACAATGGCTCGCTTTGCGGCGTGCGTGTGCTAGGACTCGAACCTAGAACCGCCAAGGTATAAGCTTGGAGCTCTA
>DYGL01000011.1 GCA_020724725.1 Candidatus Microgenomatus sp. | reverse complement strand
AATGCTAATTATTCTTTTTACAAGAATCCCCTTTATTTCGATCCAGAAAATGTAGTTAAGCTCGCTATGGAGGCTCAGTGTAATGGTGTCGCCTCAACTCTAGGAGCTTTAGGATTACTTAGCAAGAAATATGCCGACAAAATTCCATTTATTGTTAAAATTAATCACAACGAACTCCTTACTTACCCTAATAAATGGGATCAGGTGCTTTTTGCCAATGTTAAACAAGCTTACGAAATGGGAGCAGTAGCTATCGGCGCAACCATTTACTTTGGCTCCAGCGCTTCCAATCGTCAAATTGTAGAAATTGCTCAGGCTTTTTATGAAGCTCATCAATTGGGTTTAGCTACAATTTTGTGGTGCTATCCTCGCAACAGCGCTTGGCAAGAAAAAGGTGTTAATTATGAAAGCGCTGCTGACGTCACTTCCTACGCCAATCGCCTAGGAGTAACCATTGAAGCTGACATCATCAAGCAAAAATTACCAGAAAACGATGGTGCTTTCCGTAAATTCAAGTTTGGCAAAGAAAGCAAAGAAATGTACGAAAGTCTGAGCACTGAGAATCCAATTGATCTGGTCAGACTACAGGTTATGAATTGTTACGCTGGCAAAATCAGTCTAATTAATTCCGGTGGCGAGAGTAGTGTTAGTGGCGACTATCAAAGAGACCTGCAAGAAGCTGTTAGAACAGCGGTCATCAATAAAAGAGGTGGTGGAGCAGGTTTAATCATGGGACGCAAAGCTTTTAAACGACCCATGGAAGAAGGTATTGGGATTATTCAGAGCGTTCAAGACGTTTATCTTGAAGAACATATTGGCTTAGCTTAAACAAAGCTTGTCTGCGGTGAGAAATGTTATTTTTGAAAGTAGCGCCCAATTCTGCAAAAGTTTGTTTGTAGCCTTCTGGAATAAAAATTGGATCATAGCCAAAACCTTCAGCCTTGTCTCCTCTTAGTTCTTTGGCTATTTCACCTCTAATCTCTCCCTCAAAAAACTTTTCCACACCAGTCTTGGGATCAAAAAAACAAACTACTCCGCAAAATCTAGCTCGACGATTGGCCTTGTCTTTTAGCAAATCAAGTAAAGCTAAATTACGCTCTGTAGGACTGCCTTCAAACCAACGATTGGAATTAACCGAAGGGAATCCACCCAAAGCTTCTACTTCCAATCCAGAATCATCAGCAATAGCGGCCAAACCAGTCAAATTAGCATAAGCTTTGGCTTTCAGAAAAGCATTTTCTCTAAAAGTTTCGCCATCTTCTACCACGTCAAAATCTTCTGGAACGACTATTTTCAGTTCTTCCAAAATTTCTTTATCTAAAATGCTAACAAACTCAAAAGCACTCTTTTTTAGAATTGCCTTGATCTCTCTAATCTTGCCTAAATTAGAACTAGCAATAAAAACTTGCATTAATTTTATTTACCAAGAAGAGAACCGAGGCCACCAGTCATACTTTGCAATTTTTTGGCTGCCACTTCTTGAGATTTTTTGATCGCTTCGTTGAGTGCTTTAACCAGCTCCTCACTGTGAATACCTTGTACAGAAATATCTTTGACTTCTTGACCGCCGGTAATTTTGACAATGATGTCGCCGCGCTCAACAATAATTTCCTCAGCTGCCAAATCTTGTTGCATTTGCTTGGCTTGCTTGCGCAGTTTGTTAAGATCGCCCAACTGACTCATGAAACCTGCCATATTTTCTCCTTTTTGTATTTTTATATTAAGGTAGTTGCTCTTTGATTATAACAAAGAATCCTTAGCGGCAAGCAGCAACTCTGATTCGGTTTGTGAATCACTTAATACAGTTGCTTCGGCCAACTTAACTTCATCTTGTAAAACAAAATCAAACTGTAAATCTAAATCAAAAAGTTTCTTTGTGGCCTCAATCAGCAATTCTTTATTTTTATTTTGTTCCAATTGTTCTTTATGAAAAGAATAATAAACAAAAACCCTAGCAATCCCTTCACTTAAACTTTCCAATTTACAAGACTTGAGAAGAGTAACCAAAGAAAAGTTTTCACCAGTAAAATTCTTGATTAGATTTTGCCAGAAGTCTTTGAGGTCTAAATCGCTTTTGTTAATTTTTTTTTTACTTAAGTCGGCAGCATCTTCTTTTGCTTTTGGCTTGGTCACAACTTGAACCTCGGCCTTAGATTCTGTTTTAGTTGATTTATTTGGAGGATTTTTTTTAGAACGCTCAATAATTTCCAAAAATTTAAGTTCCAAAACTAGAAATGGAATAGGAGTTTCCTGATTAAGATCAGTTGAGAGAATTTCCTTGAGAAAAAATTGATTAATTTTGACACTATAACTGGGCTCTCCTGCCATAACTCCCAAATTAATCAATAAATCTTGATGTAAAAAGGCAAAAAGATCTTTATAAAAATCTTTTTGGTTGTAATTATTCTCCCTCAATTCTTGAAAAACTTTCACCAAGGATTGCTCGTCTTTTTCGATAACAAAATCAAGAATTTTTTTAATGTAAACCAAACTATCACTCGCCAATAAATCCTTAATTAATTCCAAATCTAAATGACCTTCTCTACAGGCCATTTCCAAAATCTTAACTCCATCTCTAAAACTACCATCAGAGCGCAAGACAATTTTTTCTAAATCTTCGTCTTTAAAAGCAACTTTCTCTGCTTCCAAAACTCGCTCTAAGGCTTGTTTGAGTTCGGCATTGTTTGCACGTCTAAAATTAATCACGCTACAACGAGAAACAATGGTGGCTGGAATCTTATGTAACTCAGTAGTGGCTAAAATAAAGACCACGTGGGCCGGTGGCTCTTCCAAAATTTTCAACAAAGCATTAAAAGCTTCATTGGTCAGCATGTGCACCTCATCCAGAATGTAAACGGTCATTTTGCCTTCACTAGGAGGCAAGTTAATTCTTTCCTTGAGTAAGCGAATGTCATCAATGCGACGATTGGAGGCAGCATCTAACTCCTGAACTACAAAGGAGTGCCCCTCATAAACTCTCTTGGAAAAATCACTAGCCTCATCAGGCTCTTTAAAGAATAAATTTTTAGGAGCAACTTTTTTGAAAAAAAGATGATCAACCAATTCAGCATTAGCTGGATCATTCAACATTGCTCCCAAGATACGAGAGGCAGAAGTTTTGCCCGTGCCTTTTGGTCCAGCAAAGAGTAAAGATTGGGGAATCTTGCCAAACTTCATCATTTGCAAAAGAGAATCTCTCACTGAACTAATGTTGAGGTCGGCAATTTTCTTGGGGCGATAAAGACGATACCAAGCCATAGCTAGATTCTACCATCTTCTCATCTACTTGTAGCAACTAGTGATCATCGTGATGGTAACCAAGCAAATGCAATAGAGCATGCTCTAGATAAAAACAAATTTGTTGATCAACCATTTTACCAAATCTTTTGGCTGTTTTAACTGCTTCTGGAAAACTAATTACCACATCCCCCAAATGCACTAATTCTCCTTCTGGAAGTGGAATATCCTCCAGTTGACCTTTATCATGCTGTGGAAAAGATAGCACATCAGTTGGACCTTGATGTTTCAAGTATTTCTCATTAAGAGTAGTAATTTTCCTGGCTCCAACAATAGAAACATCAACCTGAGCATGACTAATTTCATGTTCTGTCAAAACTCTTTCTACAGTTTGCTTAATTTTTTGACGATTAACAGGATATCTTGAGCCAATAAATAAATTAGTTTTGATCATATGATTGTTTGAGGAGAATTGTTTGCTCTAGCCAAAGCAGAAGCCAGATCTAAAGAAATTGGTCCCAGTGGGATCTGGTCTTCTTCGTCGTCAACAAATAAAAGCATTACTTTACCCTTACTATTTGGTGACCAAATTTTGCCTTCGCGAATCACTTCTGGCGAACCACCAAATTGCTTTTTGACCCACATGCTGGGTCCAGCATCAGCCACTACCCCAACTACCGCAATTTGCTCAGCCGGATTGATGACGATCATTTTACGGTACTTATACCAAGGCTTAAGTTCTGGGTGCTTAAGGTTCCAATCTGGTAAATACATGAGCTGCACAGCAAAATAATATTTTTCACGTAAAATTGACTGCTTAGTTAGCTCACCATTCTCAGTAAACCAACCAAAAGCTCCTCTAGCTGGAGCAATGCCAGCCTCTCTATAAGCATCATGAGCGCTAAGCTCATCACCAGGAAAACGCAATAAGTGCTGTTCAGCCCCCATAATTCCAATGCTGTGGTTCAATCTGTTACCTTCCAATTCTGTGCGGACTTTAAAACCTAAAATTTCTGAAAGTTGTTGCTCCAAATACAGCTCTGTTTCTCTTTCTAAATGACCAGCTGGAGAATTGACATAAGAACTAAGCTTGGCAATAATTTCCTGATGCTCTTGCTCAGAAATTTCCAAAGCGACTTTTCTAGATTTTTCATCCAAAACTTGATTATCTTGTCTGGTGTAAGGCAAAGGATTAGTCATGGCCACCTGACCGGCCATTGCTAAAGAAGCTAGAAGTTGCTGTGATTTATCTCGGGCAGTCATATTAATCAGCTCTTAATCTTATCCAAAGCTTGATGGAGACGGTCTAATAATAAATCTTGACCCAAAACCTCCATTGTTTCAAAAAGTGGTGGAGTAGCTTTCTCTCCAGTGGCGGCAATACGCAACATCATGAAAAATTGACCTTTATGCCAATCTTTTTTCTCTTGAAGATTTCTAATGCCAACTTCCAAAGCCTCAACTGACCAGTTTTTGATTGATTTAATCAAAGCAATGACTTGCTCTAATTGTTCCCTCACTCCTTCAACACTACTTTTCTTGAGTAATAAGTTTGCCTCATAGCTGATGGGTGCGTAAAAGAATTTGGTTAGCTCAGTGAAATCTCCCAAAGTCACTAAGCGCTCTTGAATAAGAGGCAAAACTTGAGCGAGTTTTTCTCTTGGAAAATCAGCTGGGACGAAGCTCTCAATTTTTTTCTGTAACTCCTCTAGACTCAGCTTGCGGATATACACTCCATTGAGCCAATTTAATTTTTGCAAATCAAAAGCCACACTATTGCTACTTAAATCACTTGGTTCAAACTCACGGATGTATTCTTCTAGACTAATTACCTCTTCTTGGTCTTTTTTGGCCCAACCCAAAATCATAAAGAAGTTAAGCATTGCCTCTGGTAAGTAGCCTCTGTCTAAGAAGGAAGCTGCTGAAACCACTCCTTTTCTCTTGCTCATTTTACCCTTACCGTCTGGGTTGAGAAATACAGGAATATGGGCAAAAACCGGCACCTCCCAGCCAAAAGCCTTGTAGAGCAAAACATGCTTAGGAGTAGAGCTAATCCACTCTTCACCGCGCATAATATGAGTAATTTTCATCAAGTGATCATCAATGACCACTGCCAAATGATAAGTAGGGTAACCATCAGACTTCAAGAGAACTTGATCATCAATTAGATCAGAATGAAAAGTAATTTCTCCGCGCAACAGATCAGTAAAAGTAATTTCTTCACCTTCCGGCACTTTGAGGCGAATTACATAACTCTCGCCACTTGCCACTCTTTGCTTAGCCTCTTCCGGATCAAGATGTCGACAATGGCGGTCATAATGAGGAGGTTGTTTGCTGGCTAATTGCTGTTCTTTAACCTCCGCCAAGCGCTCTTTAGAACAAAAACAATAATAAGCCTCACCTTTTTCAATTAGACTTTGAACTTCTTTTTGGTAAATTTCTAAACGCTCCGATTGGATGTAAGGACCGTAAGGACCATCTTTACCAGGACCCTCGTCCCAGTCCAAACCATAACGACGAATTATTTCTTGAATGGCTTTGACACCACCGGCCACTTCTCTTTCTTTATCAGTATCTTCGATGCGCAAAATAAACTGACCACCATATTTCTTGGCAAAAGCATAGTTTTTGAGCAAGGTAGCCATGCTACCAACGTGAATCTCACCAGTTGGACTGGGAGCCATTCTAGTGCGGATTGAATTCATCATGATGGGTATATTCTATCATCTCTCTTGAAATTAGAGATTAATTTCTACTTAAATAATTAGCGCTCACGGCTGGTACAAAAGCCATAAAATCGTTATCACCCTTAAAAACATAAATTGGTTGAAGATAAGTTTGCTCTTCAAAACTATCATAATAGGCCAACTCCACCTCTCTAACCACCGCTTCTTTTAAACCTTTGCCATTGATAATATAAGCATCTCCAGCTTGGACCAAATTCCAAGCCGATTTGGCAGTGCGCAGTGGATAAGTTTCAAAGTTAAAATAATCAACTTGGCGGTAATAATAGCTCATTTCCACAATTGAATTATTAGCTGAAAAAGCTGAGGTCAGCTTAGCTGAAATAATACCCTTTTGACCATCGCTAGTGTAAACCTTATAAAGCTTATCTATAGGATTACGATTTAGATCAACTTGCAGAAAATCAGCTTCTGATAAAGAAAAAGCTGTTTTTAGTTCTCCACCAATAGATTTTAGAAAAGTCACTTGTCCAGAAGCCGTAGCCAAATCACTACCAAGTAAACTCGATGATTTGACGAAGTTTTTGACTCGTTCTACCGCCTCAAATTCCTCAGGTAGACGACCACTGCTAGTTAGCAAATCTGGTCTTGCAAGAAAATTACTTTCCAAAGAAAAAGTGTAGTCTACAGAACTAATTTCCAAACTTGTATCCAAAGGAGTATTTTTGGTAAAACGATAAGTTTTGTCATCAATTATCTCTGGAGAAAAAATAAAACCATAACTAGCAGCTATTTTCTTGACTTGTTCATCAGCTAATAAATTAGCAGAGGATTTGGTGATCAGGAAAACCTTAGCACGATCAGAAATTTCTCTAATCCCATAAGCCATTTCAAGATTATAAGACTGAGGCTTATCATTCTCGTCTTGGAGAGGAAAACGCAAACTAGGCAAAACACCAAAACCTACAGTTGGCGGTGGTGGAGGCTCCGGATGAGTTGCCTTCCAGTAAGCCACAAAAGCATTCCATAAAACTCTACCCACCATCATGAAAACCAAAAAAGCCAAGCTATATTTGACAAACATTCTACCAAAGTAGTTCACATTGGTGAGATTTGGACCAGCGCTGTTACTTGAACTTGGCATATTTTTTGATCAATCTTAGTCTAGCAGTTTTCCTAGAGCTTTTTCCACTCGTAATTATTGAGAATCCACGCAATCAAACGACTAGTATCCTGATAACGATCCCGACTATTCATTAAAGTAATTAAAATTTGATGTCCACCTCGCTCGACCAAGGTTACCAAAACTTCCCCAGCCAACTCAGTCGTGCCAGTTTTTACTCCAGCTACGCCTTGAATTCTGCCCAGCAGCTGATTACTGTTATACAAGTCATAAGACCAGCCTTGAGCCTGATTCTCAATTTTTTTATATGGAGTTGCCACCAAACCTTTTAAATAGTTGTTTTGTAGTAAAGTCGCAGCAATAACCGTTAAATCACGAGCATTGCTAATCTGACCATCTTCGTCCAACCCAGCTGGATTAGCAAAATGAGTAGCCAAAAGACCTAGTTCTTCAGCTTTGAGGTTCATGTCTTCAACAAACCCAGTAAAACCAGAAGGGTGATGGTTAGCCAAAACATAAGCACTGTCATTGGCTGAGGAAATCATTAAAGCAGCTAATAAATCTTCAACCTTAATGAGTTGGCCGGATTGCAAAGGTAGTTTATTGCCTGCTGTACTTGCTTCTCCAGTTACCATTAATTCTTGGTCTGGTTTAAAAATATCTGCCGCCACTAATGCCGTCATCATCTTGCTAGTTGAAGCTGGATAAAGTTTGGCTAAAGAATTCTTTTCGTAAAGCACGGTTAAGGAAGATAAGTCTAGAGCATAAGCAGAACTAGCACTTAACTCCAATTCATTTTCAGCTAAAAATTCATTTTTTAAAACCGGTATTTCCTCCGGGCTGTAAAGTTCCAAAACAAATTGCTCTTTGATTTTTTGTGGATAAAAGAAATAAAGGTAAACTGAAAAAGCAACAGAAAAAATCAGCAAACAGAAAAGAAGAAGATTGATTTTTTTCACCTGTTTATTGTAGCAAAAATAGCTTAGGCGAGTTGCATGATTTTTGCAGTCTGACCGCAAACAACCACCAAATCTTCTTTTTGAAAAACCAAGTCTTCACCTGGCTTTGTAATAATTTCTTTACCTCTTTTGACCGCTACCAACATTAAGTCGTGATTTTTAAAAACCCCAACTGTAGCAACTTTTTTGCCCAACCAAGATTCTAAAACCAATAGTTCTACAAAACGAAAATCTGGGGTGAGCTCTAAAGAATCAATTACTTTGTTGGAATACAAACTAAGCGCAACTTTTTGTCCCATTTCTCTTTCAACTGTCACCACCCAATCAGCCCCGATTTTTTGCAAAATTTTCTCATGCAAATCATCTGCTGCCTTAGAAACCACATACTTAGCGCCCAACTCCTTAACTAAAGTTGTGATCAAAACACTAGATTCAATATCATGACCAATGGCTACCACCACCGCATCAAAATCAGATAAACCAAGAGAAGTCAAAAAATCTTCATCGTGAATATTGCCAGCCATTGCCTCAGTCACAAACTCACTGATTTTATTAACTTTTTCCAAATCTTCATCAACAGCCACTACCTCGCAACCCATTTTCATCATATTTTTGGCAAAACTAGAACCAAACCTACCAAGTCCAATTACCAAAAAAGATTTTTTCTTTAAACTCTTTTTTACAAACATATTTCTGCTTTCGGATACTTTTTAATAACATTACGTCGCTTAGCATAGAAAATCAAACCATAAAGTAAAACATAAAGACCAATTCTACCCATAAACATCAGAAAAATTAAAACTAGTTTACTAAAAGTAGACAAGCTTGCAGTAAGACCTAAAGATAAGCCAACCGTGCCTATGGCCGAAAAAGATTCAAACAAAGCCGATAAAAATGAAGGATCATCAAAAAATTCTAAAAATATCAAACCAAAAACAACCAATAAAGAACTAATCACTGCTAAACTTAAACCTCTAAAAGCTGTTTTTAGACTAATTTTTCTCTTCATTACCTGCATGGACAAATCTCCCCTAACTGTTCCCCACAACATTAAAAGCAAAACTAAAGCCACTGTCACCTTAATTCCTCCTGCTGTTGAAGCTGGAGAACCACCCACAAACATCAAGCTCATCATGACTACCAGAGAAGGTTTACTCATTTCGGACAGATCATAAACACTAAAACCAGCTGTCCTAGCACTAACACTATGAAAAATAGACTCTCGCAAATGTTGAGCCTGACTAACCAAAGGCAAGCGACTCTCTCTTTCTAATAAATAAAAAGCCAAAGAACCTAAAATAATCAGAGAAATATTCATTAATAGAACAATGCGACTATGAAAAGATATTTTATGAGCTGACCTTTTCTTAATTTTTTCCAAAACATCCAACCAAACCGGAAAACCCAAACCACCTAAAATAATCAAAAACATTACTATCTCTAAAGCAAAACCAATTTTCAAAAGTGGTTGTGCACTATTGCCCAGTCCAAAAACATCAAAGCCAGCATTGGCAAAAGATGAAATAGCGTGAAAAATTCCATGCCACAAAGAATCAATGAAGTTAAAACCATGAAATAAAAAATTAACAGTTAGCAATAAGGTTCCAAGAAATTCAATCAAAAAAACATAGCGAACAACTGTCTTCAATACTTTAACCACCTCACCTTTATTCTCAGATCCTAAATTACCGCCAATTAAAACACGATCAGCATAATAAAAACGCTGACCAAGTAAATAAGCTATATATCCACCAATAGTCACTACTCCAAGAGCACCTATTTGAATTAAAAATAAGATTACCAATTGGCCGAAAAATGACCAATGTGCTCCTGTTTCTAGTACTGCTAGACCAGTCACAAAAAGTGCCGAAGCACTAGTAAAAAGAGCATCGATGAAATTAGTTCTCAAACCTGAATTGCTAGCCCAAGATTGACTAAGCAAAATAGCCCCAACAAACATCACTAATAAAAATGAAACTACTACCAATAAAAAAGGATTAATCCTTCTGCCTTGAACCATATCTTTAAGAAATTTTAATTCCCAATTCTTTCAATTGTTCATCACTAACTTCGCTAGGCGCATCCATAATTGCAGTGTGACCAGTTGAATTCATAGGAAAAGCAATGGTTTCTTTAAGAGATGACTCACCGGCCAAAAGCATCACTAAGCGATCCAAACCCAAGGCTATCCCACCATGAGGAGGAGTACCAAGTTTGAAAGCTTCCAGCATGTGTCCAATACTGGCTTCAATTTCATTCTCGCTATAACCCATAATCTTAAAAGTTTGTTTAAGTACTTCTGGCTCGTGAGCACGAATACTCCCACCGCCAGCTTCATAACCATTGCAAACAAGATCGTATTGAGCGGTAATAATTTTTTCGATATTTTCTCCAGCCAAATGATCAGCTAAAGATTCATCAATGGGTCTGGAAAAAGGATTGTGAGTAAAAGTCCAACCGCTCTTGCCATCACGCACCTCAGCAACATCTTTTTTATCCACTTTCTTGAAAAATGGAAAGCGCACTACCCAAGCGAAAGCCAAAACTCCAGCTGCTTTTTCTTCCTCGCTACGCAGATCAAACTTGTCAGCCCCGTATTTTGCCAAAGCATCTTCATAATTGATAATTGGAAAGTTCTCTTGTTGTAATTTACCACCCACAGCTTTAACAGCATTCTTAACTACTTCCTCCACATGAGCCATTAATTCTTCCTGAGTAACAAAACTCATTTCCAGATCAAGTTGAGTAAATTCAAAACCACGATCAGCACGCAAATCTTCATCGCGAATACAGCGTGCAAATTGGTAATAATTTTCCACACCAGCCGTCATCAATAATTGTTTATATTGCTGAGGACTTTGCGGCAGAGCATAAAATTTACCAGGATTGAAACGAGATGGGACGATAAAATCACGAGCTCCTTCTTTGGTAGACTTGGTGAGCATGGGAGTTTCTACTTCAGTAAAATCTTTTTTAGATAGTTCGTGACGCAAAGCTTCATAAAATCTTGAGCGCAAACGAACAATTCTTTGCAAGCGCTCACGACGCAAATCTAAATAGCGATATTTAAGGCGCATTTCTTCATTAACTTCGCGTCCATCACCCTCAACTAAAATTGGCAACTCAGCTGCTTTATTAAGAACCTTGTAACTTTCTACAAAGATTTCAATACTGCCAGTTGGCAAATTTAGATTGATAGACTTTTCATTTCGAGCATTAATTACTCCAGTTAATTCCACAACAGACTCGGTGCTTAGATCACGCAAATTACCACCAATACCGACCGCTTGAATTTTACCAGTCCTATCGCGCAAATCAATGAAAGTGACCTTGCCATGATCTCTCTTAGAATCCACCCAACCGCATAACTTAACGGTTTGACCTTTTTTTTGAAGTGTTTCAAGAACAAGAGTGCGATGCATAGATAAAGCATTATATTTCGGACCCTCTTTTTTTACAATGCGCTTGCATTTGCATTGTGAAAAAAGAGCTGGTACGAAAGATGGTTTACCATATTTCGAAAGGAAGATGGTTTACCATATTTTGAACCCTGTCTTTTTGCAAAGCAAAAAGCAGTTGGTGCAAAAGATGCTTTAGTATATTTCGGAATGAAAGATAAAAAGAAGTTAAAAAAATTGCTACCGACCAGAAATCGATCGGGAGCGGAGAGGATTATTTACCGCGACAACAACGCTGACACTGTCCATTCTTAAAGACAGTGACACGCTGGCACTTGCGACACCAGGCTCTAGCCATTGGAACATCCTCCTTTCTTTTTTTCACCTCCTCGAAACATTGGCGCATGCGCCAAAGCCACAGGGAGATTCCTTGATTTTCGAGTTTTCAAAAATCCAAGAATCTCTCTATTTGAAGAAAAAACGTTTTTAAGGTACAGAAATTAAAAAGACAAGAAATCGAAAATAAGAAAAAAGATTGAAGAAAAGATTAACCTCACTCCCCGTAGGGAGTGAGGTGAGGTGAAGGCGACGACTACTTGCGGGCGAACAGTGAGCGGACGAAATTGACCACGAAACCATACGGGCACTGTTTGGTTTTGTGGTTTTCGCCGCATTTTGCGCAAACGCTCATGGTGTCATCCTCCTTTCTTTTTTTGCTTCACGCGAGATTGAGGCGCTTAGTGCCCCAGCCACGCGATCGCTTCCTCAAGCTACAAACTTATAGACTGAAGAAGCGAAAGCAAAAATCTTTTTAAAGAACCAAGATGACGAAAAAACCCGCTTCTTAGGGCGGGGTGCTTGTCATTTTGTTTATGTTTTTATGTTTAGACAACAACAGCACCTCGCATTGGCTTGCGCAAAATGGCGACAATAAAAGCGAAGTGATTAGTATTTGCTAACATAGCTTGTATTATAAAAAAAATCTACCTTAAATGCAAGTGGCAATTTAGGCTAGTCATCAACTCTTTTGCCGTTTTGTTGTTTTTTCTCATTGGCCTTTTCATTCAAAATTCTTCTTCTCTGGTTACGACTGCTATCATGTCTTTCTTGAGCCTTGAGTAAACACAAAAGCCAACCAAGAGGACCATAAGTTTTAACACCTTCCTCATCAGTCATTTTTTCTAGGGCAGTTCTGGTAGGAGTTTTTTTCTCAGGACTCATGGCTTTAATAACAAAAAAGTATTTTAAACAAGAAAAAAGATCTGGCAAGACTTGCTATAATCAAACCAAACAATGATTAAAAAAATTATTCTTTCAATCACACTGCTTACCCTTGTTAGCAGTAGCTCTTTTATTCTGGCTTATTTCTATTTCCAAAAAGACAATTTACCTCTTAAATCAGTAGTTAGTATTAAAAAAGATGAAAAAAAAGAACTTCCCCTACTTCAATATGGCATTCTCAAGCTAAGTAAAAAAGAATTTATTGTGGAAAAACCAATCAAGATTGAAAAAATTATCAGTCAAGATTCAACAAACAACACCTATGTTTTGCTTTTCACTTATCTTAGCCAAGGCAAAAAAATTTCTGGTGCCCTTAATCTACAGATTGATGAAAACAAGCCAAATAAACCAGCTATCCTTATGTTGAGAGGATGGGCTCCACTAGAAAGCTACTACTCTGGCATGGGTACTAAAAATGTTGCTAGTGTTTTTGCTCAAAATGGTTACCTGACTCTCGCTCCAGATTTTCTGGGATATGGAGAAAGTGATCCGGAACCAAGTAATACTTGGGAAGCTCGCTTTATTAAGGTTGTTAATGTTATAGATCTGCTTAAAACCATTCAAAAATTTCCAGAGCTAGACTTCAGTCAACTTGAGAATTTTCCAATCAAAACAGTCAAAATAGATCAAGAAAGAATTGCTTTGTGGGGACATAGCAATGGTGGGCAGATTGCTGTTTCCACTCTAGAAGTCTTGTGCAGCAATCTGCCCACCACCCTCTGGGCGCCAGTTCTGGCACCATTTCCTTATTCCATTCTTTACTTTACCGATGAAAATCAAGATGAGGGTAAGGAAGCGCGAGCTTACCTAGCCCTTTTTGAAAAAGACTATAATGTTTTTGATTTTTCCATTACACAAAATCTGGATAGACTGCAAGGCCCCTTGCAAATTCAGCACGGCACCAATGATGATTCAGCACTGGTCACTTGGAGCGAAGAATTTTTACAGAAAATTGACTTGGAAAATGACAGGCGTCAAGCAATTAATGCTAGTCAGAGCGCCACTTCAAGCACTCAACTGCAAGAGATAGAAGTTGATTTTTACAAATACGCTGGAGCCAACCACAATTTACAACCAAATTGGAACCAGGCAGTTGAACGAGATTTAGAATTTTTTGCAAAAAACCTAAAGTAAAACTACCCTTCCAAAAGCTTTGGCTTCTCTACTTCTTCTATCAAATCGACTGAACTGCCGCGATATTGTTCGATCTTGGCAATCTTTTTCTCCATTTGTCTCTTGCGAGTAGTGCTGAGGGTCTCGTAGTTTTTGACCAAAGTTTCGATACTGCGTCCAAATTTGCCAAATTCCTCATCAAATTTAAGCCATTCGGTCGCAAAAGCATCAATGTGCTTGATTACTTCTTTGATTTTTTTACCAACCATAAAGTTACGATAGCTTTCCATGACTGTGCGCGCCACAATCAGAAAACTAAAGGGCGAACAAACTATCACTTTTTTAGCCAAAGCTTCATCGATGATATCTGGAAATTTTTGGTTGATGAAGGAAAAAAGAGCTTCATTGGGCACAAACATGATTGCGTAATCGAGAGTGTCGTTTTCAGGTGAAATGTAGGCCGCCACCTTATCTACCTTGGTTTTTAAATCGCGCTTAAATTGCAACATGTGAGCTTGTTTGTCGCTTTGATTTTCTGCCATCGACATTTTTTGCACCTCTTGATAAGGAAATTTCACATCTACAGGCACGTTGCGTTGGTCAGGAAGAAGCAAAGTAATATCTGGCTTCATGCTGGACTCACCTAGTTTAGATTGGCGCAGGTAATGAATGCCTTCTTGCAAACCATTGGCTTTGAGCAAATCCTCAATAATACGTTCGCCCCAAGCTCCACGAGTTTGGTTGTTGGATAAAACTTTGGCCAATTGTTCGGTGGAAGTTTTTAATTCCTTGGTTAGTTGACGATGCTCTTCGACGGCTGTTTTGACGCTGCTAATTTTGTCAATTTGCTCTTTTTCAATTGAGCGAATTTCTTTTTGTTGCTCACTCATTTCTTGACGCAAATCTTTGATCATTTTCTCCAACATGCTTTGCTTATTGGCCAAATCATTCTTGATGACATCTTTCTCTCCCTGCAAAATACCTTTGCTTTGAATAGCAATTTCGTTGGCGGCCATACCAAAAACTTTATGCACCATGTCTTCAAGAACTTTTTGCTCAGTTGCTCCATTTTTTTCCTGAAGCAATTTTTTGATTGCCAAGTAAAAGGCTACTAAAGCCGCAAAAAATAAAATGAGTAAAATGAAATTCATACTAGTCATGAGCATAGTATATACTGAAAAGATGGAACAAAACTATGCCAGATCGAGAAAAAAACCAAGCAAAGAGCCATTTTTTAAAAAATATTTACACTATGTTTTTTGCCTAATCATCGCCCTAATTGCTTATTTATCAATTTATATTTTAATTAAAAACGTTTACCCCAGTCAAATCCAAAACTTTCTCTTTACCAATAGTTATCTGCCTTTTTTTGTTTTGCTTTTTATAGCCAATTTTTTTCTTATCACTTTTTTAAGTCTTAATAGTCGCCTAGGTTTTTTAGGGGCTTTTTCACTTAACTGCTTATTTTATTTAAAAATCAATCAAATTAAATTTGATTTTTTAAGCTTAAGTTTTGTTTTAATCAGCACCTTGCTTTTGGCCAGCCTAGTTTTCTTTGCCAAAATTAAAAAAACTCTGGCTTTTTAGCCTGAAATTTTCTATAATAGGCTTTCAAACAAACATGTCAAATAAATTTTATCTCACCACCACTTTGCCCTACGTAAATGCAGCTCCTCACATTGGCTTTGCTTTAGAAATTATCGAAGCTGATGTGATTGCACGTTATCAAGAAAAAATTCTAGGCAAAGAAGTAGTCTTTAACACTGGCACCGACGAACACGGTCAAAAAATTTATGAAAAAGCTCTAGAAAACCAAGTTGATCCTAAGGAATATTGTGATCAGTGGGCCAGTAAATTTGCCAATCTCAAAAAATTACTCAATCTTAATTTTAATCATTTCATTCGCACAACTGATGAAAAACATATTGCTGCCGCTCAAGAATTTTGGCGTCTTTGTGCTCAAAATGGCGATATTTATAAAGCCAAATATAAGGTTAAATATTGTGTAGGTTGCGAATTGGCCAAAACCGATAGTGAGTTGGTTAATAACCGTTGTCCGCTGCACCCAAATCAGGATTTGGAGCTAAGAGAAGAAGAAAACTATTTCTTTCGCTTTAGTCGCTATGGAGAGAAGCTTCTAGCTCTTTATGAACAAAACCCCAACTTCGTCAAGCCTAGTGGCAGACTCAATGAGATTAAAGCTTTTGTCAAAAATGGTCTGGAGGACTTTAGTATTTCTCGCCTCAAAGCCAAAATGCCTTGGGGAATTGCGGTGCCAGATGATGAGGAGCACGTCATGTACGTTTGGTTTGACGCCTTAGTTAACTACATTTCAACTTTAGATTGGCCTCAAGATCAAGATAAATTTAAAAGTTTTTGGCCGGGCATACAGTTGGCTGGTAAAGATAATTTGCGCCAACAAGCTGCCATGTGGCAAGCCATGCTGCTCTCAGCTCAATTACCAAACTCTGCCGCTATTTTGATCAATGGTTTTATTGGCGTTGATGGACAAAAAATGAGCAAATCGCTTGGCAATGTCATCAGTCCAGAGGACATGGTTTCTCGTTATGGAGTGGATGCTAGCAGATACCTACTGATTAATCTTGGTACCTTTGGCGAGGACATGGATGTCAGTTTCGATAAACTAGATATTAGCTTTAATGCTAAATTAGCCAATGGTCTAGGTAATCTTTGTTCTAGAGTTGCCAAAATGGCTGAACAAGTCAACCTAACAATCACCACAGAACCAAGTATCAATGAAAATTTCACCAAACTCATGGATAATTTTGAACTCAGCGAAACCCTTAAGCTTGTTGATTCTGAAGTTAGTCAATTAGACAAATTTCTGACTGTCAATACGCCTTGGAAAAAAGAAGGTGAAGAAAAAAAACAAATTCTACTGGAAGCTAGTCAAAAAATTAGAAATATTGCTTTAATGCTTACTCCTTTTATGCCGGAAACAGCTGAAGAAATTAAAGAGCATTTTCAAGGTCAGATTAAGTCTTTCACAAGTGGTTTATTTCCTAGACTTGCTTAAAACTCATGCCTCTTATTGATACTCACTGCCACTACAATTTAGAGCCACTTTATAGCAATTGGCCAAATCACTTAGCTCAAGCTTTAGAAAATGGAGTTGCGCAAAGCATTATTGTTGGAGCTGGGCTTCGCAGTAGTCAAAAAGCTGTAGAAATCGCTCAAAAAGAAAATAAGCTTTACGCTGCTGTTGGCATTCACCCAGAAAGAAGTCTTAAAATCACTGACTTAAACCAAAGTCTCGATCAGTTAGAAAAAATTGCACAAAACAAAAAAGTAGTCGCCATTGGTGAAATTGGTCTGGATTACTTTCATCTTGAAAAAAGCCAAGCTCAAAAAGACCTATTTATCGGTCAAATTAGCCTAGCTAAAAGGTTAAATTTACCCATAATTTTACATGTTCGTGACAAAGAAGAAGCCGCTTATTTTGAAACTTTAGAAGTTTTGGAGAAGCACTGGCATTTCAAAAAAGCTGTGGTTTTTCACTGCGTTTCCGGACCTTTGAAATACGTTAAAAAGGCTCTCGATTATCCAAACAGTTATTTTGGTTTTGACGGCAACATTACTTTCAAAAATGCTGACCATTTAAGAGAGATTTTTCAACTGGTACAAAAAACTGCTCCACACAAAATTCTGCTTGAAACTGACGCTCCTTACTTGGCTCCTGTTCCTTGGCGAGGTCAGCTCTGCGAACCAAAAATGATCGCTCAAACCGCCAAATATTTGTCAGAAAATTTTCAACTAGATCTAAATAAGGTTTATCAAAATTCTTTGGATGCCTTTACGCTTAGTTATAAGCTATAATTAACTCCCTGAGGATAAATCATGGTCAAAGAATACTTTAGACGCCACCCCATTCGCACTAGAAGAGCCTTAGAAATTATTCCTGGGCTTTTTTCTTGGTTTTTTATCTTATTTCCTGTCTGGGGGTCATTTGTAGTTCCTCAGTTAGTTGCCTATTATGTCATTATTTTTGCAGTTTATTGGCTTTTTCGCTCCCTCGCGCTCACTTTTTTTGCTACCATTTCACATTTCAAAATTAAAGCCTTCAGCAAATATGATTATTTGCCAGAGCTCAAAAAATATTTCCCCAAAAAATATTTAGATATCCATCACATCATTGTCATTCCTACCTACCAAGAACCAATTTCCACACTAGAGAGAACCTTAACTGGACTCAGCAAGCAGACTTTTCCCCTAAAAAATATTCACATCATGCTTTCTTTTGAAGAAAGAGAGGGGGCAATTGTTGATCAAAAAGCCAAAATTTTGCAAAGAAAATTTGGTAAAAAATTTGGCCATCTCTGGACTAGTAAGCATCCTGACATCATTGGAGAAATTAAAGGCAAATCTTCCAACACTTGCTATGGTGCCAAAGCAGCCAAAGCCCTGTTGGTTGATCAAGAAGGAGTGCCAATTGAAAACATCACTATTACTAGTGAAGACGCTGACGCTATTTTCCATCATCACTACTTTGCTCATTTGACTTATCTTTTCTTAACTAGTGAGAAACCTTATAACCGAAGTTGGCAAGGAGGCATTAATTTCTATAACAATATCTGGCAAGTGCCTGCTCCCATTCGTGTCTTAGCTGCAATTCAATCAGTCATGCAGATCTATATTTTGTCTCGTCGTGATCGTTTGATCAATTTTTCTACTTATTCAACAACTCTTAAACATGTTGAGGAAATTGGTTACTGGGACACTGACGTGATTCCAGAAGATTATCGTCTATTTTTTAAATCCTATTTCGCCAAAAAAGGAGATTTTGAGGTTGAACCAATCTTCCTGCCCATTTATGCCGATGCTGTTCAAGCCAATGGTTTCTGGCGCACCATGCATAATCAGTATGAACAAATTAAGCGTTGGGCTTGGGGAGTTAGTGACGATGCTTACATTATTCGTCAATATGTTTTGACTGAAGGCTTGCCTTTTTGGGATAAAACCATTCGTGTTTTAAAAGTAATTGAGGACCATTTCTTGTGGCCAGTTAACTGGTTTGCCATTACCATTTCAGCTATGCTTCCGCCACTACTTAACGATCAATTTAATCGCACCATCATTGGCAAAACCTTGCCTCAGGTCACTTCTACTCTTTTAACTATTTCTCTGGCTTCCATGTTAACTATTTTTATCATCGACAGCAGAAATAGGCCTCGTAGCGATCAAAAAAGAGGCTTGTTTTCATATATCATGCAACCTTTAGAATTTATTTTAATTCCAATAGTTGGTTTCTTTTTCTCTGCTCTGCCTGGCATTGATGCTCATACCAGACTGATGTTGGGCAAATACATGGAATACAAAGTGACTGAAAAAGTTTAAAAAATAAGCTCGACTTAGTGCTTTATTTCGCTCTCAAAGTCATATAAAATGAATTTATATGAACTCTGGATTTATTGCCTTTCTCAAAAAAATTGACCACTTTCTCGATCGCCAAACCCCCATTTTGTTACTTTTCGCTTTAATTGTTGTTTTACGTTTACCCAATTTTTTTGAACCATACTGGTATGGCGATGAAGCTATTTATCTGACTTTAGGTAATGCTCTTAGAAACGGTGGAGAGCTATACACCACCATCATTGACCACAAAACCCCTCTAATCTACTACTTAGCCATGGTTCCAAACCAGTTTTATTTCAGAATTCTCAATCTTTTTTGGATGTTGGCTACAACCCTATTTTTCTTCATTTTTGCCAAGAAGCTTTTTAAAAGGGAAAGATGGGCCTTCTTGTCTACTTTAATCATGGTAATTTTCACCACTTTGCCCTGGTTGGAGGGTCACATTCCCAATGGAGAATTGTTTGTGATGGGCTTTGTTATGGCTGGGGCGGTACTTTTTAGCAAAAGTTCAATTTTCCAGAACTTTTTCTCCAAAACAGTTGAGTTCACTAAAAACTGGCGCGACAATCTTCTCTTGCTAGGATCAGGTTTCTTTATGGGTCTTGGCATGTTAACCAAAGTACCAGCTCTCCTAGATGTGGCAGCCTTTTTATCAATTTTTTGGTTGATTCTAATAAGCCAATTTTTTAATGAGAAAAACAATCGTCAAAAATTTACCAAAATATTCGCCTACCTGTTTGGCAAAGGTCTGGTTTTCGTTTTTGGCTTAGTCTTACCCATCGTGACTTCAATTATCTATTTTGTTATGAGAGGTCATGGTCAGGATTATCTTGATTATGGTCTGCTTTATAACTTTAGATACAGCCAATCTTGGCCAGTAGATTTGGGCAACAACATCGTTAACTTTGCCTTTAGCATGCCTGGCAAAACCATTCTTTTATTAGTAATTTTTCTCCTAGTCTCTCTCAATGGTCAACAACTAGGTAAAAGATTGCAATTCATCAGTCTTTATTTTATTTTTACTCTTTATTCGGTTTTGCTTTCCAGCAGACCTTACCCGCATTATTTTATTCAAATGGTGCCAGCTTTTGCTTTACTCTTCACCCAACTTTGCTTAAGCTTTGGTGAGCTTCGTCAAAAGAAATCTTTCAACACTTTAAAAAGCATTGTCTTGGGTCTTGGCCTAATGTCACTGACTGCCTACGTCATGATTAGCTTCAAATTTATGCCTTATTCAACTCTCAAGTACTATCAACAGTTTTACCGCTTTGCAACTCTACAAATCAGTAAAGAAGAATATGAAAATTCCTTTGATGGCGTGGTTCAAGAAAATCGAGAAATAACCAAAATGATTAAAGAAATGGGTGTCAAGAAAATGTTTATCTGGGGCACCAATCCATTGCTTTATGCTCAAAGCCAAACCGTTCCCACTTCACGCTTCACTGTTTCTTTCCACATCAAAGATTTTAATGATTACGAAAGAACTTTTGCCCAAATTGAAGCTGAAGAGCCAAAACTAATCATTGTGATGAACAATGAAGATCAAAAATTTGAAGCCTTAGAAAACTATTTGGCCACTTATTATTTGGCCAATAACCAGTTTGAAAAAATGACTCTTTATTTGAGACAGTAAAACTATGGAGCTGACTTTCAAAACTGAAAAAAAGAAAACTGCTTGGCGCTATTTGCTCTTTTTGCCAAAAAGCCTGCGTTTGACAGCTCTTTTGTCAATCATCATTAACGCTCTTAGTGTTTTGATCTTATTGATTTTTTTTGCTGGCCTACAGAAAGAAGTGCCACTTTTTTATTCACTGCCAAACGACCAGCAGCTAGTTGATAAAAAATTCCTCTTCATTCTGCCTGGCTTGGCCACTCTAATCAATGCCGTACATCTCTTAATTGCTCGCTTAGAAAAGGAAATTAACTACAATGTTTTAAAGATGTTTGTTGAAGTTACATTCCTTCTACAACTTTTGGCTTTGGTGATTCTACTAAGAATCATTATAATAATCACTTAATAATGTTGTCATTTTTAAGTAGTTTTCTTATTGCCTCATTGATTACTCCACTGATTATTTTCCTCTACAAAAAAAACAATTGGCTAGATGATCCAAATCTCAATCAACACGCCAAAAAAACTCATTTGCAAGCAGTTCCAAGAGGCGGAGGTTTAGTAATTTTTTTGGCTACTTTTTTAAGTGCGGCTTTTATCTTGGACTTTGACAAATATTTATTGGCCATTTTTTTAGGCGCCAGTATTTTGACTATTGTTGGAGTTATAGACGATATTCTTGACCTCAGCCCTTACTTTAGACTACTAACCGGCCTATTAGCCAGCCTGATTGTGGTTGGCGCTGGCATTGGCATTGCTTACGTCAGCAATCCTTTCGGATCTGGCGTAATTCATCTAAGTCAACCACAACTAAGCATTAGCTTATTTGGAGAACAACGCTCCGTTTGGCTCCTCTCCAGTTTTTTTGCGATTTTCTTCATTTTGTGGAACATGAATATTATTAATTGGGCCAAAGGCATGGATGGTCAATTACCAGGTT
>DYGL01000010.1:2032-23274 GCA_020724725.1 Candidatus Microgenomatus sp. | reverse complement strand
GCTGCCAGAAGGACAATTAAAATATCAGTGCCAGCTAGGTAGCGCGGGCCAATAGTCCACTCGATCAGATAAGGAGCAATGGGGATGGTCAAAAAAAAGCCAAAAACCGCTAAAGCAGTGATGCCCCAGGCTTTTTTGAGAAAAGCATCAAAGTTTTTTTTCTTAATATAACCGGCGACTCGAGGATTAAGGACATTGGCAAGAGCATATGCAACTACATATAGTAGCATAGCGATCCTCCCTACCCCAGCCAGTAGGCCAGTTTCGTAGTCGGTTAGATAATGTTTGGCAAAAAGCACGTCAATATTCTCAATAATTCCAGCAGTGATTACCCCAAAAGCAGCATGCTTGAGCAAGCCAGCAACTTTGGGTTGTTCTTTGCGAAAACTCTGGTTCAACTGATATTTAATCCACTTTGGCTTGAGTAATTCAGCGATTAGTAAACTAGGTAAAGTACTGAGCAAATACAGAGTCAAAATTAGCTGAGTGTCCTTGATCTGCCAGATAAAAAACACCAAAGCAAAAGCAAACTTAAGCAGTGAAGGTAAAAAATAATTGTAGGCCGCCAATTTAAATTTACCAAGACTCTGGAGAGTGGTTTGAGCGGATTCAAAGTAAGTCACCGAGAGGCTAAAAATGAAAGTCAGCGGAATCAATAAGGTATTTTCTAGGTGTAAAAGAGCTGAGATTTGGCTTGAAAATAAAATCCCCAGCATGCTAAGCACTAAAGAAATCACCAGACGGTATTTGAGAATGAGAGATAAATAAGCGGAAATCTTGTGGCGACGAAATTCAGCCCCGACAAATTTTTGAATGACAGTGTTGAGGCCAAAATCATTAAAACGATTGAGAATCAGAGAGAGTGAAAAAGCCACCGAAAAATCAGCTAAACTAGTTGGACCTAGCAAGCGCGAGATCAGGATCACGGCCAAGGCAGAGAAACCAGAAGCCAGAGCGTAAGAACTGATAGTCAGGGCGCTATGGCGCAAACCTTCGGATTGGCGTAATTTGGCAACAAAAGAGAGCATGACACTTCCATGATAAGGATTTGATAGACAAATGGCAATTGGCACGCTTGCGGTAATGTTGGAGTGAAATAATTTGAGAATGGGCTCGTGTACTGACGTACAGACGAATCCGCGAAATTCGTCTTGGGGGTTTGATTCCCCTCGAGTCCACATTCATTTAAATAAGTATAGCTCTTGCAAAAACGTGATGAATTTGATATAAAATGATTATCGCGGATTCGTCCTCGGGCAACCGGGAAGACAACAAGAAAGTCACTTTAAAGGTGGCTTTTTTGTTTTCTACACCTTCATCCACTCCATTTCATGACTTGGAGCCATTTTTTTCTTTAAATATTTAACCTGCAAGGTCGGCAACTTTCCCCTGCCCAAATCTGCCCTCACAAAAAAGGCATTGTGGCCAAAGCTATTGAGGGCGACGAGGCGATAACCTTTCTTTTTGGCGAGTTTGACCATGGCGGCCAGGGAAGCGCCAAAATAACTGGGATTCTGCTGGCGGAGCTTGGTAAAAGTCCTCAGATCGCGCTGGTAAGAAATAGTGACTCTGTCAGGGCTCTGCCAGAATTGATTGATTTCTAGAACTAGGACGCGTGGCTTAACGACTTCTAGAGCTTGCAAGAGCCAATAATCATTGCTATCAATATCGAGAGAAAAAAGATCGATCTCGCCACTGAGGCCAGCCCGTCTGATGGTGGGGTTGAGATTTTCTCTAGTTAAAATTGCCTGAAGTAGTTGCGGAGGCTGATAGCTGGTATTGCGACAGTTGCGAAAGAAACGGCGCAATTGGCGGATATTTTTGGCGGAAGCATCAATGATTAGACCCTGCCAAGCGTGATTGACGAGTAGATTGCTGAGATTACTCTCTGGAAAAGCGAAGTAGTCACTCTGGCAATCAGCGCCGATTTCCAGCCCAATTTTTTGCCCCATGCCAATTTGACTGAAAATGTAAAGCAAAATGCCATCCTCATCGAACTGAGAAAAAGCCCGAAAACCAATAGCTTCTCTAGGTAAGGGTTTGCTGAGCGCAGCGTAGCTGGCAAGAAGTTGCTTTTGAGTGATTTGAGCGCCGTTGGTGTCAGTATTAAAAAGTGGATGAGAGAGATAGGCAAAATCACGCAGCGGCCAAGTCAGGAAACGGCGAAGGTGGTAGATGAGATTTTTGAGCATTTGGGTAATTGTAGCAGTTAGGGAAATATTGGAGGGAGATAATTAAGGGGTGGTAGTTAGAGAGAATAAAATCTTCCAGTTGTACCAAGATTGCATCGCCAATACTTGGCCAAAAGCGATTGTTAAAAACCAAACAATTTTATGTGTCAAAACAAGAGGTGAAAAAATTTATTTAACCTCAAGAGTTTTGAAGCATCTTTATGACAAAAGAACTGCGGCTATTTATTTCTTAATTCTGACTCACTTAGAAAAAGTTTTATCCACACCAGACGCAATTTATAAAAATAAATTTGACAAAAGAGGTAATCTGATTTTAGTTAAAGCAATTAAAGAAATACTGGTTTTGGTTTCTCTAGAGAAAGTTAAACAAAAACACTTTGCAGTTGTAACAGCTTTTGAAATCGAAGAAAAATATCTAAATAACCTAGTTAAAATTTGAAGCTGGAGGGCGGCAATCCCCATCGTAATGCTTTGGAGCTCTTTAGGAGCCTACTAACACCCCGCAGTAGAGCCTTTCTGACTTTCAACCTCGCCTATATTTATAACAGAAAATAGCCTTTTTTTCAAATTAAAAACTCTGCTACAATGACTCTATGTACTCCTTCTTTTTGGTACTGTTTTTTGTTTTTACTGTGCTTAATATCGTTTATTGGCCGGTGCAGCACTTTTTAGTGAAGCAAAGTATGTTGTGGTTGAGAATTCCAGATCTTTACACTGGATTTTTTATTTTACTGCTGATTGTGCTTTTGACACTTTGGCAAAATAAAATATTCAATCTAGCTAAGTCCAAAATCTATCTTTTAATGTTTGTTTCTGGAGTGCTGGCTTTCATCAGCTATCAGCGTTTTTACGTGCAGGAAAGAGCTTTTTATCATCAACCGATTATTTACAGTGTCACGCCAGACTGGGGAATTCAAGGGATGGGTGTTAAAATTAGTGGCGTCCGTTTTAGCGATTCAAATCAAACTAGAGGTCAGATCAAAGTAGGTGAACAAGAAATGTTGGTAGTGAACTGGAGTGATGAGACAATTATTGCTAAACTTAATGTGCCAGAAAAATTTGGCCCGACCAAATTGCAGGTCACTAGGTCTGACGGCGTGCTAAGCAATGAGGTGGATTTTTTAATCAAAGATCCTGGTGAACTAGGAAAATAAATATGAAACTAATTGTCATGGTACCCTGTTATAACGAAGAGCAAACTTTGCCTCTAGTGATCAACTCAATCCCGCGCAAAATTAAGGGAATTGATCAAGTGGAAACCATGATCATTGACGATGGCTCAAAAGATAAAACAGTTGAGGTGGCCAAACAACTTAAAGTAGATCACATCATTCTTCACAGTAGCAATAAAGGCTTGGCTAGAACTTTTGAAACTGGCTTGGAAGCTTGTTTACGTTTGGGAGCTGATATTATCGTTAATACTGACGGTGACAATCAATATCCACAAGCAGACATCCCCAGGCTAGTTGAACCGATCTTATCCGGTCAAGCAGAAATGGTAATTGCCGATCGTCAAACCAGTCAGATCAAACACTTCTCCCCGCTCAAGAAATTTTTACAAAACTTCGGCAGTTGGGTAGTTAGAGTATTAAGTGGAGTCAAAGTCCCCGACGCAGTCTCTGGCTTTCGCGCTTACAGTCGTGAGGCAGCACAGCAATTGCACATCGTGACTGATTTTTCCTATGTTATCGAAACAATTATCCAAGCGAGTAAGAAAAAAATCGCCATTACTTCAGTGCCAGTGAATACTAATCCTAAAACTCGTGAATCTCGTCTTTTTGACAGCATGTGGGGGCACGTCAAGAAGTCTGGCAGCACTATCGTCAGAGTCTTCGCCATGTACGAACCCCTAAAGACCTTTACTTTTCTGGCCGTCTTCATGCTTTTACCTGGTCTTTTTTTAGGTGTAAGATTCCTCTACTTTTACTTTGTTAATGGCTCTGGAGCCGGTCACTTGCAATCTTTGATTTTATCGGCAGTCTTAATCATCGTTGGTTTTCAAGTCTTTTTGATTGGTTTAATTGCAGATCTGATTGCTGGAAATAGAAAAATGATGGAAAAGATGATGAGGCGAGAGAAATGATGTTTACTGTTTTTATTACCAGAAAATACCCTCCAGCTGTGGGCGGGATGGAAAAGATGAATTTTGAGTTGTCAAAAGCTTTGGCAGAAACGACTCCAACTAAAATTATTGCTTATGGAGGCTCGCAAAAAAAATTACCGATAGTTTTACCAATTTTACTGATAAAAACGATTCTTTTTATTTGGCAAAAAAAACAAAGCAATATTATCTTGGGTGATGCTTTGTTGAGTGTTTTCATCCCTGTCCTTAGATTATTCAGTCGACAAAAAATTATGGTTATCACTCATGGCTTAGATGTCACTTTCGATCGTTTCTTTTATCAGCAATTAGTCACACCCAACCTAAAAAAAGCTGATGTAATTGTGAGCGTTAGTCAGGCCACAAAAGAAGAGCTAGTAAAGAGAGGTGTCTTGAAAAGTAAAATTAAGGTCATTCCCGTTGGTATTAATATTGATGATTATCAAAAGAAGATGGATTTAAATTTGGCAAAGAAAAGATTGTCGGAAAGAATCAATTTAAATTTAGCTGGTAAAAAAATATTGTTAACCATTGGCAGATTAGTGGAGAGGAAGGGTCATGTTTGGTTCATTGATCAGGTAATGCCTTTACTTGATGAAAGCTTTATTTATCTGATCGTTGGAGACGGTGAGCAAAGAAAAAACATAGAAGAGTTGATTATTAGCAAAAACCTGCAAAAAAGAGTTTTCCTCCTAGGCAAAGTTGATGATGAATATAAAATTGAATTACTGAGGTTGTCGAATGTTTTTATCATGCCAAACATCGAAGTTAAAAATGACCCAGAAGGTTTTGGTATTGTTGCTTTGGAGGCGGCTGCTGCTGGTTTGCCCACAGTGGCAACAGACATTCAGGGAATCAGAGATGCAGTAAAAGACGGAGAAAGTGGGTTTTTGGTGGGTTCTATGGATAAAGATTTATTTGTTTCGTTTATAAAGAACGCAGACAAAAATAAATCTTTAAAAGTAGTTGATCATGCAAAAAAATTTAAATGGAACGCTGTAGCCAAACAATATTTGGACGGTTTTATATAAATGAAAAAAACTATAGGAGTAATTACATTCGATTTTTATCCATTTATAGGTGGTATTGGTAGACATGTTTATGAAACTTACTTTCAAGCTTTAAAAGAAAAAAATGAGTTTAATATTAAAATTATTTCTCCCTCTAAAGTCAAGTTTAAAGATTGCATTAACATTTTTTCTTTTGTTAAGTTGAAAAAATTTTTTGGTGAAAACATTTCATTTTCTATTCTTATTTCTCCATTAATTAATTATTTGATTAAAAAACACAAGATAGATATTTTAAACATTCAAACTGGTCCAGGTGGTATTTTTTTATTTTTCAAACCAAAAATAAAAACTATAGCAACTGCCCATCACACATATTATCAGCAGTCCCTTTACATCGATGAACAATGGTGGAAAAAAATATTCATTTTTTTTGAAAAAAGAACCTATCAGCTTGTTGATGAAATTATGGTTGATACAGAATCTACAAGAAAAGTTCTTATTGAAAATTATTGGATAAATCCTAAAAAAATAGAAGTTGTCTCAATTCTAATTGACACAAATAGGTTTAAAAATTTAAATAAGAAAAAAATTGACAAAAGCCTTTTCTTTGTGGGTAGATTAGAAAAAAGAAAAGGAATTGATTTGTTAGTTGAATCAATACCAGAAATAAAAAAGAATATACCAGGAATTAAACTTTTTATTGCTGGCAAGGGAAATCTGGAACCTCAAATTAATGAATTTATCAAAAAAAACAAATTAAAACAAAACATTTTTCTTTTAGGAAGAATTTCAGATGAAGACTTAATAGATTGGTACAATAAAGTAAAAATTGTTGTAGTGCCTTCAGTATTTGAAGGATTTGGCCTCACTGCTGTTGAAGCAATGTCTTGTGGAACTCCAACAATTGCCTCCAATACAGATGGTTTAAAAGATGTCTTGAGTTTTTGTAAAAAGAATTTATTTGAATTTAAAAATAAAAATGATTTGCTTAGAGCCATTAAATTAAACTTAAATAGAGATTATATTAAAAAAATTAAAACTCTAATGGATCAGCAAATCGAGTTAAAATATTCGATAAAAAATAATTTAAATAAAGTTTGTGCAAAGTATGAAACATAAGATTCTATCAAATAAGTTTTTTCAATTGTTTCTTATTTTATTGCTTGTTTTTTTGACAAGTTCTTTATTTTTTTATAAAAAAACATCTTTACATCCAGATGATCACGAATATCTTTTTTTTACAAAAATTTTTAGTGAAACAAGTTCATTATTTTTTTATAATGAATTAGCCACTTCTCAGAAAAACTCATTAATCAATAATGTTGGAAAAAGCACCATAAATGACGGCGTATATTTTAATATCCCAATGAGGTTTTATGGAACACCTATTATTTTAGGATTTCTTTCTAAAATTATTGGCTATGAATTGATTCAAAGATTTATAATTCCGTTGATTTCTGTTCTTGTATTATTAATTTTTTACTTAATTGACGATAAAAAAATAAAAAAAGTTATTTTAATTTTAACTTCGCCTTTCTTTTTATTCATGACGGTCAACATTGACTCAACTTTCTTGGGGATTTTGTTTTATTTATCATCTTTGTTTTTTATAAAAAAGAAAGATTCTTTTTCTTACTTGATCTCTGGTTTTTTGTTAGGTCTATCTTTCATGGTTAGACCCAATATTCTATTTTTGTTTACAGTGAATTTTTATTTCTTAGTTAAGAACTTTTTAGAAGACAGAAATTTAAAATCGATTATTCTTTTTATTTTCTCTTCTTCTGTAGTTTTGGTTTACATGATGCACATAAACTCAACTTTATATGGCAACTTTTATACCCTTGGATATTGGTACAGCGAATCTTCTGATTTAAATAATTTATCTAGTGCACTAAATAACATTAAAGGAGAATTTAGTTTTTTTATAGAAAATATTAAATTAATTCCAAAGCTTTTGTACTATTCTTCTCCAATTTTGTTTTTATTACCATTTTTTAT
Organism: Candidatus Microgenomatus sp.; assembly: GCA_020724725.1. Lineage (GTDB taxonomy): Bacteria > Patescibacteriota > Microgenomatia > UBA1400 > PJMF01 > UBA1364. Next base: position 15,973 of record DYGL01000010.1, on the reverse strand, counting down.
TAAAAAAAATAAGAAAAACCTTGTTTATTTTTTACTTTTATTGCCATATTTTTTATACATAATCAGCAAGCCTTTTAATGGCTACGGATCAGCATTCAATTTTGAATCAACCATATCTTCACCCATAAGGTATTTATCTCCATTTTTTATGGTTTTAATATTTTTGTTGGAATTGAAGAAAAATGGGATTAATAAAAAATTATTTCTTATTGGTATTGTTTTTAATTTACACGTTTCTCTTTTTCAACCAATGTTTTCATTGCCGGCAGTTTTTTATGAAAAGAACGTTTTTGGTTATGATGTTAGAAAATTAGTTGAAGATGAGCTTTCTAGAGATGATATTTTGATTTCAGATTATTTTTTGAAATGGAGTAATTTTAATGAATTTAATATAATTGATTTAACAAAAAAATCAGATATTAGTCAAATAAAAAAACTCTCAGAAGAAAGAGGAATCTATATATTGCCCATAAGTTATTCTGAAAAAGAATTTTATTTAAATAATGAATCTAATTTTCAATTAGTTGAAGAGAAAAGAATAAAACATTATAGAGGTCAAAAAGACTTGATGACTAATAAGGTATTCAAATTGTATAAATTTAAAGAATAAAAAATGAATATAGGATTTATTACAGACTCGATAGGCAGTGCTAATACTGGAATAGGATATTACTCATTTAATTTTTTGAAATCTCTTTACGTGTTGGGTCATAATATTACAATTATTGATTCTGTAAAAAAAAATGAGCTAGAAAAATATTGCAAAGACTTCTTAATTATAAAAAATAATTTTTTATTTTTAAAAACTTTGCTTTGGCATTTTTTTTTACTGAAGAAAATTAAAAATAAAGATTTTGATTTGGTAATAAATCCTTCTTTTTTTCCAAATGTTGTGGGGCGTGTTGATAATTTGATTTTTACTGTACACGATTTAAGCATGATAAAGTATCCTCAACACACCAAGTTTGGTAAAGGAATTTATTATAAAATTTTTTTACCAAGTACTTTAAAAAAGTCTAAGAAAATACTAGCAGATTCTTTAAGCACAAAAAAAGATTTGGTCGAGGTTTTTAACACTAAAAAAGAAAAAATTAAAGTTTTTTATCCAGTTTTAGATAAAATTTTTAGAAAAATAAATAATCAACAGCTAAAAAATAAAATTAAAAAAAGATATTCTTTGCCAGATAAATTTTATTTATATGTGGGAACAATAGAGCCTAGAAAAAATATAAGTGGAATACTTAAAGCTTTCGATTTAACTTTTGAAGCAACTAGGATACCGTTGGTTATTGTTGGAAAAAAAGGTTGGAAAAATAATAAAATAAGAAAAGCATTTGATAGTTTGAAAAACAAAGACAAGGTTCTTTTTACAGGATATATGGATAGAGAAGATCTTCCAGTTCTTTATAATCTTGCTACTATTTTTGTTTTCCCATCTTTTTATGAAGGTTTTGGATTTCCGCCATTGGAAGCGATGGCTTGCGGATGTCCAGTAATCACATCAAAAAATTCAAGCCTGGGTGAAATATGTGGAAATTCTGTCATTTATGTTGATCCATATAATTATTCAAAAATATCACAAAAAATGATAGAAATGAGCTCAAACAAGCACTTGTTGAATGAACTAATAAGTAGAGGTATAAAAAGATCAAAAAAATTTAAGAAAATTAAAATTTTATGGAATTAATTTTATTTAATTTATTTTTATTTTACTTTTTAATAAATTAATTGCTAATAAAGAATATCTTTTATTTTTAAACAAGTAATTTTCCAAAATAATAATCATTGAGGTGTACACTACAATTGAAAGCAACATCAGTGAAATTGTTAAAATAATATTTATATAGATGTTTTGACCAAGAAAAATATATTTTTTTAATTGCTCTATGGTTAAATACATAATAAATCCTGAAATTATGGGCAAATTAATTGCGTTCAATATCTCCTTAAAATTCAAATTTAAAAGTTCTTTTGTTTGTTTTATCCACAAAACAAGGGTTACAAGCGAGCTAATAAGAACTGCAAAAGATGCTCCAATAATTCCCCACTTCATTGCAAATGGTAGTATAACCAAGGTTAAAGATAGAGATCTGTAAAATTGTATTTTGAATTCTAGAATAGGTTTGCCAATTCCATAATATAATCCGCTTCCAGTTGCCACAATTGTTTTTATCATTGCAGCAATTGCCATTATTCGTATTGGTATAATGACTTCAATCCATTTCTCACCAAGAGTGATTGTTACAATTTCTTTTGAAAACAATGAAATTATCATTGCTATTGGAATTGATATTACCAGAGCATTTTCTGATATTCTAAAAAAAGCATTTCTCAATCTCTCTTTATTTTTTTGTAGCTTTGAGTATATGGGAAAAGCAACGCCATTTATTATATTGGAAAATTGAGTTGAAGGAATTTGAGAAAAAACATATGACATCTGATATATCCCAACCCCCAATCCTCCATAAATTTTTCCTATAACCAGATCGTCCAATTGTTCTCCTATGAAAAAAAATATATTTGAAAATCCCACCCACTTTCCATATTTAGACAAATTTTTAAATTTTTTAAGACTAAACTCAATTTTGGGTCTATATTTGCTCATAAGGAAAGACAAGCAAAATTGAATAATATTTTTTGCTATTATTCCGAATGCTATAGACCAAGCATTTTTTAATATCAAAGCAAAAAAAACAGAAACTAATAGATCGGTGACATTTCCAAGAGTTTGATAGATGAATGTTTTGTGAAATTTTAATTTTTTATCAAAATAAACTATCCCGATATTATTAAATCCTTTTATTAGTTCAGAGACAGCCAAAACCTGGATTATCTTACCAACTCCTTCTTCATTAAAAAATGATTCAGCATATTTACTTAGTACTATTAATATTATAGAAATTATAATTCCTCTACAAAACTGTAGTGTCCATGCAGAATTTAGATATTTTTCTGTTTCTTTTTGTTTATTTATGATAGACTGTTGAATTCCAAATTGAGAAATTGATTCAATCATGGAAACAACCAACATTGAGACGCCGAAAACACCAAAATCATTTGGAGTTAATATCCTTGCTAAGATAATAGTTTTTAAAAAATTTACAAGAACTCCATTCATTTTAGAAAATGAAGTCCAAAAAGTTCCAATAAAAGCTTTTTCTTTTAAAGTTGTATTTTTTTTGAATAATTTATTAATCATTTGGTCTTTTTCTTAATACGAAGAAGAATGCAAGGATGGTGGGTAAAAAAACATTCAAATTTAAATAAAAATTCTTAACAAACAAAATTATCAATTGATTTGAAAGGTCAATTATTAAATAAACAATCAATCCCAAAGCCACTAAGTCATTAAAACTACTAAATTCTTTACGTAACCATTTTCTGTATTTCAAGCTGAACAAATAAAAAATCAATGGCACAAAACCAATTGCAGCATTTAAAATAAAGTCCCAGTTTTGACTAATTTCGCCAATTTTATTAAGAGCAAAGTTGAAAGCTTGTTTTTTATCATTTAATAAATAATCCCTCCCAAACTTATAATGCGTCCTTATTACTGGTTCTTCTGTGCTCAGGGAAAATGGTTCACTGACTTCAATTTCATCTAAAGCTTCCATTTTTTCTGTGTTTTTTGTCTCTAATTCTTCGCTGATGATTGCCGGTCTTAGTTCTAATTCAAATTCATAAGTTTTATCTTTTGATTCACTTTGGATGGGTAGTCCAAAGTACATTTTTCCACTGCGGTGAAATTGACTACTCAGATATTCATTTTCAGTTAGCCATGTTTCTTGACCTGCTTCTTTGATGCGAAAAATCAGTTTTTCTTGATTGAGACTGCTGGGATTAACAAAAGCAATGGAGATCATGCCTAAATTATTTTCCAAAGCCTGAAATCGACCTGTGACTGGCTCAGTGAGCTTTAATTCTTGGCCAGGACTCAAATTACTGAAATAGCTACTCTCTCCTTTCTTGCTGAGTAGAGACAAGGCGCTGTCACTACTAATACCCACGTAAGCACTCCAGGCTAGACCTAGTAGCAAGAGAAGCCCTGGTATAAAAAAATACTTCAACCATGGTCGATCCAAATAAGCCAAGAATTTGGATTTTTCAAGTGCTTCTAGGATGGCTTTTTCACTAAATCTTTTTGCTAGCCAAACTTGAGTTTCTCTAGCCAGTTGTTTACAACTTTGCCATGGGTGTTGCCGAAATTCTTGGCTGTGTTGATAAATTTTCTTAATGAAAATGATTAGTTGCCAAACCAGCAAGACTAAAACAGCCAAAAAACTAGCTTGCCTCAATGGTGTTTGATCCAAACCCATGGGAAAATCTCGCAAAAACCAATCTTTAATTCGCCACAAAAGCAAAAAAAGACCCAGATTGATCAGTAATCTCAGTACAAATTTCATAATTTAAAGACAAAAACTTGCCACTTATCTCCCAGCGGATAACTAGCACTAGCTTCATCATAAACTGCTTGAGGCGAATCGACTAGAGCAAAAGCTTCTTTTGTTTGCAATAATTCGTCTTTTTTCTCTGCAAAATCAATTAAAGGCATGGGAAAAAACTCTCGATTTACAAAGAGCAGGCGGTATTTAAGATAGTAAAGCAGGCTATGATCACTTTCTTTTTTGCTGGTTTGAGCTTGTAGGTAGAATTTTTGCACTTCGTCTTTAACTAGTAATTGTTCAACCAATGGATCAACCTGATCGCTATAAATCGAAGCTTGCCAGCGATGCAAATCAAGGTAATTGCTTTTAATGCTTAATAGGTTGAGACTAAGGATAAGGGTGGTTAAAACCAGTAGCCACTTGCGTCCAATCTTCAACATGGCCAAAACAGATAAAGCTAAAAATCCTAATGCTGGACGAATTAATGATGACTGCTCTTTGAGTAAATCTAGATAACTCCAACCTAGAGAATTGATGGTGCTGTAAAAATCTCTTTTTGGCAACAATAAAATTAACAAAGTTGCTAAACCAGCAAACAGCCACAACCCTAGCCTTCGCAGACTAAATTTTCCTTCCAAGTATTGCCAAAGCCTCAGTAAGCCATAGAGCCAAAACAGCGCTACTACAGGATCCATGTAGCGAAAATAGGTTGAGTATTTAATTGGATTGGCCAAAAAGCCTAAATATGAATGCAAATATGACAAGCCAAAGGCAAAAATTCCCAAACTAGTCAGCCAAATAAATTCAGGACTAAGCTCTCGCCAACTTTTACGGCGCCAAGCCTCCCCTATTTCTGCCAAATAAAACAAAAATGGCCAAGCAAAGCTCGCTAAAAACAGATAAATCAGATGATTGCCGGTTACTTTGAAAGTGGCAAGCAAATTATGCCTGCCCGCTAATGCTTCGCTGAAAACTCTAAGGTATGAATTAGGATTATAAGCAATTTGCGCTGTCGCTTGGGTGGCCTGCCTGACCAGTGAACCTTCAACTTTTTCCCAAACTTGCCAGACCAAAGCTGTGCCAACCAAGCTAATTAGTAAAGGCACCAGCCATTTTTTCCAAGTTTGACCTCTCAGCCAGATTAGAGACATGGCGCTGGCTGGCAAAAGCGCTAAACCAATCGAGCGAGTCAAAATTGCTAGGCCAGATAGGAGAGCAAATAGCCCCCATTGCCAGATTTTCTTGCTGTCTTTTGCTTGAAGATAGATAAAAAAACTACTAATCAGTAACAATAAAGGCGTGTAAAGATTCTCGCTCATCGCTACTAAGTGATAGCCGGTGATAACTGGTAAAGTACTGGTGAGGAGATAGGCAAGAATGAGGAAAAACCAGCCTTTTTTGGTTTTAGTAAAATGAAAAACTTGATTGAGCAAATAGAAACTCGCCAAAATTAAAATTTGACTGATGGCCACATTTAAAAATTGGATGCGAGCGTAGGTTGAAGTGGCTTCTTCGGTAATGCCAAGACTAAGCAGATATGAGTATAGAGGCGGATAAGTGTGCCCTAAAGTTGCGTCAGAGATGACATCAATGCCCCATTTGAGATTTCTGGCTTTGCTAATATAGAGATATTCATCCCCAAAAACCCATGGGTTGAGCATAAATGAATTATATTTCGGACCCTACCTTTTTGCAAAGCAAAAAGTAGCTGGTACGAAAAATACTTTAGTATATTTCGGACCGTTGGTACGAAATATGCTTTAGCATAGTTGAAGCGTGAGCCTTAATAAAGAGCTTTATTTGCCAAGGTTTCACCAAATGCTACAAGCACCATATTTTCGGTTGCCTTTTGGGTTTTATTCTGCTATTTTGATTACAACTCTAAATCATATGTCAAATCTCCAAAATCTTGCCCTTTTTGATCAGCAGCAAGTCCGTCGCCACTGGGACGATGAGCGGGAGTTGTGGTGGTTTTCGGTGATTGATGTTATTTTGATTCTCACCAACAGTTCAAGGCCTAGAAAATATTGGAATGACCTAAAAGCTAAATTACAAAAAGAAGGTAGTCAGTTGTCCGAAAAAATCGGACAACTGAAAATGATATCTAGTGATGGTAAAAAATATTTAACTGATGTGGCCGACACCGAAACCATGTTGCGCCTTATCCAATCTATCCCCTCTCCTAAAGCTGAACCACTCAAGCTTTGGCTGGCTCAGGTTGGCTACGAACGCTTGGAAGAGACGGCGGATCCAGAATTGGCCTTTGAACGCGCCATGCAAACCTATTTGCGCAAAGGCTATTCCAAAGAATGGATCAACCAGCGCCTCAAAAGCATTGAAGTGCGCAAGGAACTAACCGATGAGTGGCAAGAGCGAGGCATGAAGCAGGGAGTTGAATTTGCAATTTTGACCAACGAAATCACCAAAGCTTGGTCTGGCAGGTCAGTTAAGGAATACAAACAACTCAAAGGTCTCAAAAAAGAAAACCTGCGTGACAACATGACTAATTTAGAGATTGTACTCAATATGCTAGCTGAGGTTTCAACCACTGAAATTTCCAAGCAACAACAGCCTAGTGGCCTTCAAGAAAATAAAGTGGTAGCCAGAAAAGGTGGTGGTGTAGCTGGTATAGCTCGTCAAGAAATTGAGCGTCAAACTGGTCAAAGTGTAGTGACGGCAGAAAATGCCAAGCAAAAAAAACTAAAGAAAGTACAATAAGAGCATGCCTTCTATCCTCATCATCGGCGCTGGTCTTTCTGGAGCGACTTTGGCAGAGCGCTACGCTAGCGCTGGAGCCAAGGTCTTGGTTCTGGACAAACGCTCTCATCTGGCTGGCAACTGCTTCGATCATCTGGATCAGGAGACTGGTATTCGCGTTTCCAACTATGGCGCTCATCTTTTTCATACCAACAGTCAGGAAGTTTGGGACTATGTCAAACAATTCGCCACTTGGCGACCATATCAACATCAGGTTTTGGTCAAAGTGGGTGAAAAGCTTCTCAATCTACCGATTAACCTCAATTCAGTCAATCAATTTTTTGAGCTCTCTTTGCCAGACGCAGAAGCGATGAAGAAATTTCTAGCTAAAAAGCGCCACAAATTAGCCAAAATTCAAAGTAGCCAAGACTATGTCCTATCGATGGTAGGTTCAGAGCTTTATGAAGCTATTTTTGCCAATTATAGTCAGAAGCAATGGGCTCTCGACCCTAGCGAGCTCGACGCCTCAGTCATCAAGCGCAATCCTATCCGCTATAATCGCGATAATCGCTACTTCACTGACCGTTATCAGGCTTTGCCTGAGGGCGGTTTTGAGGGCTTGGTCACTAAAATGCTCAAGCATCCTAATATCAAACTTCAGCTTGAAACTGACTTTTTTGCTTGGAAAGCCACAGCTGACCTCTCGAAATTTGACCAAATTTTTTACACTGGGGCTATTGACCAATATTTTGACTATGCTTATGGACACCTTGAATACCGTTCTCTAGATTTTCATTTTGAACGCCATAACCAAGAGTTTTATCAAGCTACTGGTGCGGTTAATTATCCAAGTCTAGATTATCCCTTTACTCGCATTATCGAATACAAGCATTTCTATCCACCAACAAAGTCGGTGAGTAGCACCGTCATCTCTAAAGAATATCCGACTTGGGATGGCGAACCTTACTATCCAGTCCCGCGTCAGCGCAATCATGACCTTTTGCAAAAATATCAGAGAGAGGCAAAAAAACTAGAAAATCAAGGCATTTACTTCGTCGGCCGTCTGGGAACTTATCGCTACATTAACATGGATCAAGCTATTGCGGAGGCGCTCAGACTATTTGCTAAGTTGACAAAAAAAGCCAGCGAGATATAATCAAATCAATAAAGACTGGTCAAGTGAGATGATGTTCCGCTTACCAGTTTTTTGCTTTTTAAGGAAGAATTTTAAATTGAAATGATTTTATTGTCATTAGGTTTCAAGAAGTGCAACTTTATGCTAATCTTAACTTCATGAAAGATAATCGAGACAATTTTCTTTTGACCCTAGCAGTCATGCTTCTGGCCGGTTTTTTACTACTCAAGCTCTACGATGGCAAAAACCTCTATCAGGCTCTCAAGTCAGAATATGACAACTACAAGGCACAGCAAGAAGAAAAAGAAAACGGCAAATGGTCAATTGCTCGTTATTGGGATTTTACCTTTCAATATCCTCGCGACTGGCATGTCTCGCTCTTTTTTACCAATGATAAGCGTGAAACCAAGACTTTTGCCATCAGCCCTTACCCGATTGATTTCACCAGAGTGGCTTACTCTAGAGGAATTTATGAGCTTACGATTTATGAAGATCCGAGTCTTTTTGATGATGAATTTTGGCAGAAAACTCAAGAAGAGTATCTTAAAGATTTGGAATACGTCGAACCTGAAGAAATCGACACCCCCCATGGTCACATTAATTACTATAAAGGTAAAGAAAAACAAGACACTGCTCCAGGGCAAAACGTTGAGGTTTATTTTTATAAATTCAACTATCCTTATTTTGATAGTAGTAAGAATCAAGAAGTCACTGGAACCAACTACCTAAAATTGGAATTGCTCTACATCGAAGACTGGCGCATTACCGAGATGATGAGAGAAATGGCTCTGTCTATTAAGCCTATTACTCAATAATTCCAAGGTGAATGTTGGTGAACAAGAGCGTGACTCAGAACTTCTTTCTTGTAGGTGCTTAAGTCAACTTCTTTTTTCAGTTTCCCTAGCTCAAGATCAGCTTTTTCTAGATACTTTTCGTAACGAGCAATGAGCTTGTCTAGCTCTCTGACCAAAACTGGATTACTAGTTTTGATCTGTAGGTCAGCTAGATATCTTAAAACTCTTTTAGATCCAATGAAACGAGCTCTCACCATCATGAATCTATCTAAAAAGATTCTTTGCTCATCGAGCAAATAGATTCTTTTTAAAATAGGATGTTTGAGTAATAAGCGACGTAGTTCAAAAATTCGTTGACGGAAAAGCTTAGCGTCTTTGACCTTGCCATTTTTATCTAGAGCTCTGCTTTTGATTTCTGGGTATTCGATCGCATCAGCCTGAACATCGAGTTGTGTGTCTAATTCAAAGAAAGCAGCTTCGCTAATTTCCTGTCTTTCCAAGAGTTTTTCATAAACACTTCTCTCAATAATCAAGCTTTGCATGGCCAGAGAGTCGTGGTATTGCTCTTTATCAATTTGGTTGATTTGTGAAAGTAATTCTCTCTCTTGATCTAACCAGTTTTGTAGTTGTTTATCGATTTCTTTTTTGGAAATGCCAAGTGGCTTACCATTTTTTAATCTGGTTACTGCTGCTTCCAAGTCAAAAAGTCTATCATAAATTGTTTGCACCTCTTCAAATTTGGAAGGCAAGTTAAGCTTCAGTTTTTTGAGCAACCAAGCAATGGTTGAGCCATTGATAAACAAGGTAAATAAAAGCGCAGCAAAGGTAAATTGAAACATCACTTCTTTGTAAGCGTAAGAATCAGGCAAGGAGAAGACCAAAACCAAAGGAATTACTCCCTTTAAGCCACCCCAGTTCATAATGTGTTGCCAAGACATTGGCACATTGGGCTCATCCTTAAAGAATCGACTACGATTGGTGATAAAAAAGGATACGTAGATCGAAATGGCTCGAGCCAGCAAAACAGCCAAAACCACCCACAACCATTCTGGAAAGGCATTGGCCAAAAAGCTAACATCTAGATGGAAAGTTGCAAAGAAAAAGACAAAAGACAGGGCCAAAAATCCTAAATAATCCCATAATTCATGGACGAAATGAGCAACACTAGGAGAAATGCGAGATCGGCCTAAATTACCCACAAACAAGCCGGCTACCACAGTAGAAATTACTCCTGAGAGATGAAAGTAATGCTCCATGGCGGTAAAAACTAATAAAGCTCCACCCAAAGTTAAGGTGGTTTCAACCAGCAAATCGTTTTCAATTTTGGCCAAAGCCAAAGAAGTCAAATAACCAAAAACTGCTCCCGCCAACAAACTACCAAAAAAGACATAGCTAAATTCGCCTACAGAGTGTAAAAGTACTTTCTCAGATAAAGCTTCTCCACCGATCACGATGGCCACTAAGATACGAAACATGACTACTGCCGTGGCATCATTGATCATACTTTCACCATCAGCAAGAAGAGCCAATCTTCTAGGCCCACCCAAACTTTTGAAGAGCGCCAGAACTGCAATCGGATCAGTTGCCGAAATCAGCGAGCCAAAAAGCAAGCCAGTCTTTAAATCCCAACCCAAAATGAGCGCCAAAAGACCGCCAATAGCTACGATTGAGAGCAAGAGACCAAAGGTTGATAAAAAGCTAATGGTTTTGAATTGCAAACGAAATTGGTGAAAATTAAGATGAATGGCTGAACCAAAGAGAAGAATTGGCAACAAGAAAAAATAAGTCACATCACTACTTAATTCTAAATGTATCGGTAAATGAAGAGCGCTAAAAAGGTGTCTAGCAATCAGACCAAAAGCCAAAAGTAAAATGGTGTAAGGCCAGAGTTTCTGGTTGGCTAGATGTTGCAGGAGAGAAAAACAAAGTAAAATAAAACCAATTAGCAGAACTGTTTCAAGTATGTGCATGTGTGGAATTTTAAATGATTAGGATTGCTTCCGCAATAATATTAATTATTAATTAGTTTTTTTATACCAAGCGACTACTCGCCTGACGCCTTCGTCAAAATTAACAACTGGTTCCCAGCCTAAAATTTTCTTGGCTTTGCTGTAGTCTAGAGAACTAGTGACTTGTTCGCCAGGTCTTTCAGCGGTGTGCACTTCTTTTACGTCGGCGCCCATTTCAGCGACAACTTTGCGAAAAACTTCATTGGTGGAGATTTCAGTTTGGGTGCCGATATTTAGCTCACCAACAAAGTCACTCTCCAGAGCTAAAACATTGGCTCTGGCCACGTCACTAACGTAAACATAATCGCGAGTGTGGGTGCCATCACCATTGATAGCTGGAGCTTTACCATCCGCAATCATTTCTGAGAAAATTGCAATCACTCCAGATTCACCATGAGCATTTTGGCGAGGGCCATAAACGTTGGAATAACGCAAGGAAATGAAAGGGATTTGATAGAGTTCGTGATAATAATTGAGGTAAAGTTCCCCTGCTCGTTTGGAAATGCCATAAGGCGAGAGTGGTTCAGCCTTCATCTCTTCGTTAAAAGGAGTGGGCTTGTTGCCATACATCGCTCCGCCAGTCGCAGCCATAATCACTTTTTTGACTGGAATTTCTTTGGCTGCCTCCATGATATTAAGCAAACCCATAATGTTGTTTTCTGCATCAAATTGTGGATTTTTGACGCTATAACCGACTTGGATATGAGCAGCGTGATGATTGATGATCTCTGGCCTTTCGGTTCTGACGATCTCCTGAATTTTTTCTCGATCAGTAATGTCAGCTTCGATAAATTTGGCTTGAGGATTGAGATTGGCTTTGTTACCGCTAGAAAGATTGTCGACAATCACCACTTCATGGCCTAATTCGATATAAGCGTCCGCCACATGAGAAGCAATAAAACCAGCTCCACCTGTAATTAAAATTTTCATAAAGCCTTTCTTTTGATTCAATCAAGCAACCCAATAGCCTTGGCTAAAGAGGATGAGGTTGATTATAAGGAAGATTATTGAGATTGTCAGGTACAAAAATTTATAAGCTTTTAAGATTTGAGCTAGGTAAATGAAAATGGGAAAGCAAGCCAAAATATAGCGTGGCATACTGGAAAAATTACCAGTTAGAGTTGGTAAAAAATAAGCTAAAAGAGCAAAAAGCAAATAAGGTAAAATTTGTAAAGTTTTACTTTTGAAACTTTGCCAGCCTGCCATTATTAGTAAGACTAAACTGGCTACTGATAAGATAAACTCCTGAACATAAGCATAATATTTCAAATCAAAAGGCCTGACCGTGTAAAAAATCTTGAGGTAACGATAAATCACCTGCGGATAGGTCACTAAACTACTTTGACGGCTGGCGCCAAACTGTTCTTGGAGGGTGAAAAAGTATAAAAAATCTCCAAATTGCCACTTCAAATAAATCATGTAAGCCAAGAGGCCAAAGGCGCTTAGGCTGACTTGTAAGTAGGCTTGGTAGTTTTCTTTATCGTTTAAATAAATTAGTAGCCATAAACTAGGTAAAATAAAAATTCCAATTACTCTAGTTGAACTCAAAAAAAAGCCCAAAATTCCAGCTAAAAGATATTTTTTGCTTTTAGCTGCCAAGAAACTAGCAAACAAAAGAGTCATAAAAAGCGACTCACCATAAAAACTACGCAGATAGAAGCTACTGACAAAAAAGGCAAAAAAGATCAGGCTCCACCAAGCAATTTTTTTGCCAAAATCCATTTTGACCAAAGCGTAAAAAGCGTAAAAACTAAACAGAGCAAACAGATGACTTAAAATTAAACCACTAGCCAAATAGTTATTAAAAAGTGGGTTTATCAGAGCAATTAAAAGCGGATATAGTGGGAAAAATGCTTGTATTAGACCAGTGCCCAAATAACCTTTTTCACTGATTGTTAGATAATGAACCCCATCGAAATTGGCAAGTTTGCTTAACACATCAGGCAGGGCAAATTTATTTAGCTGGCTAGCGTAAGGAAAGCTAGGTTGATATGGTAAAAACAGTGGTGATAATAGGACAACAAGACTCAAGGTCAAAACCCAAATTAGAAAAAGGTAAAAAATGCTCAATTTTTCTTTTTTGCTCATTTTTGTGCAATGTTTTGGTAGATTTTAGCGGTGATTCTAGCGGTTTTAGCCCAAGTAAACTTTTGAGCATGCTTTAGGGCTTGAGTGGTAAACTTTTTTCTTTGTGTGGGCGACCAAGCCAAAATGCTTTCTACAGCTTGAGCAAAATCTTCAGCTTTGGCTTCTTCTACCATCACTGCTTTATTGAGAGCCACTTCCAAAAGTGAGGAATTATTGGCACAAATCACTGGTGTGAGACAAGTCATGGCTTCCAAAACTGGCAAACCAAAACCCTCATAAAGTGAAGGCTGAACATAGGCCAAGGCTCCGCTGTAAATGGCAGCTAAATCCTTTGAATTGTCGCCAGCTAGATCAGTAATAAATTTAACTCTTTTACTGACATCGCTTAGGGCAATCTGTGTTTCCAGCCACTGCCATTCTGGAATCTCATGAGGATAGAAATTTTTTCCTACGCAAACCAGACTAATTTCTTTATCTAGAAACTTAAGAGTTTTGATCAGTTGAGGCAAATTCTTGTTGTAATTGATGTCGCCTACGTAAAGCAAATATTTTTTTAGTAGCTTATATTTTCTTCTCACTCGTTGCACTTCTGTTTCTGTCTGAGCTGCTAAATCTGGACTGGGAGCGAGATAAACAACATGAATTTTGTTCATTTCCACTCCAAGATATTTAGCAATGTCGGTTTTGGAGGCTTGCGAGTCGGTTATAACCGCATCAACATTGCGCAAGGCAAGTTTTTGTTTGAGAAAAGCTAGCTTGCCTTTTTTGCCAACCGGATAATAAGTTGGATAAAGCAAGGGAATGACGTCATGAATGGTGACGATAGTTTTGAC
>DYGL01000010.1:0-1932 GCA_020724725.1 Candidatus Microgenomatus sp. | reverse complement strand
ACAATAATTTCGTCGGCCAAATCTTTGATTGCTAAAAGACAAGGGGCGAGATTCTTTTCTTCATTGTGTGTAGCCAAAACGACTGACAACATAATTTTATTATAACTACATTTTCTCCAAAGTTCGAATACCGAGCATATTAAGGCCTTGTTTGAGGATAATTGCTACCGCCTCGACCAATTTAAGCCTAAATTGACGCTCTAGTGGGCTATTTAAGATCTGGTATTTGTTATAAAAACTATTAAAAAGTGCAGCCAACTCGAACAAATAGGTGCAAAGGTGGTGGGGAGCAAATTCCTTACTGGCTCTCGCCACAACTTTGGCAAATTCATCTAATTTATTTAAAAGTGATTTTTCCAAATCATTGATAGAGACTTCTTCATTGTTAGAGAACTCGCTTGGATTTTCTTCTGCTTTGCGCAAAATACTTTTGGCTCGAGCATAGCTATAAAGCATGTAAGGGCCAGAATTGCCTTGCAAATTCAAAATTTCATCCCAATCAAAATTGATATTAAGCTCTGATTTTCTCTTAAGATCATTCCATTTGAGAGCGGCCACACTCACGGCTTGAGCAATTGCTTCATCTTCGGTAATAGCCAAAGCTCTAGCCTTGGCTTTTTCCAAGACTTCTTCTAACCAAATCACATTACCCTTGCGGGTTGACATTTTGCCTTCTTTAAAGCGATAGAGACCATGTTTGACGTGAACTCTTTCTCCTTTTTGATACCAACCCATAATCTCTTCGGCGCGATAAAGTTGTTGAAAATAAAAAGTTTGTTCGCTCCCCACTTCATTGACGACTAAAGGTGCGCTGCCATCTGAATTTTGATACCGAGAATTCTCTAAGCGCCATTTATCGGTGGCTAAATCTCGAGTAGCATAGAGAGTGCTACCATCTTTTTTGGCAATCATGAGTGGAGTGAATTCTTCATCTGGATAGAAAAATAAGATAGCGCCTTCTTTGCCACTTTGTGCAAAGCCCTTGCTTTTTAATTCGGTAATTAATGGCTGTAAATCTTTTTCAAAAAAAGATTCGCCGTAACCACGACCTTGATTCTCAGTAAAAGTTACTCCTAAATATTCATAAATTTTGGCAAATTCTATAAAAGACCAATCAATGCATTTTTGCCATAAGCGACGAGCCTCATGGTCACCATTTTCTAGTTTCTTAAACCACTCTCGAGCTTCTTCCTCTAGTTCGGGATTTTTTTCAGCTTCTTCATGAAATTTGACATAAAGAGCAACTAGTTGTTCAACTGGACGCTCTGACAAATCAATCAACGCCTCATCGCCCCATTTTTTGATGGCGACTATCTGTTTACCAAATTGTGTCCCCCAATCTCCCAAGTGATTATCTCTAAAAACCTCATAACCGCTAGCGGCCAAAAGATTGGCTACACTGTCACCAATAATGGTGGAGCGCAAATGACCAATGGTAAAAGGCTTGGCAATGTTGGGTGAAGAGTATTCGACGATGGCTTTTTTAGCTCGACCAAGATCGATTAGCTCGACTTTTTGCAGTCTTAAAATCTTGTCTAAATTACTTAGAACTTGTTGGTCGGCAAATTTAAAATTAATGAAGCCTGGGCCTGCGACACTAACTTTTTGAAGAAGCTTGTCTTGATCTAAATCGACAATCTTGTCGGCTATTTTTTGAGCCAAATCTCTAGGAGAATTAAATTTATCAGCGACCTGTTTGAAAGCTATCATGGCAACATTGCTTGATAAATCACCAAAACTTTCATTGCTTGGTTTTTCAAACTTAAGTGGTGTTTGCAAAGTAAAATTCTCTAGAGCTTGCTCTAGAATTTTTTGCAATAACAATTCTTTGTCCATGAGGTTTATTATAACGGCAAATAGATAAAAAATCTGCCTTGACCATCAGCGCCTTCAATAATCTTGTCAGCTACTCTTTCGCCCATTTGATCAAAT